>NZ_JBIWJA010000111.1:0-1129 GCF_044764905.1 Streptomyces sp. NPDC093586 | reverse complement strand
CTAGTGACCTGAGTCGGAGATTCGTCGTTGGTTCGGTATGAGTCGTCCGGGTCCGAAGATTCCGCCGTTGTCGGTGACCGATGCCCAGCGGGTCGTGCTGGAGGGCTGGGTGCGTCGCCGCACGACGGCCCAGGCTCTGGCCCAGCGTTCAAGGATCGTGCTGGAGTGCGCCGAGGGGCACTCGATCATGGAGGTGTCACGCCGGCTGCGGGTCAGTCCGGACACGGTCCGCACCTGGCGGCGGCGCTTCCTGGAACGCGGCCTGGACGGCCTGTGTGACGAGCCGCGGCCCGGCGTCCCGCGGAAGATCACCGACGCGGACGTCGAGCGGGTCGTCGTCAAGACCCTGGAGGAGAAGCCGAAGAACGCCACCCACTGGTCGACCAGGTCGATGGCGGCGGCCACCGGCATGTCGCAGTCGGCGATCTCGCGGATCTGGCGGGCGTTCGCCCTCGCGCCGCACCGCTCACAGACGTTCAAGCTGTCCACCGACCCGCTGTTCATCGACAAGGTCCGTGACGTCGTCGGCCTGTATCTCGACCCGCCGGAGAAGGCCCTGGTCCTCTGCGTGGACGAGAAGTCGCAGATCCAGGCCCTGGACCGGTCCCAGCCCGTGCTGCCGATGATGCCCGGCGTTCCCGAACGCCGCAGCCACGACTACGTCCGCGCCGGCACCACCACCCTGTTCGCCGCACTAGAGGTCGCCACCGGCAAGGTGATCGGCTCCCTGCACCGACGCCACCGGGCCGTGGAGTTCAAGAAGTTCCTGGCCAAGCTGGACAAGGAAGTCCCCGCGGAGCTCGAGGTGCATCTCATCCTCGACAACTACGTCACCCACAAGACGCCCGCCGTCAAGAAGTGGCTGCTGGTACATCCCCGCTTCCACCTGCACTTCACGCCGACCAGTTCGTCCTGGCTGAACCTGGTGGAGCGGTGGTTCGCCGAGCTGACGCAGAAGAAGCTCAGGCGCGGTGTCCACCGCTCCGTCCAGGCCCTCGAACGCGACATCCGGTCCTGGCTCGCAGACTGGAACGAGCACCCCAGGCCGTTCGTCTGGACGAAGACCGCCGACGAGATCCTCGACAAAGTCGCCGCCTACTGCCGACGAATCTCCGACTCAGGTCACTAG
>NZ_JBIWJA010000110.1:0-1137 GCF_044764905.1 Streptomyces sp. NPDC093586 | reverse complement strand
TCAGTCCCGCGGAGACGACGACGAGCCTCATGCCCGTGCTCCTTCCTGCGCGGTTTCCTGCCCGGCGTTCTCCGTGTTCGCCAGCAGCGAGGCGTGGGTGGGGGCGTCCGGCACACCGGCCGGGCGGTTCTTGGCGAACTCCTCGCGCAGCACCGGCACGACCTCCTCGCCGAGCAGGTCGAGCTGCTCCAGCACGGTCTTCAGCGGCAGCCCGGCGTGGTCCATCAGGAACAGCTGGCGCTGGTAGTCGCCGGCGTAGTCGCGGAAGGCGAGGGTCTTCTCGATCACCTGCTGCGGCGAGCCGACCGTCAGCGGGGTCTGCTCGGTGAACTCCTCCAGCGACGGCCCGTGCCCGTAGACCGGGGCGACGTCGAAGTAGGGGCGGAACTCGCGCACCGCGTCCTGGCTGTTGCGGCGCATGAACACCTGCCCGCCCAGGCCGACGATCGCCTGCTCGGGAGTGCCGTGCCCGTAGTGGGCGTAGCGGTTCCGGTAGAACTCGACCATGCGCCTGGTGTGGTCGGCCGGCCAGAAGATGTTGTTGTGGAAGAAGCCGTCGCCGTAGTACGCGGCCTGCTCGGCGATCTCCGGGGAGCGGATGGAGCCGTGCCAGACGAAGGGCGCGACGCCGTCCAGCGGACGGGGCGTGGACGTGAAGCCCTGCAGCGGCGTACGGAACCTGCCCTCCCAGTTCACGACGTCCTCGCGCCACAGCCGGCGCAGCAGGGCGTAGTTCTCCACGGCCAGATCGATGCCCTCGCGGATGTCCTTGCCGAACCACGGATACACCGGCCCGGTATTGCCGCGCCCCAGCATCAGGTCGGTGCGGCCGTCGGCCAGGTGCTGCAGCATCGCGAAGTCCTCGGCGATCTTCACCGGGTCGTTCGTGGTGATCAGCGTCGTGGACGTGGACAGGACCAGCCGCTCGGTGCGCGCCGCGATGTAGCCGAGCATCGTGGTCGGCGACGAGGGCACGAAGGGCGGGTTGTGGTGCTCGCCGGTCGCGAAGACGTCGAGCCCCACCTCCTCGGCCTTCAGCGCGATGGCGACCATGGCCTTGATGCGCTCACGCTCGGTCGGCGTCCGGCCCGTGGTCGGGTCCGGGGTGACGTCGCCGACGGTGAAGATGCCGAACTG
>NZ_JBIWJA010000109.1:0-1155 GCF_044764905.1 Streptomyces sp. NPDC093586 | reverse complement strand
TGTCCTGCGCCAGTAGTTGATCGTTAGAAATTGCATGACTTCTGCTGCTGGTGCGTCAGTGCCCCGTCGTGGCCCGAAGCTCGAACCGTTGCTGCTGTCTGATGACGAGCGGGCGGTGTTGGAGCGGTGGACGCGTCGGGCGACATCTGCTCAGGCCCTGGCCTTGCGGGCGCGGATCGTGCTGGCGTGCGCGGGGCCGGAGGTGCCGCCGATTGTCGCGGTCGCCCGAGATCTGCGGGTGACCGCGGACACCGTCCGCAAGTGGCGGCGACGCTTCCTCGCCGAGCGGCTGGACGGGCTGGCCGACGAGCCCCGGCCAGGCCGGCCGCCCACCATCAGCATCGATCAGGTGGAAAAGGTCGTGGTCACCACGCTGGAACAACTACCGAAGAACGCCACCCACTGGTCCAGGAAATCGATGGCCGAGCACAGTGGTCTGTCGAAGTCCACAGTCGGCCGGATCTGGCGGCAGTTCCAGCTCAAACCGCACCTGGCGGACACCTTCAAGCTGTCGACAGACCCGTTGTTCATCGAAAAGGTCTACGACGTCGTCGGCCTCTATTTCAACCCGCCCGAGGGCGCGGTGGTGCTCTCGGTGGACGAGAAGTCGCAGATCCAGGCCCTGGACCGCTCCCAGCCCGTGCTGCCGATAATGCCGGGCATGCCCGAGCGGCGCACCCACGACTACGTCCGTAACGGCCTGACCACCTTGTTCGCCGCCTTCGACGTCGCTACCGGTCAGGTCATCACCGCTCTGCACCGCCGGCACCGGGCCGTGGAGTTCAAGAAGTTCCTGATCCGCATCGACAAAGTGGTGCCGGGGCACCTGCAGGTCCATCTGATCGTGGACAACTACGGCACCCACAAAACACCGGCGATCAAGGCCTGGCTGGCCAAACATCCGCGGTTCGAGCTGCACTTCACTCCGACCGGCTCCTCCTGGATCAACCAGGTCGAGCGGTGGTTCGGCTACCTGGCCCACCAGATGATCCGCCGTGGCGCACACAAGAACATCCAGGCCCTCGAAGCCGACATCCGCGCATGGGTCAAGGACTGGAACGAAGACCCCAAGCCGTTCATCTGGACCAAGACCGCCGAGGAAATCCTCGACTCCCTCGCCCGCATCTGCCGACGGATCTCTGGCGCAGGACACTA
>NZ_JBIWJA010000108.1:0-1472 GCF_044764905.1 Streptomyces sp. NPDC093586 | reverse complement strand
TACTTGGGGTCGCCGGCCATGGCGCGCTGCTCCCAGGTGACCTGGTTGAGGTCCTGGTTGTTGAACACGCAGAAGATGAACGGGGCCGGCCCCGAGAGGCGGTCCAGGTACCGCTTGACGGTGATCATCTCGTTCATGCCGTTCATCTGGAAGGCCCCGTCGCCGATGAAGGCGATCACCGGCCGGTCCGGATACGCGAACCGCGCCGCGATCGCGTACGGCGTCCCCGGGCCCATCGTCGCCAGCGTCCCCGACAGCGACGCGCGCATCCCCTGGCGGAGCCTGAGGTGCCGGGCCCACCAGTTGGTGCCCGAACCGGAGTCCGCCGTCAGGATCACCCCGTCCGGCAACCGCGGCGACAGTTCCGCGGCGACGGCCTGCGGGTTGATCGTGTCGCCGAAGTGCTCCGCCGCCCAGCGGTCGCACAGGTCGTGCCACTCGCGGACGTCCTTCTCGATCTTCTTCCGCCAGCTACCGGCCTTCTTGCGTTTCAGCAGCGGGATCAGCGCCCTCAGCGTCTCCCTCGCATCACCGACGAGGTGGGCCTCCATCGGATACCGGATCCCGATCATGCGGCCGTCGATGTCGATCTCCACCCCCCGCGCCTGCCCCTCGTCGGGCAGCCACTCCGAGTACGGGAAACTCGTCCCGACCATCAGCAGGGTGTCGCACTCCCGCATCATGTTGTCACTGGCCTTGCTCCCCAGCAGACCGATCGGCCCGGTGACATACGGCAGATCATCGGGAAGGACGTCCCGGCCCAACAGCGCCTTGGCCACCCCGGCGCCCAGCAGTTCGGCCACCTCGATCACCTCGGCCCCGGCCTTCGCGGCGCCCTGACCGACCAGCACGGCGACCCTCTCGCCCGCGTTCAGGACATCGGCGGCCCTGCGCAGTTCGTCCGGATCGGGCAGAACGCGGGGCCGGCTCCAGCCGACGCTGGAGAAGACCGAGCCGTGCTCCTTGGGCGGGGAGGGCACCGCCTCCTCCTCCTGCACGTCGTTCGGAATGATGACCGTGGCCACACCCCGCGTGGTCAGCGCCGTCTTGAAGGCCCGGTCGATGACATGGCGGGTCTGGCCCGGATGCATCACCACCTGGCAGAACTCGGACACGTCCGCGAACAGCTGCTCGAGGGCGATCTCCTGCTGGTAGTGGGTGCCCAGCGACAACCGCTTCTGCTGCCCCACCACCGCCACCACCGGCTGATGATCCAGCTTCGCGTCGTACAGACCGTTCAGCAGATGCACCGCACCCGGACCCGAGGTCGCCACACAGCACCCCACCTCACCCGTGAACTTGGCGTGCGCACACGCCATGAACGCGGCCATCTCCTCATGCCGCGCCTGGATGAACTCCGGACGCCCCTCCGCCCGGTCGAACGCACCCAGCAGACCGTTGATGCCATCACCCGGATAGCCGTAGACGCGCTGAACACCCCACTCCGTCAGGCGCTGCAGAACATAGTCGGC
>NZ_JBIWJA010000107.1:0-1516 GCF_044764905.1 Streptomyces sp. NPDC093586 | reverse complement strand
GATCCGTGCCCGGGCGCTGGCCGGGCCGGGCGAGAAGGCTACGGCGGCGCAGCACGCCAAGGGCAAGCTGACGGCGCGGGAGCGGATCGAGCTGCTGGTGGACCCGGGGTCCTTCCGGGAGGTCGAGCAGCTGCGCCGGCACCGGGCGACCGGGTTCGGCCTGGAGGCCAGGAAGCCCTACACGGACGGTGTGATCACCGGCTGGGGCACGGTCGAGGGGCGGACGGTCTTCGTCTACGCGCACGACTTCCGGATCTTCGGCGGTGCGCTGGGCGAGGCCCACGCCACGAAGATCCACAAGATCATGGACATGGCCATCGCGGCCGGCGCCCCGCTGGTGTCGCTGAACGACGGCGCCGGCGCCCGCATCCAGGAGGGCGTCTCCGCCCTCGCGGGCTACGGCGGCATCTTCCAGCGCAACACCAGGGCGTCGGGCGTCATCCCGCAGATCAGCGTGATGCTCGGCCCGTGCGCGGGCGGCGCGGCCTACAGCCCGGCACTCACGGACTTCGTGTTCATGGTCCGCGACACCTCGCAGATGTTCATCACCGGCCCCGACGTGGTCAAGGCCGTCACCGGCGAGGAGATCACCCAGAACGGCCTGGGCGGCGCCGACGTGCACGCCGAGACCTCCGGTGTGTGCCACTTCGCCTACGACGACGAGGAGACGTGCATCGCCGAGGTGCGCTACCTCCTGACGCTGCTGCCGCAGAACAACCGCGAGAACCCGCCCCGCGTCGAGTCGGCCGACCCGGTGGACCGGCGCTCCGAGACGCTGCTGGACCTGGTCCCGGCGGACGGCAACCGCCCCTACGACATGGCGAAGGTGATCGAGGAGATCGTCGACGACGGCGAGTACCTCGAGGTCCACGAGCGCTGGGCCCGCAACATCATCTGCGCGCTGGCCCGGCTGGACGGCCAGGTCGTCGGCATCGTCGCCAACCAGCCGCAGACCCTCGCCGGCGTCCTGGACATCGAAGCCAGCGAGAAGGCCGCCCGCTTCGTCCAGATGTGCGACGCCTTCAACATCCCGATCCTGACCCTCCTCGACGTGCCGGGCTTCCTGCCCGGCGTCGACCAGGAGCACGGCGGCATCATCCGCCACGGCGCCAAGCTGCTCTACGCCTACTGCAACGCCACCGTGCCGCGGATCTCCCTGATCCTGCGCAAGGCCTACGGCGGCGCGTACATCGTCATGGACTCCCAGTCCATCGGCGCCGACCTCACCTACGCCTGGCCGACCAACGAGATCGCCGTGATGGGCGCCGAGGGCGCCGCCAACGTCATCTTCCGCCGGCAGATCGCCGAGGCCGAGGACCCCGAGGCCATGCGGCAGAAGATGGTCAAGGAGTACAAGGCCGAGCTGATGCACCCCTACTACGCGGCCGAGCGCGGCCTCGTCGACGACGTCATCGACCCCGCCGAGACCCGCGAGGTCCTCATCAGGTCCCTGGCGATGCTCCAGACCAAGCACGCCGACCTGCCCTCCCGCAAGCACGGCAACCCGCCGCAGTGA
>NZ_JBIWJA010000106.1:0-1551 GCF_044764905.1 Streptomyces sp. NPDC093586 | reverse complement strand
CGAGTCCGGACTGCCCATCGAGCCGGTCTACGGGCCCGACACCCAGGCGGGCTGGGACCCGGCCGAGAAGCTGGGCGAGCCGGGGGCGTACCCCTTCACCCGCGGCGTGTACCCGACGATGTACACCGGCCGTCCCTGGACGATGCGCCAGTACGCCGGTTTCGGCACGGCGACGGAGTCCAACGCCCGCTACAAGCAGCTGATCGCCAACGGCACGATGGGCCTGTCGGTCGCCTTCGACCTGCCCACCCAGATGGGCCACGACTCCGACGCGCCGATCGCCTCGGGCGAGGTCGGCAAGGTCGGGGTGGCGATCGACTCGATCGACGACATGCGGGTGCTGTTCGGCGGGATCCCGCTGGACAAGGTCTCCACGTCCATGACGATCAACGCCCCCGCCGCGCTGCTGCTCCTGCTCTACCAACTCGTCGCGGAGGAGCAGGGCGTCGGCGCGGAGAAGCTGACCGGCACGATCCAGAACGACGTGCTGAAGGAGTACATCGCGCGCGGGACGTACATCTTCCCGCCCAAGCCGTCGCTGCGGCTGATCGCGGACATCTTCAAGTACTGCAGGGCCGAGATCCCGAAGTGGAACACCATCTCGATCTCCGGCTACCACATGGCCGAGGCGGGCGCCTCCCCCGTGCAGGAGATCGCGTTCACCCTCGCGGACGGCATCGAGTACGTGCGCACGGCGGTCGCGGCCGGCATGGACGTCGACGACTTCGCGCCCCGCCTCTCCTTCTTCTTCGTGGCCCGCACCACGATCCTGGAGGAGGTCGCCAAGTTCCGCGCGGCCCGCCGGATCTGGGCGCGGGTGATGAAGGAGGAGTTCGGCGCGAAGAACCCCAAGTCGCTGATGCTGCGCTTCCACACCCAGACCGCCGGCGTGCAGCTGACGGCCCAGCAGCCCGAGGTGAACCTGGTCCGCGTCGCCGTCCAGGGCCTGGCGGCCGTCCTCGGCGGCACCCAGTCGCTGCACACCAACTCCTTCGACGAGGCCATCGCGCTGCCCACCGACAAGTCGGCCCGCCTCGCGCTGCGCACGCAGCAGGTCCTCGCCTACGAGACGGACGTGACGGCGACCGTCGACCCGTTCGCCGGGTCCTACGTCATCGAGAAGATGACCGACGACGTCGAGGCCGCCGCCCTGGAGCTGATGCGGAAGGTCGAGGACCTCGGCGGCGCGGTCGACGCCATCGAGCACGGCTTCCAGAAGAACGAGATCGAGCGCAGCGCCTACCGCATCGCCCAGGAGACCGACTCCGGCGAACGCGTCGTCGTCGGCGTCAACCGCTACCAGCTCGACGAGGAGGAGCCGTACGAGCCGCTGCGCGTCGACCCGGCCATCGAGGCCCAGCAGGCCGAACGCCTCGCCAGGCTCCGCGCCGAGCGCGACCAGCAGGCCGTGGACACCGCACTCGCGGCCCTGAAGAAGGCCGCCGAGGGCGAGGACAACGTCCTCTACCCGATGAAGGACGCGCTGCGCGCCCGGGCGACGGTGGGCGAGGTGTGCAACGCGCTGCGCGAGGTGTGGGGGACGTACGTGCC
>NZ_JBIWJA010000105.1:0-1640 GCF_044764905.1 Streptomyces sp. NPDC093586 | reverse complement strand
TCCTGGACCGCGTCCTCGGCGTCGGCCGCACTGCCGAGGACGCGGTAGGCCACGGAGAACAGCAGTCGCCGGTGCTCGTGGAAGACCTGCTGGTCGGGATGGGTGGACAGGTCGGTCACTTGGTCCCCCGGATCCGGGTGAAGCGGCCCCCGCGGGGCCAGAACGCGCCCGAGGCGGGCATCTTCTTCATACGTCCGTAGGTCGGCCAGGGCGAGGCGGTCACCGTCTCCTTGTACCGGACGGCCGTGCGACCCGTCAGGCAGATCCGCCGGGGGCTGTCGTCGGGCCGGGTGAACTGCACCACAGCGTCGTGCCGTCCCAGGCTCACCGGTGTGTGGTAGTAGCCGAAGCGGAACGGCTTGGGCTGCTTGCCCCTCAGCACCCGGTCGATCGACAGCGCGGCGTGCACCCCGGTCGGCATGCCGCCCTGGCAGGTGCCGTGCATGACGCCGTACCCCTGGCGGACGGCGGCCGCGTCGCCGACCGCGTACACCTCGGGGTGGGACACCGACCGCAGCGCCGTGTCGGTGACGACGCGTCCGCGCTCGTCGACGGTCAGTCCGGCGGCGGCCGCCAGCGGCGAGACCCGCGTGCCGCTCGTCCACAGGACCGCGTCGGCGGCGATGCTCTCCCCGCCCGCCAGTTCCACCGCGTCGGGCAGCACCTTCACCACCTCGACGCCGGCGCGCACCCGGACGCCGAGGCGGGCGAGCGCGGCGTGCAGATACGCCTTGGCCTTCGGGTTCATGGCCGCACCGGGCTCCTGCCTGCCCAGCAGCACCACGCTCAGCCGCGGGTACCGCTCGGCGATCTCCGCGGCCGACTCGATGCCGGTCAGCCCGCTGCCCGCGACCACCACCGTGCCGCCGTCGAGCCGCGCCAGCCGGTCGGCCAGCAACTCGGCGTCCTGGACGCTGCTCAGGGTGTACGCGTGGTCCTCGGCCCCCGGCACCGCCGAGGTGTCGGCGACGCCGCCCAGCCCGTACACCAGCGTGTCGTAGGACAGCACCCGGTCGTCGTCGATCCGTACGCTCTTCGCGTCCGCGTCCACCGCCGTCACCCAGCCGCGCACGAACCGCGCGCCCGTGCCCTCCAGCAGCTCGGGGATGCTCAGCTCGGCGGTCCGCTGCCCGGTCGCCGTCGCGTGGAGCCGCATGCGCTCGGTGAACCGCTCCTGCGCGTTCACCAGGGTCACCCGCACCCCTTCGCGCCGCTGTACCCGGGCCGCGAGCTGGACGGCCGCGGCCATGCCCGCGTACCCCGCCCCCAGGATCACCACGTGGTGCGCGGTCACCGTGCCGGTCTCGCGCTGTGTGCTCATCGTCCCGTCCTCCTCGGCTCGCCTGCTGACACCCACCAGATGGGAGCAGGCGACCCGAACGTGACACGGCTCCGATGTGATGCGCACCACAGTCGGGCTCGGCGGCGGACTCGAGTCGTGCGGCCGCCACGTACCGGCTCCGCCACCCGTCCGCAGGAACCGGCACGGCCCCGCTCCCTGCCCTGCGGGCGAGGGAGCGGGGCCGGCGGGGTGGCTTCCGTATCGGGGCTAGGGGGGTCCCAGCTCGGTGAGCAGGGTCTTGTAGGCGTCCGGGTGTTGTTCTCGCAGGATCTCCAGCCACACCCGGGCTCCTTGGACG
>NZ_JBIWJA010000103.1:0-1717 GCF_044764905.1 Streptomyces sp. NPDC093586 | reverse complement strand
CTAGAAGACTCATGAAGATCTTGGGGTTCTGGCCCTGCCGCGTGAGCGGCAGGGCCAGACTCTTTGGTGTGGTGATGGGGGAATGGGCCGGGGAGACGGTCGGGCCGGATGTGTGGGAGACCTGCCGGGAGTTGATCCCGGCCGGAGGTGTGTTCGCGTTCCTGGCCGAGCATCGCGGTGCACTGTTCCCGGCGGAGATGTTCGCGGACATGTACCCCTCGGCGAACGGGCGGCCGAGTATGCCGCCGCAGATCCTGGCCGCGGCGATCACACTGCAGGCCCTGCATGGGCTGTCGGACTTCGAGACGGTGCAGGAACTGCGGTGTGACCTGCGGTGGAAGGCCGCATGCGGGCTGGGCCTGCACGACATGGCGTTCGACCCCTCGCTGCTGGCCTACTTCCGCCGCCGGCTTTCCCGTTCCGCCCGGCCCAACCGAGTCTTCGAGGCCGTACGGGAGGTCGTCAAGGCCACCGGTGTCCTCAAGGGCAAGCACCGGCGGGCCCTGGACTCCACCGTGCTGGACGACGCAGTCGCCACCCAGGACACCGTCACCCAGCTCATCGCCGCCGTCCGCGCGGTCATCCGCGAAGTCCCCGGTGCCGACCAGGTCGCGGCCGTGCAGTGCACCGCGCACGACTACACCGATCCCGGCAAGCCCCGCATCGCCTGGAACGACGAGCAGGCCCGCGCCTGCCTGGTCGACGCCCTCGTCGGTGACGCGCTCAGGCTGCTGGGCCACCTTCCCGAGCAGCAGCTCGGCGAGAAGGCCGCGAACGCGGTCGGCCTTTTGGCCCTGGTCGCCGGGCAGGACGTGGAGCCGGCCGGAGACTCCGACGGCCGCGACGGACGCTGGCGCATCACCCGCGGCACCGCCTACGACCGGACCGTCTCCACCGTCGATTCCGAATCCCGGCACATCCACAAGACCCGCACCCACCGGCAGGACGGATACAAAGCCCACCTCGCCGTCGAGCCGGAGACCGGCTTATACACCGCCGTGGCCCTCACGCCCGGGGCCGGGCCCGAGCACCACGAGGCCAAGGTGGGCCTGGACCTGCTCGCCGACGAGGACACTGCCCTCGATCTCTTCGGCGACACCGCCTATTCCGCCAGCGACGTCCGCCACACCCTTCAGCAGCAAGGTCACCGGCTGTTCCTCAAACCGGCCCCGCTGCGGCCGGCCGTCCCCGGCGGCTTCACCCTCGACGACTTCGCTATCGACACCACCACCGCCACCGTGACCTGCCCGGCCGGACACACCGTTCCCCTCTCCGAGCCCGGAGGACAGCACCAGCAGCGCAAGGCCACTTTCAAGGACCTGTGCTCCGGGTGCCCCCTGCGCGAGCGGTGCACCAAGGCCAGGGCCGGACGCATCCTGACCATCCGCCCGCACCACGACCTCCAGGCAGCCGCCCGCGACCAGGCCGCCACCGACCCCGACTGGCAAGCCCACTACAGGCGCTGGAGACCCCCGGTCGAACGCGCCGTCGCCTGGCTCATCCAGCACGGTAACCGCCGCCTGCGCTACCGCGGCACCATCGCCAACAACACCTGGCTCCACACCCGAGCAGCAGCCCTCAACCTCCGCCGACTGATCAACCTCGGACTCACCCGAACAGGCAGCACCTGGACGATCAACCCAGCAACCGCATAGACCAAGGGGCCGCCCGGCCTACGGCCGGACAGCCCCCACCAAGATCTTCATGAGTCTTCTAG
>NZ_JBIWJA010000102.1:0-1779 GCF_044764905.1 Streptomyces sp. NPDC093586 | reverse complement strand
TCCCCGGCCCATTCCCCCATCACCACACCAAAGAGTCTGGCCCTGCCGCTCACGCGGCAGGGCCAGAACCCCAAGATCTTCATGAGTCTTCTAGGCCGTGTTTTGAAAGTGGTGCACGATGGGGTCGACCGCGTACCGATCGGAAGAAGTCTCGTGGTTGACCCCGTGCTGAAGCACGCGCTGCGTCATCTCCGCTTTGTGAAGTCGCAGCAGCCGCCCGATGCCGACTCCGTCGAGTTCGCTGACTGGCGGGAGAGGATCGCTGAGGCCCTGGACGCGTTGGCCTGCGTGCTGGTCTTCAAGGAGGACCGGGCCAGGGCCAGAGCCGAGGCAGCAGCGGCACTGGAACAGGCTGCGGCGGTTCGACGCCGGCGCAAGACTGGGGCTAGCGAGTGCTGATACTGCGGGCGGCCATCCAGATGGTGAGGTCGTGGGCGATGTCGTTGATGCCGGTCGCTGTGGTGACCTCGTGCTCGTTGCGGGTGGTGTCGCGGCGAACGATCTCGTAAACGCCTTCGTCCAGGACGGCCACTGAGGCGAACCACAGGGGGTCGTCCTCGTCGGGCTGGACGACCACGAAGGTGTTGTCGGAGTCGTTGAGGTCGCTGATCATCATGACCAGCGCGTCCTCGGAGGGGTCGTCGATGCGGTCGCCGTTCTCGCTGTCGGCGCCGTAGTACTGAGCCCCCATCGCCGTTTCCCTCTCGCCTTGTTCGCCCTGGCCGCGGTCAGCATGGCATGAGGAACCGACGGCCCGGGCCCGTCACAGCCATTCGCCGATCGCGGCGATCAGAACGGTGGCTTCGAAGCGGAGGACGAGTTTGTCGAACCGGGTGGCCACCGCCCGGTTGCGCTTGAGCCGGTTGATCCCGCACTCGACCGCGTGCCGGGCCTTGTAGTCCTCGCGGTCGAAGGCCGGAGGTCGCCCGCCGGCCTTCCCGCGCCGTTTGCGGTTGGCGGCCTGGTCAGCCGGCTCTGGGATGGTGCAGCGGATTCGCCGCTTTCGGAGGTAGGCCCGGTTGGCGCGGGAGGAGTACGCCTTGTCGCCCCGCACCCGCAACGGACGGACACGGGGACGGCCCGGTCCGCTGCGGGGAACCCGGATGCCTTCCAGCACGGCGGCGAACTGAGGGCTGTCACCACGCTGACCTGCAGTGACCAGCAACGACAGCGGTCGTTGACCTTGTTCGCAAGCCAGATGGATCTTGGTGGTGAAGCCGCCGCGGGACCGGCCAAGACCGTGGTCTTCCGGCTCGGTGCGGGTTCCGCCCGGCGGTTCCTTCTGGGCCTGTCCGTCGCGGCGGGCGCCTGCGGCGTGCTGATGGGCTCGGCAGATCGTGGAGTCGACGTTGACCTCCCACGTGATGAGCCCGGCCGCGTCCGCGCGGGCTTGTAGTCGGGTCAGCAGCGTGGGCCAGGTGCCGTCACGCTGCCAGCGGCGGAAGAGTCCGTAGACCGTCTGCCACGGCCCGTACTCCCGGGGCAGATCCCGCCACGGAGCACCGGTCCGCACTCGCCAGCGGATCCCGTCGATCAGCTTCCGCCGGCCCACCGAAGGTCTGCCCAGCACCACCACCGGCAACAACGGCTTCAGGACCGCCCACTGCTCGTCTGAAAGATCCCCTCGCCCCACACCTAGATCATCCAGGTGCGGGACGGGGAACGGAGCCCACTTTCAAAACACGGCCTAGAAGACTCATGAAGATCTTGGTGGGGGCTGTCCGGCCGTAGGCCGGGCGGCCCCTTGGTCTATGCGGTTGCTGGGTTGATCGTCCAGGT
>NZ_JBIWJA010000101.1:0-1790 GCF_044764905.1 Streptomyces sp. NPDC093586 | reverse complement strand
GCCGACGCGCAGGAGACGTTCGTCCGCGAGTACGGGCTGTCCCTGGTGGGCGGCTGCTGCGGTACCACGCCCGAGCACCTGCGGCAGGTCGTGGAGCGGGTGCGTGGCCTGACGCCCGGCGCCCGGGATCCGCGCCCCGAGCCGGGTGCCGCCTCGCTCTACCAGTCGGTGCCGTTCCGGCAGGACACCTCCTACCTGGCGATCGGTGAGCGCACCAACGCCAACGGCTCGAAGAAGTTCCGTGAGGCGATGCTGGCCGGCCGCTGGGACGACTGCGTGGAGATGGCCCGCGAGCAGATCCGTGAGGGCGCGCACATGCTGGACCTGTGCGTGGACTACGTGGGCCGCGACGGTGTGGCGGACATGGAGGAGCTGGCGGGGCGGTTCGCGACGGCCTCGACGCTGCCGATCGTGCTGGACTCCACCGAGGTCGACGTCCTGCGGGCCGGGCTGGAGAAGCTGGGCGGCCGCGCGGTGATCAACTCGGTGAACTACGAGGACGGCGCCGGTCCCGAGTCCCGCTTCGCCAAGGTCGCGCAGCTGGCCCGGGAGCACGGTGCGGCGCTGATCGCGCTGACCATCGACGAGGAGGGCCAGGCCCGCACCGCCGAGAAGAAGGTGGAGATCGCCGAGCGGCTGATCGAGGACCTCACCGGCAACTGGGGCATCCACGAGTCGGACATCCTCGTCGACTGTCTGACCTTCACCATCTGCACCGGCCAGGAGGAGTCCCGCAAGGACGGGGTGGCCACCATCGAGGGCATCCGCGAGCTGAAGAAGCGCCACCCCGAGGTGCAGACCACGCTGGGCCTGTCCAACATCTCCTTCGGTCTCAACCCGGCCGCCCGGATCCTGCTCAACTCCGTCTTCCTGGACGAGTGCGTCAAGGCGGGCCTGGACTCGGCGATCGTGCACGCCTCGAAGATCCTGCCGATCGCCCGCTTCGACCAGGAGCAGGTCACCACCGCCCTCGACCTGATCTACGACCGCCGCCGCGAGGGCTACGACCCGCTGCAGAAGCTGATGCAGCTGTTCGAGGGCGCCACCGCCAGGTCGCTGAAGGCGTCCAAGGCCGAGGAACTGGCCGCCCTGCCGCTGGAGGAGCGCCTCAAGCGCCGCATCATCGACGGCGAGAAGAACGGCCTCGAACAGGACCTGGACGACGCCCTGAAGGACCGCCCGGCCCTCGACATCGTCAACGAGACCCTCCTGGACGGCATGAAGGTCGTCGGCGAACTCTTCGGCTCCGGCCAGATGCAGCTGCCGTTCGTGCTCCAGTCCGCCGAGGTCATGAAGACCGCGGTGGCCCACCTGGAGCCGCACATGGAGAAGACCGACGACGAGGGCAAGGGCACCATCGTGCTGGCCACCGTCCGCGGCGACGTCCACGACATCGGCAAGAACCTCGTCGACATCATCCTGTCCAACAACGGCTACACCGTCGTCAACCTCGGCATCAAGCAGCCCGTCTCCGCGATCCTGGAAGCCGCCGCCGAGCACCGGGCCGACGTCATCGGCATGTCCGGACTCCTGGTCAAATCCACGGTGATCATGAAGGAGAACCTGGAGGAGCTCAACCAGCGCGGCCTGGCCGCCGACTACCCCGTCATCCTCGGCGGCGCCGCCCTCACCCGCGCCTACGTCGAACAGGACCTCCACGAGATCTACGACGGCGAGGTCCGCTACGCCCGCGACGCCTTCGAGGGCCTGCGCCTGATGGACGCCCTGATCGGCATCAAGCGCGGCGTCCCCGGCGCCGAGCTGCCCGAACTGCGCCGGCGCCGGGTGCG
>NZ_JBIWJA010000100.1:0-1962 GCF_044764905.1 Streptomyces sp. NPDC093586 | reverse complement strand
CCGAGGACGGCGGCGGTGGTGAAGGCCACCGACAGGCCGGAGGCGTCGGCGATCTGCTGCCAGGAGAGGTTCTTGACGGTCTTGGCCTCCACGGCCTTGGCGGCCAGGGCCTCACGGGCGGTCGGGTCGAGCTGTGCGTGCACCATGATCAGTACGTCCTTTTCTCAGCTGAGCCACTTCCGGAGCAGGTGGGGCGGAAGCGGCGAGTGGGGTAGGGGGACGGAAGGTCCCCGGGTGGGAGGCCGGAGCCGGGAGTGTCAGGCCGCGAGCGGGGCGGTCAGGTCCTGGACGCGGCCGGTGGGGATGTCGAAGACCCAGCCGTGCAGGGAGAGCTTCCCCTGCGCCAGCGCCTTGGCGACCGAGGGATGGGTGGCCAGGTTCGCCAGCTGGGCCAGCACGTTCTGCCGCACCAGGGCCGGAACGTCACCGTCTGCGACGGTGCGGGCCACCGAGGCGTCCGCGTGCCGCAGCCAGGTGGCGACCGCCGGGGCACCGCTGAGGTCGTGGCCCTCGGCGAGTGCGGTCATCGCACCGCACGCGGAGTGACCGCAGACGACGATGTCCTTGACGCCCAGCGCGGCGACGGCGTACTCGATGCTCGCCGTGATCCCGTCGGCCTCGGGGGTGTAGGCGGGCACCAGGTTGCCCGCGGTGCGGACGACGAACAGGTCACCCGGCTCGGTTCCGGTGATCAGCTCCGGGACGACGCGGGCGTCGGAACAGCCGATGAACAGCGTGTGCGGTGTGTGATGCGTGGCCAGACGGGCGAAGAGCTCCGCCTTGGCCGGGAAGACGTCCCGCTGGAAACGGGCGACGCCGTCGGCGAGGTCCTGCATGGTCACTCCCTTCGGGTGGTGGCCGGCCCCTGTGGGCTGGTGAGATCCACCATGCATGACCTGGACCTATAGTGTCCAAGAGCTATCGGGGATAGGAGTTATTGCTTACATCTATAGTTCGTTCCATGGCTGTTCTCGAACTGCGTCACCTGCGCTATCTGCTCGCCGTGGCGGAACACGGCAACTTCACCCGCGCCGCCGAGGAGCTGCACATCTCCCAGCCCACGCTCTCCCAGCAGATCAAGCAGCTGGAGCGGACCCTGGGCGTGCAGCTGCTGGACCGCACCGGCCGCACGGTGCGGCTCACCGACGCCGGTGCCGTCTACACCGACCACGCCCGGCGCGCGCTGCGCGACCTGGCCGCCGCCGAACGCGCCGTCCACGACGTCCAGGACCTCTCCCGCGGTCACCTGCGCCTGGGCGTCACTCCCACCTTCACCGCCTACCTGGTCGGCCCGCTCACCGCCGAGTTCCACACCCGCCACCCCGGCATCAGCCTCACCCTGGTGGAGATGACCCAGGACCGCATCGAAGCGGCCCTGCTCGCCGACGACCTCGACGTCGGCATCGCCTTCGCCGGCCCCCACCTCTCCGGCATCACCGCCACCGCCCTGTTCACGGAGACGCTCACTCTGGTCACCGGCGCCCGCCGGCCCGACGCCGGCGACGTCTCCCCACTACCCGTGAAGGAGCTCACCGACCGGCAACTCGCCCTGCTCAGCGGCGACTTCGCCACCCGGGGCCACATCGACGCCTACTTCACCCGCCACCGGACCGCCCCGCGCATCAGGGTCGAGGCCAACTCCATCCAGGCCCTCACCGAGATCGTCCAGCGCACCGGCCTGGCCACCGTCCTGCCCGACGCCATCACCCATGACCACCCCCATCTCACCCCCGTCCCCCTCGACCCGCCCCTGCCCACCCGCACCGTCGCCCTCCTGCACCGCGAGGGCGCCTACCGCGGCGCCGCCACCCGCGCCTTCACCCGACTCACCCACGACCTCGTCCGCACCCGCGGCTACACACCCGCTCCCTAGTGACCTGAGTCGGAGATTCGTCGGCAGTAGGCGGCGACTTTGTCGAGGATCTCGTCGGCGGTCTTCGTCCAGACGAACGGCCTGGGGTG
>NZ_JBIWJA010000099.1:0-2029 GCF_044764905.1 Streptomyces sp. NPDC093586 | reverse complement strand
GTTCGGCGGCGTCCTACTCTCCCACAGGGTCCCCCCTGCAGTACCATCGGCGCTGTAAGGCTTAGCTTCCGGGTTCGGAATGTAACCGGGCGTTTCCCCTACGCTATGACCACCGAAACACTGTGAAACTGTCAACCGCACCACGCCTGTGACAACGTGGGGTTGTTCGTGGTTTCAGAACCAACACAGTGGACGCGAGCAACTGAGGACAAGCCCTCGGCCTATTAGTACCGGTCACCTCCACACCTTGCGGTGCTTCCAGATCCGGCCTATCAACCCAGTCGTCTGCTGGGAGCCTTACCCCATCAAGTGGGTGGGAGTCCTCATCTCGAAGCAGGCTTCCCGCTTAGATGCTTTCAGCGGTTATCCCTCCCGAACGTAGCCAACCAGCCATGCCCTTGGCAGGACAACTGGCACACCAGAGGTTCGTCCGTCCCGGTCCTCTCGTACTAGGGACAGCCCTTCTCAAGACTCCTGCGCGCACAGCGGATAGGGACCGAACTGTCTCACGACGTTCTAAACCCAGCTCGCGTACCGCTTTAATGGGCGAACAGCCCAACCCTTGGGACCGACTCCAGCCCCAGGATGCGACGAGCCGACATCGAGGTGCCAAACCATCCCGTCGATATGGACTCTTGGGGAAGATCAGCCTGTTATCCCCGGGGTACCTTTTATCCGTTGAGCGACGGCGCTTCCACAAGCCACCGCCGGATCACTAGTCCCGACTTTCGTCCCTGCTCGACCCGTCGGTCTCACAGTCAAGCTCCCTTGTGCACTTACACTCAACACCTGATTGCCAACCAGGCTGAGGGAACCTTTGGGCGCCTCCGTTACTCTTTAGGAGGCAACCGCCCCAGTTAAACTACCCATCAGACACTGTCCCTGATCCGGATCACGGACCCAGGTTAGACATCCAGCACGACCAGACTGGTATTTCAACGACGACTCCCCCTGAACTGGCGTCCAGAGTTCACAGTCTCCCAGCTATCCTACACAAGCCGAACCGAACACCAATATCAAACTGTAGTAAAGGTCCCGGGGTCTTTCCGTCCTGCTGCGCGAAACGAGCATCTTTACTCGTAGTGCAATTTCACCGGGCCTATGGTTGAGACAGTCGAGAAGTCGTTACGCCATTCGTGCAGGTCGGAACTTACCCGACAAGGAATTTCGCTACCTTAGGATGGTTATAGTTACCACCGCCGTTTACTGGCGCTTAAGTTCTCAGCTTCGCCCACCCGAAGGTGAGCTAACCGGTCCCCTTAACGTTCCAGCACCGGGCAGGCGTCAGTCCGTATACATCGCCTTACGGCTTCGCACGGACCTGTGTTTTTAGTAAACAGTCGCTTCTCGCTGGTCTCTGCGGCCACCCCCAGCTCGGAGTGCAAGACTCGTCACCGGACGTGGCCCCCCTTCTCCCGAAGTTACGGGGGCATTTTGCCGAGTTCCTTAACCATAGTTCACCCGAACGCCTCGGTATTCTCTACCTGACCACCTGAGTCGGTTTAGGGTACGGGCCGCCATGAAACTCGCTAGAGGCTTTTCTCGACAGCATAGGATCATCCACTTCACCACAATCGGCTCGGCATCAGGTCTCACCCTGCATGAGTGGCGGATTTGCCTACCACTCGGGCTACACCCTTACCCCGGGACAACCACCGCCCGGGATGGACTACCTTCCTGCGTCACCCCATCACTCACCTACTACCAGCTCGGGCCGGCGGCTCCACCACTCCCCTTCACCCGAAGGATCCGGGGCGGCTTCACGGCCTTAGCATCACTGGATTCGATGTTTGACGCTTCACAGCGGGTACCGGAATATCAACCGGTTATCCATCGACTACGCCTGTCGGCCTCGCCTTAGGTCCCGACTTACCCTGGGCAGATCAGCTTGACCCAGGAACCCTTAGTCAATCGGCGCAAACGTTTCTCACGTTTGTATCGCTACTCATGCCTGCATTCTCACTCGTGAACCGTCCACAACTCGCTTCCGCGGCTGCTTCACCCGGCACACGACGCTCCCCTACCCATC
>NZ_JBIWJA010000098.1:0-2035 GCF_044764905.1 Streptomyces sp. NPDC093586 | reverse complement strand
TCACCCTCAGCCCCAACCGGATCGGAGACATCGCCCGCGCTGCCATCGTCCTCAACGGAATCTGGAAATGATCATCGTTGAGAAAACGTCAGTCAGCGAGCATCCGCAGGTGACAGATAAAGCCGATCACCGGCGACCGCTCACACAGAGCCCGAAATGTGTCCGTTTTGTCGAGCTGTCCGGCGAGGCGATGTCCGCTTTGTTGGCTGGGGACCTGTCCGGAGCCAGCAGGACGGCTGGAGTATCCCTGACCGAGTACTTCGTGACCGATCAAGCACGGTGGCTGTGGCAGTTCCGGCTCGACCAGATGGCCGCCGATCCCGGCCATGCGCGGTGGATGGTGCGGCAGGCGGTCGTCGGCGACCAGGGGCTCGTCGTCGGACACGCCGGGTTCCACGGACCGCCCGATGAGGTCGGCATGGTCGAGATCGGCTATTCCGTCGCTCCCGATTTCCGTCGCCAGGGATATGCCAGATCCACACTAATTGAGTTGCTTCGCCGGGCGGCAGCGGAACGCGCGGTCACGACCGTGCGGGCGTCGATCAGCCCCGACAACGTGGCATCCCTGGCCACGATCTCAGGCTTCGGCTTCGTTCAGGTCGGAGAGCAGTGGGATGAGGAGGACGGTCGCGAACTCGTCTTCGAGGTCTCTGTCCGCCGGGTTCCACGCGCCTGATGGGAAGGATCGCTGCACAACGCTGAGCTGTGATCATGGCGTCCGGTGTGGCGGTCAGGCCGCGGCAGCCAGTGCGCGTCCGCCCCAGCGGATGCCTTTCTCGCTGCGGATGCGGGCGCGTTCGCGGCGTTGAGCGGCCAGGACATCGGGCTGGCGGGCATTCGCGTTGCGCCACCGCAGGTAGCGGTGCAGGGCGCGGGTCTGCACGGTGTGGTTGGGGTGGCTGGAGTTGGCGATGGTGAACTGCCGCAGCGGGCCGAAGAGCGCCTCGATCGGATTGGCCCAGGAGGCGTTGGTCGGGGTGAAGCACAGCTCGACCTTGTTCTTCACTGCCCAGCGCAGGATGCGCGCGTTCTTGTGGGCGGACAGGTTGTCCAGGAACACGTAGATCGGGGCGCCGTCGGGACGTGCTGACCGGAGGGACTTGAGCGCGGCCCAGGTCGGATTGATCCCTTTGCGGCGCCGGTTGACGCCCCACAAGGTGTCGTCGCCGACCGAGTAACAGCCGTGGAAGTACGTGACCCCGTGAGTGCGGTGGAAGGTCACCGGCAACCGGTCGGGGCGGCCCTTCTTCGCCCAGCCGGCGCCGGCGATGGGGCGGATGCCAAGCGGCCCGAACTCGTCGAAGGCAAAGGTGCGATCGGGCCGCTCGTTGATCGCGTACTCGATCCGGTCCAGCTTGGCGTCGAAGTCCGGGTCGCTGGATTCCTTCCAGGTCTTGGTCCTTTGGAACGTCACGCCGCTACGGTGGAGCAGGCAGCGCAGGGCCTCACGGCCGATGCGTATCGGACGGGCGACGTTGTCCCGCAGATGGTCGGCGAGCTTGCGGATCGACCAGCGAGTGAAGGGCTTGCCGAGCTTGGCGGGGCGAGTGGTGGCCGTCTGGATGATGAACTCCTCGTCGTCACCCGTGAGCAGGCGGGGACGGCCTCCCGCCCACCGAGGGCCCAGGCAGGCCAGCCCGATCTCGTTGAAGCGGTGGATGACGTCGCGGACGGTGTCCTCGTCCGCCTGTACCAGATTCGCGATCACCGGGACGGTGTTCCCGCCCGCCGAGGCCAGCAGCATCATCGCCCTGCGGAACCGCACTGTGCTGGTGCTGCCACGCCGCACGATCCGCTGCAGCTTCTGCCCCTCCTGCCCAGTCAGCCTGCGGACCCTGACCGGCTCAGCCATTACGCCTCCTCGCACCGATCGGACGTGTCGTCACATCCAACCGGCGCGAGACCAGGCAGCACCAAACCGGTGATCATTTCCGGTCAGAGCACTAGTGTCCTGCGCCAGTAGTTGATCGTTAGAAATTGCATGACTTCTGCTGCTGGTGCGTCAGTGCCCCGTCGTGGCCCGAAGCTCGAACCG
>NZ_JBIWJA010000097.1:0-2078 GCF_044764905.1 Streptomyces sp. NPDC093586 | reverse complement strand
CCCCTCCACGACATCCGGATGGGCCCGACCCCCGGCCAACGCCCGCAACGCCACAACGGCCTCGGCGACGGACCCGGCGGTGACACCGGCCCGATGCTCGAAATGCGTACGGTGACGAGCGGCGGTGGCGGCGACATCGAGGAGGGCCGTGTCACCCGCGCCTTCCAGCCGGTCGGCCCAGCGCCCGGCCTGGGCGCGCAGAGCCGCCTCGTCACGGCCGGAGACGACCACCGGCAGCGGGCCGTGGCCGGCCTCGGCGGCCGGTTCGGCGCTCTCGCGGTGCGGGGCCTCTTCCAGGACGACATGGGCGTTGGTACCGCTCAGGCCGAACGACGACACGCCCGCACGCCGGACGCGGCCGGCCTGCGCAGCCCAGGGGCGCGCCTCGTCGAGCAGGGCGAGGCCGCTGTCGTCCCACTGGATGTGCGGGCTCGGCTCGTCGGCGTAGAGGGTCTTGGGCAGGGTGTCGTGCTGGAGGGCGAGGACCATCTTCATCACACCCGCGACACCGGCGGCGGCCTGCGCGTGCCCGATGTTCGACTTCGACGACCCCAGGTACAGCGGCCGGTCCGGGGTGCGCTCCGGGCCGAAGACCTCCGCCAGGGCGCCCGCCTCGATGGGGTCGCCGAGCGGGGTGCCGGTGCCGTGCGCCTCGACGGCGTCGATGTCGGCCGGGGTGAGCCGCGACGCGGCCAGCGCGTCCTGGATCACCCGCTGCTGGGAGGGACCGTTGGGGGCGGTCAGGCCCTGGCTGCGACCGTCCTGGTTGACGGCCGAACCGCGGATCACCGCCAGCACCCGGTCACCGTCGCGCTCCGCCGCCGACAGCCGCTTCAGGACCAGGATGCCGCAGCCGTCGGACCAGCCGGCACCGTCGGCCAGCGCCGAGAAGGACTTGCAGCGGCCGTCGGGCGCCATCCCCTTCAACCGCGAGAACTCCACGAACAGCCGCGGGGTGCTCATCACGGTGACGCCCCCGACCAGGGCGAGTTCGCACTCGTCCTGGCGCAGGGCGCCCGCCGCGAGGTGCAGGGCGACCAGGGAGGAGGAGCAGGCGGTGTCGATCGTGACCGCGGGCCCCTGGAGGCCGAGCGCGTAGGAGACACGGCCGGAGACGACGCTGCTGGCGTTGCCGGTGCTGACGTAGCCGTCGAAGGCGTCGAGTTCGCGGCCCTGCTCGCCGTAGTCGGAGCTCATGGTGCCCAGGTAGACGCCGGTGCGGCTCTCGGAGAGCGTGCCCGGGCGGATGCCCGCGCGCTCCAGCGCCTCCCAGGCGGTCTCCAGGACGAGCCGCTGCTGCGGGTCCATGGACAGCGCCTCGCGCTGGGAGATCCCGAAGAAGGCGGCGTCGAAGCCCTCCACGTCGTCGATGAAGCCGCCCTCGCGGGCGTAGCTCTTGCCGACCGCCTCCGGGTCCGGGTCGTAGACGTCGAGTTTCGCCCAGCGTGGCGGCAGACCGCCGACCGCGTCGCCGCCGGAGGCGAGGAGATCCCAGTACTGCTCGGGGGTGTCGATGCCGCCCGGCAGGCGGCACGCCATCGACACCACCGCGATCGGCTCGTCGGCCCCGGTCGCCCTGCGGCGTACCACGGCCTTGGAGCGGCGCGCGCTCCGCTCGGGTGCCAGTTTGTCGAGGAGCAGTCCGGCGATGGCGGCCGGCGTCGGGTGGTCGAAGGCGAGGGTGGAGGGCAGCGACAGTCCGGTCTCGGCCGACAGGCGGCGGCGCAGTTCGACCGCCATCAGGGAGTCGATGCCGAGTTCCTTGAGCACCTGCTGCGTACCGATCGCGTCGGCGTCGGCGATGCCCAGCACCACGGCCGCCTCACGCTGCACCAGCCCCGTCAGATACGGCACCCGCTCGGCCTCCGCCAGCCCGAGCAGCCGCTCGCGCAGCCCCGAGGGGGCCTCGGCGGCCTCGCCCGTCCGCCTGCGCGCCGGACGCACCAGGCCGCGCAGCAGGCTCGGCACCTCCTCCTGCCGCATCAGAGCGGTGAGTTCGAGTTTCACGGGGACGAGGTGTGCGGGAGCCGCCTCCGCGAGTGCCGCGTCGAGGGCGGCCAGCGCCTGCCGCTCGCTCA
>NZ_JBIWJA010000096.1:0-2310 GCF_044764905.1 Streptomyces sp. NPDC093586 | reverse complement strand
GGGGCTAGGGGGGTCCCAGCTCGGTGAGCAGGGTCTTGTAGGCGTCCGGGTGTTGTTCTCGCAGGATCTCCAGCCACACCCGGGCTCCTTGGACGAATGTCTTCGGCTGCATCTTCCGGTGGAGATGGTGCACGCAGTAGAAGGCGTCGTCGTACGGAAGCCGCTTCGGCTGCCCGGGCCGCGCTGCCACCGGCTGCGCTGCCGCCGGCTGCGCCGTGCCGGGCTCTTCCGTGCCGGTCCGTGGTTCCGGGATGGACTCGGTGCTCTGTTCGCCGTCGGCCGACGTCCTGGCCGGGCCGGGCCGTGCCGGTGGTGGCGGGGGGACAGGTGGGGCGGCGGGCGTCTCCGGAATTATCACGCCGTGATAATCGGCGGGGTCTGCCGGCCGTTGCGCGGTCTTGCGTGATCGGGCCTCCGCCTTCTGGCGGGCTGCTTCCGCCCGTTCGTCCGCCTTGGCCTTCTGTTCCTCGGGGGGCAGCTTGCCGAGGTTGCGGACGTGTTCCACCTTCCGTTCCCCGGTCACCAGGTCCTTCTGGAGCTCGGGGGTGAGCTTGAGCAGCGACAGCTTGCTGGAGATGGTGTTCTGCGGAATGCCCAGCCGCTTGGCGGCCTTGGTCTGGGACCCGTAGTAGTCGACCAGGGTCTTCAGGGCGTGAGCCTCTTCGAGGTCGGTCATGTCGTCGCGGTGGTAGTTCGCGACGAACGCGGCCTCGAGAAGGGCCTCGTCGGTGGCGACGCGGCCGTTGTCGACGCGGACCGGGATGGTGGCCATTCCGACACGGCGGGCGGCCTCGAGGCGACGGTGGCCGTCGACGACGATGTACTGCGCTCCGTCGTCGAGGTCGCCGGTCCGTTCCGGCCGGTTGCGCAGGTAGGAGTCGACCGTGGCGACAGCGATGGGGATGATGATGCCGACCTCGCGGACGGTCTGCACCGTCTCGTCGAGGTTGCGCAGATGGTTGCGCGGGTTGTCCGGGTTGTCGCTGATGAGGGTGACCGGCAGCTCGGTGACGGCCGCCGCGGTCGATTCCTGCCCGCCGATGGTCTTGTCGATGAGGTTGCGTCGTGAGGACCGGGCCCCGCGGGCTGCGCCGAACGCGGGTGCCGGTCCCAGGGAGTCGGCCTTGCTCAACGGGTCGCCCCCCTCGCCACCTGCCGCATGGCCTCCGCCTGGTCACTGTGCGGGGCGTAGGACAGCAGCGGCATCCGCTTGCGGACCGCTTCCCTCTGCTCCTTCAGATCGCCGATGACGGCGAGGACCTTCGGATCGCCGAGCGCCTTCCAGTTCTCCAGGGAGGACGTGGCGACGTAGCCGCGTCGGGAGTCGTACAGGTTCACGACCAGGCCCAGATAGTCGACCTCGAGGGAGAGGTCCTGGCAGAGGTCCTCGATCTGCTGGGCGAGCATCCCGTAAGCCGTGGCGGACGAGTCCTCGGCCAGGACGGGAATGACGACGCCGGACACACCGGCGGGTTCCCCACGACGCCGGTGCCCGTAGTACAGGGCCGCGTCCATGGCGATACCGAGGCTGGGCGGGCAGTCGATGATGATGACGTCGTAGTCGGCCTCGAGAGGACGCAGCGCCAGTTCGAGAGCCGCCTCCTTCTGGAAGCCACGCTTCTGCGTCGCCACGACAGCGATCTTCGCGTCGAGGAGGAAACCGTCGAAGCAGGCGGGCAGCACGTGCAGCCGCTTCTCGAACCGCTGGTCCTCTATCACTACGACCAGGTCGCGCAGATCACCGCCTCCCTCGCCGCACATGTGGGAGACCAGGCTGTCGCGACCGGGCTCGATCTGGGGCACTCCGAGCTGTTCGCTGAGATGCCCCTGGGGGTCGAAATCGACGATGAGGACGCGCTTGCCCGCTTCGGCGTAGGCCTGGCCGATGCCCGCGGAGACGGCGGTCTTGCCGACACCGCCCTTCTGATTGCCGACGATCTTCCGCTCGGGATCCGTTCCGCGGGCCCCGTGCGAGGGAGACGGGTTCGCCTCGAGCCAGTCACGGATCGACCGGGCAAGACCCTGCGTGTACGAGACACCGCGGCCGGCGCACGTCTCCTTGAACTGCTCGTACAGACCCGGCGGAAGCCAGGTGGAGAACGACTTGGCACCGGAAGTGTCCACCTCCGCACCGATGTCGGCATGGGTACGCCATCCGTTGATGGCCGCCTCAACGGCTTCCTGGATGTCCAGGCTGAGTTCAGCGGCGCGGACCTTGAGTGATTGCTGGAGCGCCGAGGGCAGCTTGGACGCCACCTTTTCCCGGTATCCGTCAGGGTATGGAGAGGCCATGACGTCAGTATACTGACG
>NZ_JBIWJA010000095.1:0-2395 GCF_044764905.1 Streptomyces sp. NPDC093586 | reverse complement strand
ACCCCAGGCCGTTCGTCTGGACGAAGACCGCCGACGAGATCCTCGACAAAGTCGCCGCCTACTGCCGACGAATCTCCGACTCAGGTCACTAGGGCATACAGGGCAATACGCCTAGATCAAATGCCCTCTAAGTGGTGGTTGAGGGTGGTGGCGGCGGTGCTGCGGCTGCTGGGCATGAGGTGTCGGTAGGTCTTGAAGGTGACGTCGATGTTGTTGTGGCCCAACCATTCGGTGACGTCGGTGATGGGGATGTTGTGGGTGAGGCAGTTGGAGGCGAAGAAGTGCCGGTAGCTGTAGATCACCATGCCGTCGGGGACGTCGACTTCGCCGGCTTTCTTGATCCGCTGCCATTGGTTGTTGAGGTAGTAGTGCGGGAGCGGCCGGGACGGGGCCTTGGGGTGGCGTAGCAGGTGACCGCCGACGGTGCCGTGTTTGTCGGCGTACCACTCGATGGTGTTCTTGACGCGGGCGGGCAGGGGCATGTCCCGGTACTCGCCGGTCTTGCGGTGTTTGAGGCGGGCGTAGTGGCCGGTGGTCTGGTTGACCTGTTCGGTGATGCGGTGGACGTCGTCGGCGACGATGTTGCGGAGGTTGACGGCGGCGGCCTCGCCGTTGTGCATGCCGCACCCGCTCATCAGGTCGGAGACGAGCAGGAACCGGTCGTCGCCGGCCGTGCGTATCTGCCGCAGCTGTTCGGGGTGGGGATGACCGCGCGTTTCGGGTCGTACTGGGGCGGTTTCACGCCGGTGAGGGGGTGGTCGTCATAGAGGCCGAGGCGGTGGGCGTCCAGCAGGATGGCCTTGAGTTTGTCGAAGGCGTTGGCCTGGGTGGCCAGGCCCGCGCCGGCGCGTTCCATGGACCGGGTGAAGCCCTCGACGACCTTGTGGTCGAAGGCGTTCATCCGTCGGCTGCCCAGCAGCGGCAGCATGTGGTGTTCCAGCAGGGAGTCCAGGTGCCGCACCGAGGCCGGGCCGAGGTCGCGCTGGCCGGCCTTCCACTCGGCGGCGTACTCGGCGAACCGCATCGCTCCGTAGAAGGAGATCCGTTCCGCCTTGGTCCGGCTCCGCAGTCCCGTCGCCTTCCTGGCGTTGTAGACCTCCGTCAAACGCCCGACGGCCCTCTCCTGGGGCGCGAACCCCGCCTCCTCCACCTGCCGCCCCGCCACCGACCGGTAACGGATCTTGTAGGAGTGCGGACACTTCGACCACCGCGACCGCGGATGCTCACACTCCTCGAAGAACGACCCCGTCCCACGAACCAGCGAATCCCGCCCCACGGCCGACCCGCTCCCGCGTCCGATGCTGACGGTTCGCTGACCGCCTGGCATGCGGCACGCCTCCGACGTGCGGAAACGTTGATGGAGTTCGCTATGTGGGGGAACTTCATCGGACGGTCGCACGACGACATCGTGCGGGCTCGCGAGGACTGGATCAAAGGGCCCCGTCTCGGCATCAAAGGGCCCCGTCTCGGCGAGGTGCACGGCTACGACGGGGCGCCTCTGCCAGCGCCGGAGCTGCCGAACGCACCCTTGAAGCCGCGCGGACGGGTGCGCTGACCTACGGAGACACCGGTCCTCCACCAAGCCGGCCGGCTATGGCTGATACGCCTGTTCGAGTCCTTCGTCCAGGTGGGCCCAGGCCGCCTTCTCGATCACCCGGGTCATGCGGTGGGGGCGCCCGCGACGCGGCGCTCGCCGCCGTTGCGCTCCTGCCAGAGGCGGTACACATCGACGGCGTCCTCGCGCTCCTCGTAGCGCATCGGCATCCGTCGGTCCTGCCAGGGCTTGGCGATCTCGTCGTAGAAGGTGCCGAGCTCGAAGTACTTGCGGTCGTCGACGTAGTGGGGCTCGTAGGCGTCGCGGGTGGTGAGGAAGACGACCTCGTCCGGCGAGCAGTAGTACAGCGATCCCAGGCACATCGGGCAGGGGTGGGCGAGGACGTAGATGGTGGCGCCGGTCAGGTGCTCGGTGCCCAGCTTGGTGCAGGCGTCGCGGATGGCGAGGATCTCCGCGTGGGCGGTGGGGTCACTGGTCTGGGCGACCTTGTTGGGGCTCTCGGCGAGGATCTCGCCGTCCTTGACGATGACGGTCGCGAACGGGCGGCCGCCCTCGGCGACGTTCTGACGGGCGATGTCGATGGTGCGCTGGACGAAGTCCATGAGAGATCCTCCAAGTACGGAAGGGGGGCGAGGCCGCCGACGGGTGGCTTCGCGGGGTTCGAGGAACCGGGCGGGGCGGGCCGGAAGGCTGTTCTTCCGGCCCGCCCCGTTGCCGCCCGTGTGCGACGCCGTAGAGGCGGCGGTCAGAAGGGCTTGGTCGGCAGGTACTTGCCGTCCAGGGTGATGACGGCGCGCTCGCCGCCCTCGGGGTCGGCGACCTTCTTCACGTCGAGCCTGA
>NZ_JBIWJA010000094.1:0-2593 GCF_044764905.1 Streptomyces sp. NPDC093586 | reverse complement strand
TCGAACGCACCCAGCAGACCGTTGATGCCATCACCCGGATAGCCGTAGACGCGCTGAACACCCCACTCCGTCAGGCGCTGCAGAACATAGTCGGCCACCAGCGTCATCACGCACTCCTTCGGAGGCACCTCTGCCGTCATCAGTGGGTGACCCATGAACGGGTCGCGTAAACGGAGGGAGCGGCGCTGCCACTCGTGCGGACCGCGCGGTGGTATCGGGGCACGACGTCGTCCAGCATGGTCACTGTCGTGATGTCGTCCGGGTTCTGCGGCTCGCACTTCCCGGCCGGGTGTCCCGGTTCGTCCGGCCCGTCCCAGGACCTTCGGCGAAGGTCCTCACCTGACGCGGCTCCGGGCGGACGGGCTGCGCGTTCCGGGGCCGCCTTTGTCCCGCCGCCCCCGGGCCACCCAGTCCCCCGTCGGCGAGCCAGTGCGAGGACCGCCCGAGGAGCACCTGTGAACCGGTACCGGCGCCCCTTCCTTCGTCTGTGGGACCGGTTGGCCGCGTCCGCGCTGGTCCGGCGCGGCCGGGACCTGGAGCTGATGCACCGGGCCATGGGCTTCGCCACGCTGGCCCTGGTCACGCTGGCGCCGCTGCTGATCGTGGTGGCCGCCGCCGATCCCCTGGGACGCGGCGGTTTCGCGTCCTGGCTGGCCGACGGCATGGGACTGTCCGGCCGGTCCGCCAAGGTGCTGACGGACATCATCAGCCCGCCGACCAAGGTGATCGGCACCACGAGCGTGTGGGGCGGTATCGCCCTCGCCGTCTTCGGCGTGTCCTTCGCGGCGAGCGTGCAGAACGGCTACGAACGCATCTGGGGGTTGCCGTCCGGGCCGTGGCACCGCGTCTGGCGCCAGCTGACCTGGGTGATCGCCCTGACCGCGTACCTCTACCAGGAGGTGCAGACCCGGACCGCGCTGCACGGCTCGGCGCGGATCGCGCTCTCCACGGCGATCGGCATGCTGTTCTTCTGGTGGGGGCAGCACTTCCTGCTGGGCGGCGCGATCCGCTGGCGCGACCTGCTGCCGGGGGCGCTGGCCACCATGGTGGGCCTGATCGGACTGCGCGGTTTCTCCTACCTCGTCTTCACCCCGCTGATCCTCGACAACGCGATCAGTTACGGAACGGTCGGCATCGTGCTCGTGGTGGAGTCGTGGCTCATCGGGGTCGGGTTCGTGGTCTTCGGCGGCGCGATGGTCGGCCACTGGTTCTGCGAGCACCACTGGTGGACACGCACCATCGACCGGGAGCGGTGATCCGGGCCCGTCGAACGCGCCCGGACGGCCCGTGGCCCGCCCGGGCGCTCTCCCGCACGGGCAGGGCGCACGGCAGCGTCAGCCGCGCGGCGGCCTGCCCCAGCCCTTCGCGCCCGCCTTCCGGCAGGTGCGCGCCGACCGTCCCCACGCCGCCTCGGCGCCGCCGGTGCGAGCGCGCCCGCCCGCCCCGGCGGCCAGTGCCGCGGTGACGGCTCCCGCGGCCGCCGCGGCCAGCGCGAGCGGGCGGCGGTGGCGTGAGAGCCAGAACTGGAGGCTCCGCGGGTGCGACTCGTCGTCGAAGAGGCCGTGGGCGCCGTAGTCGACGGGCGCGGCGCCGTCCACCGGCTCGTAGAGGTTGACCGGCCGCGACGGGTCGACCGGGTCGTCGGTCTGCTGCGAGTCGTAACCGGTGCGGGCCAGGTAGCGGTCGAGCAGGCCCGGGGCGAGCTTCTGCCCGAGGAGGGTCGCGACGGTGGAGCCGCCGACCCAGTACTCACGCTTTCCGGGGTGGTCGGCCGCGTACAGGACGGCCTCGGCGGCGACCTCGGGCTGGTAGACCGGGGACACCGGGCGCGGATGCTTGGGGAGCCTGGTGAGGACCCAGCTGAACTGGGGCGTGTTCAGGCCGGGCATCTGGACCATGGTGACCCGCACCCCGCTGCGGTCGTGCAGCAGCTCGCAGCGCAGGGACTCGGTGAAGCCCTGGATGGCGTGCTTGGCCCCGCAGTACACCGCCTGCAGGGGCACACTGCGCTCGGCGAGGGCCGAGCCGACCTGCACGACGGTGCCCCGGTCGCGGGGCACCATGCGCCTCAGGGCGGCCTGGGTGCCGTGGACGAAGCCGAAGTAGGTCACCTCGGTGGCCCGCCGCAACTCCTCGGGCCGGACCTCCATGACGGGGGCGAAGACGGTCGTGAAGGCGGCGTTCACCCAGACGTCGATCGGGCCGAGCTCGTCCTCGATCCGGCTCGCCGCGGCCTCCACCGCCTCGGCGTCGGCGACGTCCACCACCAGGGGCAGGGCGCGCCCGCCGGCCTCCCTGACCTCCTCGGCCGCCCGTTCGAGCGCGTGCTCGCCGCGCGCGAGGAGCGCCACGGCGGCGCCGCGTGCGCCGAAGGCGCGGGCCGTGGCCCGGCCGACGCCGGCGGTGGCGCCGGTCACGACCACCACCTGGGGTCCGTCCCCGCGGTGGTGCCGCCCGCCGCGCCCGTATCGTCCCGCGCCGGTCACTTCTTGCCCCGGCCGGGCAGGTGCTCGGCGTACTCGGTGAGCTTCTGGCGCACGCCCTTGGCGACGATGCCGGCACGCTCGGGGTCGTGCACGGCGGCCTTGGCGGC
>NZ_JBIWJA010000093.1:0-2938 GCF_044764905.1 Streptomyces sp. NPDC093586 | reverse complement strand
CGTCCCCGCCCGAGGACAACAGCTCCCAGAACTCCTCCGGAGTCCCCACACCACCCGGCAGCCGGCACGCCATCGACACGATCGCGACCGGATCGTCGTCCTCGTCCTCGGTGCGTACGCGGGTCCGTGCGGGCTGCACCGACTGTGTCAGGTCCATCCGTTCCAGGAGGAACGCGGCCATGGCGGCCGGGGTCGGATGGTCGAACGCCAACGTCGCGGGCAGGGAGACCTCGGTCTCCTGCGCGATCCGGCGCCGCAGTTCCACGGCCATCAGCGAGTCGAGGCCGAGATCCCTGAGTGCCTGCCGGGCCGGCACCGCACCCTCGTCCGGAAGGCCGAGCACGCCCGCCGCCGCCGACCGCACCAGCAGCGTCAGCGACTCCCGGCGCTGGTCGGGCGACATCGCCGCGAGCCTGCCGCGCAGGCCCGACGGGGCCTCGGCGGTGTTCGCCCGCCGCAGGCGCGGCCGGGCCATGCCGCGCAGGACCGCCGGCACCTCGTCCCGGCCGCGGCGCAGCGCGGCCGGGACGAGGCGGACGGGAACCAGGTGTCCCGGCCGCGCCGCCAGGGCCGCGTCCAGAGCCCGCAGTCCCTCGTCCACGGACAGCGGCTCGATGCCCATGCGCCGGATCCGGGCCAGCTCGGCCTGGCCGAGGTGCGCGGTCAGCCCCAGACCCGCCTGCTCCCACAGTCCCCAGGACAGGCTCCTGGCGGGCAGGCCCGCGTGCACCCGCCATCCGGCGAAGGCGTCGAGGAACGCGTTGCCCGCGGCGTACGTGCTCTGGCCGGGGCTTCCGAACACTCCGGCGAGCGAGGAGAACACGACGAACTCGGACAGCGTGTGCTCGCGGGTGAGTTCGTGCAGGTGCAGGGCGGCGTCCAGCTTCGGGGCGAGGACGCGTTCCAGCCGCTCGGTGTTCTGGTCCGGCAGCAGGCCGTCGTCGAGCACGCCGGCCAGGTGCCACACCGAGTCCAGGTCGTCGATGGAGCCGATCAGACCGGCGAGGGCTTCCCCGTCGGTGACGTCACAGGCCGCGATCCGCACGCTGTCGGCCCCGGCCCGAGTGAGTTCGGCGGCGAGACCGGCGGCCCCCGGGGCCTGGTCACCGCGGCGCGAGGTCAGCACGAGACGCCGTACGCCGCGCGTGCGCACCAGGTGACGGGCGAGCTCCCTGCCCAGCTCACCGGTGCCTCCGGTGATCAATGCCGTTCCCCGCAGCACCGGGGTCCCGGCGGTGGCGTCGTCCGGCTCCGGATCGACCGCGACCAGCCGCGCGACCCGGACCTCTCCCGCGCGTACCGCGATCTCGGGCTCGTCCGTCACGGACACGGCCCGGGCGAGTGCGGCTTCGTCCTCGGCCGCGGAACCGATGTCCACCAGACGCAGCGAACGCTGCGGGTACTCGGCGCGCGCGGCGCGGACCAGACCCCACAGGGCGGCGTGGACGATGCCGTCCGCGCCCTGTCCCGGTTCGGCCGCCACGGCCTGGCGGGTCACCCAGACCAGTTCGGTTCCGTCCAGCCGGGGGTCGGCCAGCAGGCTCTGCAGCTCGTGCAGCGCGGCCGAGGCGGCCTCCCGCACCGCCTCCGCCAGGCCGTCCGGGTCCCGCGCGGTGTCCGCGGTGTGGTCGAGGACGAGCCGTGCCGGGGCCTCCTCGCCGGCGTCGAGCCGGGCGTACAGCGCGTCCACGCCGCTGACGGGTCGTCCGCCGGCCACGGGCGCGAGGTCGCCGCAACCGCCGAGGACCCAGGTCTCGGCGTGTGCCTCGCGGGTCGTCCGGGGAGGCCGGAACTCGACGCGGTAGAGGTGGCCCGGGGTGCTCCGGTGCAGCTGCTGTGCGGTCGCCGTGCGCAGGACGAGCGCGTCCGCGTAGGCCACGGGCTCGCCGTGGGCGTCGGCCATCCACAGCCGGACCGCCTCGGAGTGTCCGGGATCCCGCTCGATCCGGACCCGGAGTTCGGTCGCACCGGTGGCGTACACCTCCGTACCGGTCCACTCGAAGGGGAGCGAGACCGGTCCCGTGTCGGAGTCCGGCACGGAGATCGCGTGCAGGGCGGCGTCCAGCAGTGCCGGATGCACCGCGAAGCCGCTCGCCGCCGCGTTCCCGGCCGCGGCCTCGGGCAGACGGACCACGGCGTAGGCGGTGTCGCCGCTGCGGTAGAGCTCCACCAGGCCCTGGAAGGCGGGTCCGTAGTCGATGCCGCGCTCGCGCAGCCGGTCGTAGAACCCCTCCAGGTCCACCGGCGTGCTGCCCGCGACCGGCCACTCGCGCAGTTCCCGGAACCCGTCGCCGTCGGTGGCGCCGACCGTCCGGTGGGTGAGCCGGGCGGTGGCGTGGGTGGTCCAGGGGGTGTCGGGGTGGGTGTCGGGGCCGGGGTGGGTGTGCACGGTGGCCTGGCGGCAGCCGTCGGCGTCGACGCCGGTGACCGCGACCTGGACACGGAGCCCGCCGGTTCCGGGGAGGACGAGGGGGGCGGTCAGGGTGAGGGTGTCGATCCCGGTGGCGCCCACGTGTTCGGCGGCGGTGAGGACCAGGTCGAGGATCCCGGTGCCGGGCAGGAGCACGGTGTCGAACACCCGGTGGTCGTTCAGCCAGCGCTGTCCGGCGGCGGCGGCGTCGATCCTGCCGGTGAGGAGCAGCCCGTCCTCGCCGGCGAGGGGGGCGGCCAGTGTGAGCCACGGGTGGTCCAGGCCGTCGACGCCCCAGGCCGACGGATCGGCCGCGGTGCCGGCGGGGGCGGCGTGCCAGTAGCGCTCGCGGTCGAAGGCGTAGGTGGGGAGCGTGGCTTCCACGGGTGTGCGCGGGACGACCCGGTCCCACGGCCACGCGTCGCCCCGGGTCAGTCCGGCGTGGACCCATGAGGTGAGCAGGTCGGTGGTGTCGGCCTGGTGGCGGTGGGCGGTGGCGTGGCTGGTCCCGCCGTGCCGCTGGGTGAT
>NZ_JBIWJA010000092.1:0-3178 GCF_044764905.1 Streptomyces sp. NPDC093586 | reverse complement strand
AGCTCCGCGATCTGCTGGAGGGTCGCACCGATGTCGGACGTACGGGTCGTCGTCATCGACTGCACCGACACCGGGGCGTCACCGCCGACGGCCACGGAGCCGACCTGGATCTGCCGGCTCTTCCGGCGCACGGCGAGCGTGGTCGGAACGGACGGCATGCCGAGAGAAATCGCAGTCATCTGCTGTGCAACCCCAAGTCTTGGATCAAGATCCGGCCCCGGTCAGCGACGGGCTCCGACCCTTGAGATTACGACACGGACCTGAACGGCGGCACACGGCGTACGGCGAATCCACCCGTTGGCGCCCGTCCGCCCGTCACATGCGTGAAGCCCGGTCCGGGAGGACATGCTCTCCGGATCGGGCTTCGCGCCGGGCCGTGCGGACGTCAGCTGATCCGTACCGGATTGACGACGTCCGCCACCAGGACGAGCAGGGTGAAGCAGACGAACACGCCCGCCACCACGTACGCCACCGGCATCAGCTTCGCCACGTCGAAGGGGCCCGGGTCGGGCCGGCGCAGCACCTTGGCGAAGCTGCGGCGCAGCGACTCCCACAGCGCGCCCGCGATGTGGCCGCCGTCGAGCGGCAGCAGCGGGAGCATGTTGAAGAGGAACAGGGAGAGGTTGAAGCCGGCGACCAGCATGACGAACATGGCCAGCTGCTGAGTGGGCGGTATGTTCAGCGTGGCGATCTCGCCGCCGACCCGGGCGGCGCCGACGACGCCCATCGGGGAGTCGGCCTCTCGGGGGCCGTCGCCGAAGGCGGCGTCCCACAGGGCGGGGATCTTGCCGGGCAGGGCGGCGAGGGAGTCGACGGCGTCGCCGATGCGGTCGCCCATCCAGGTCACGGACTGGCCGAAGTCCTGTTTCACCACGCCGGTGGCCGCGCTGAAGCCGAGGAAGCCGGCGGTGACGTACTCGCCCTCGACGATCTGTCCGTGGGAGTCCTTCTTGGCGACCTTGTTGGTGGCGATCTCGGCGTGGAGCGTGACCTCCTTGCCGTCCCGCTGGACGACGATCGGCACGGTCTCGCCGGGGTTGGCGCGGATCAGGTCGGACAGCTTGTCCCAGTCGTCCGTGCGCACGCCGTCGAAGGAGACGATCTTGTCCCGCGCCTTCAGACCGGCCGCCGCGGCCGGGGACGGCTTGTCGCCGGTGGTGCACTTGTCGCGGTTCTCGCTCTGCGAGATGACGCACTGGGAGACGGAGCCGACGGTGGTGGTCTGCTGCGAGATGCCGAAGCCCATCAGGACCGTGAGGAACAGCACCACCGCGAGGATCAGGTTCATGAACGGGCCGGCGAACATGACGATGACCCGTTTCCACGGCTTGCGCGTGTAGAACAGGCGCTTCTCGTCACCGGGCCGGAGTTCCTCGAAGGCCGCCGAGCGGGCGTCCTCGATCATGCCGCGCCAGGGCGAGGTGGAGCGGGCCTCCAGCCGGCCGTCGGGGCCGGGCGGGAACATGCCGATCATGCGGATGTAGCCGCCGAACGGGATGGCCTTGACCCCGTACTCGGTCTCGCCCTTCTTCTTCGAGAAGATCGTCGGCCCGAATCCGACCATGTACTGCGGCACGCGGATGCCGAACAGCTTGGCCGTGGAGAGGTGGCCCAGCTCGTGCCAGGCGATGGAGAACAGCAGGCCGACCGCGAAGAGGACTATGCCGAGGATGAACATCAGGGTCGTCATGCACGGGCCTCCGCCGTCTGTGCCGCCAGTTGCCGGGCCCGGGCGCGGGCCCAGGTCTCCGCTTCGAGGACGTCCGCGACGGTGAGGGAAGTTCCCGTACGGGGTGTGCCGTGTTCCTCGACCACTCGCGTGACGGTCTCCATGATCCCCAGGAACGGCAGCGCGCCGCGGCGGAACGCCTCGACGCACTCCTCGTTGGCGGCATTGAACACCGCCGGGGCCGTGCCCGCGAGCTGTCCGACGTGACGGGCCAGGTCCACCGCGGGGAAGGCCTCGTTGTCGAGGGGGAAGAACTCCCAGGTCGAGGCCTTGCTCCAGTCGAAGGCGGGGGCGGCGTCGGGGACGCGTTCGGGCCAGCCGAGGCCGACGGCGATGGGCCCGCCCATGTCGGGGGGCGTGGCGTGGGCCAGTGTCGATCCGTCCGTGTACTCGACCATCGAGTGGACGTACGACTGCGGGTGCACGACGACCTCGATGCGGTCGAAGGGGATGTCGTAGAGCAGGTGCGCCTCGATGACCTCCAGGCCCTTGTTGACGAGGGTCGCGGAGTTGATCGTGATCACCGGGCCCATGGCCCAGGTGGGGTGGGCGAGGGCGTCCTCGACGGTGACGTTCGCCAGCTGCTCCCTGGTCCGGCCGCGGAAGGGGCCGCCGGAGGCGGTGACGACCAGTTTGCGCACATCGGCGCGGGTGCCGGCGGCGAGCGCCTGGAAGAGGGCGGCGTGCTCGGAGTCGACCGGGATGATCTGACCCGGCTTGGCGAGGGCCTTGACCAGCGGGCCGCCGACGATGAGCGACTCCTTGTTGGCGAGCGCGAGGGTGCGGCCCGCCTCCAGGGCGGCCAGGGTCGGGGCGAGACCGATGGAGCCGGTGATGCCGTTGAGGACGGTGTGGCAGTCGGAGGCGGCGAGCCGCGTGGCCGCGTCCGGTCCGGCGAGGACCTCGGGGAGCGGCTCCCCCGTTCCGTACTGCGCCCGCAGGGCTTCCCGCAGCGCCGGTACGACGTCCTCGCGGGCGACGGCGACGGTCCGCGCCCTCAGCCGGTACGCCTGCTCGGCGAGGAGGGCGACCCGGCCGCCGTTGGCGGACAGGGCGGTGACCCGGAAGCGGTCCGGGTTGCGCAGCACGAGGTCGATGGCCTGGGTCCCGATCGACCCGGTGGACCCGAGGATCACCACGTCCTTCGGGCCGTCGCCCGCCACCGGGTCGTGGACGAGGTGCGGGTCGGCGAGGGGGGCTGGACTGTCGCTCATCCCCCCATTGTGGCCGCACGCGCCCTCCGGGAGGACAGCGCGTCCCTCGGGCGGGTACCCGTGCGGGTCCTGTCGTGGGGGGGCCCCCCCCGGGGGGGGGGGGGGCCCCCGCCCCGCGGGGGGGGGGGGGGGGGGGGGGGGGGGGGGGGGTGGGTGGTCGGGGGGGGGGGGGGGGGGGTTTTGTTTTTTTTGGATATTGTATTATATAAGTATCATGAGGGGGAAATAAAAAAGG
>NZ_JBIWJA010000091.1:0-3315 GCF_044764905.1 Streptomyces sp. NPDC093586 | reverse complement strand
CTGGCCGGCGGCCGGCCCGTCGACCTGCCGACCTACGCCTTCCAGCGCGAACGCTACTGGCTGGAGCCCGCACGCGGCGAACGCTCCGACGCCCGCGAAGGCTCCCGGGCCGAGGACGCCTTCTGGGACGCCGTCGGCAGCGGCGAGGCCGCGAGGCTGTCCGAACTCCTCGGTGCGGCCGACGCCGCCGCCGTCGCCGCCGTCCTGCCCCACCTCGCCGCCTGGCGCGACCAGCAGGACCGCGCGGGGCGCGTCGCCGACTGGATCTACGAGGAGACCTGGGAGCCCTCCGCCGTGGCGCGCACCGCGCCCGTCCTGCACGGGCACTGGCTGATCGCCGCCCCCGTGGCCGCCGCCGCCCGCGCCGAACGCCTCGCCGCCGCCGTCGCGGGCGCCGGAGGCCACCCCCACATCCTGACCACCGGCGACGACCGGTCCGCCTGCGCCGCCCCGATCGGCGCCCTGACCGCGGCCCTCGGCGAGGACACCTTCACCGGCGTCCTCTCCCTCACCGCCGCGGACACCACCGCGCACCCCGCCCACCCGGACGTGACCACGGGCGCGGTCCACGGCCTCGCCCTCGTGCAGGCCCTGGCCGACACCGCCGTACGGGCCCCGCTGTGGTTCCTCACCGAGGGCGCCGTCACCGCGCATCCCGCGGACCCCGCCCCGGACCCCGACCAGGCCCGGACCTGGGGCCTCGGCCATGTCGTCGCCCTCGAACACGCCGCCCGCTGGGGCGGCCTGGTCGACCTGCCCGCCGACCCCGGCGAGAGCGAGCTGCGCCAACTGCTCGCCACCCTCGCCGCGCACGGCACGCCCGACGCCGAGGAGCACGTCGCGGTGCGCCCCGCCGGACGCCTGGCACGCAGGCTGCGCCGCGCCGCCCCGGACACCTCGGCCCGCCCCTTCACGCCGCGCGGCACCGTCCTCGTCACCGGCGGCAGCGGAGCCCTCGCCGGGCACCTCGCCCGCCGCCTCGCCGAACGGGGCGCCGAACACCTGGTCCTGGCCTCCCGGCGCGGTCCCGCCGCCGACGGAGCCGCCGAACTCGTCGCCGACCTCGAAGCGTCGGGAGCCCGCGTCACCCTCGCCGCCTGCGACGTCACCGACCGGCAGCAGCTCGCCGGCCTCATCGACACGCTCAGGCGGGACGACATCCCCCTGCGCGCCGTCTTCCACACCGCGGGCCTGCTCGACGACCGGCTGCTGGACGGCCAGGACGCCGCGTCCCTCGCCGCCGCCGCCGCACCCAAGCTCACCGCGGCCACCCACCTGGACGAGCTGACCCGCGACCTCGACCTCGACGCGTTCGTGCTCTACTCGTCCGTCGTCGGAGTCCTCGGCAACGTCGGCCAGGCCAACTACGCGGCCGCCAACGCCGCCCTCGACGCGCTCGCCGCCCGGCGCCGCGCCGCCGGCCTGCCCGCCGTCTCCGTCGCCTGGGGCCCCTGGGCCGACGGCGGCATGACGCACGGCACCGCCGAGTCCCAGCTGCGCCGCATCGGCCTCGAACCCATGCCCGCGCCGCACGCGCTGGACGCCCTGGACGCCGTGCTCGACCGGGGCGCCACCGCGCTCGTCGCCGGCATCGACTGGGCCCGCGCCGCCACCGCCTACGCCGAAGGCCGCGACCGCCCCTTCCTGCGCGCCGTGCCCGAGGCCGCCCGCGCCCTCGCGGACGCCGGCCCCGCCGAGACGGGCACCCCGTTGCGGGCCACCCTCCTCGGACTGCCCGAGGACGCCCGCGCCGACCACGTGCGCCGCCTGCTGGCCGTCGAGGCCGCCGCGGTCCTCGGCGCGAAGGACCCCGAAGCCCTCGACCCCGAGCGCGGCTTCAAGGATCTCGGCTTCGACTCCATGATGTCCGTGGACTTCAGCGTCCGCGTCCAGCAGCGCACCGGCGTCCTCACCCCGAAGACCCTGGTCTTCGACCACCCCGACCTGGCCGCCGCCACCCGCTGGCTGCTCACCGAACTCGCCCCCGCCGCGCAGGCCGTACCCGCGGCCGGCACCGACACCCGCCGCCCGGCCGGCGAACCCCTCGCGGTCGTCGGCGTCGGCCTGCGCATGCCCGGCGACGCCCACGACCTCGACAGCCTCTGGCAGGTCCTCGCCGAGGGCCGCGACACGGTCACCACCGTGCCCGCCGACCGCTTCGACGTCGACGCCTACTACGACCCCGACCCCGACGCCGAGGGCCGCACCTACACCCGTCACGCCTCCTTCCTCGACGACGTCGCCCACTTCGACGCCGCGTTCTTCGGCATCAGCCCCCGCGAGGCCGAGCCGATGGACCCGCAGCACCGGCTGCTGCTGGAGGCCGCCTGGAACTCGCTGGAGAACGCCGGCATCCGCCCGCGCGACCTGCGCGACACCACCACCGGCGTCTTCGTCGGCGCGGGCGTCGGCGAGTACGGCAAGCACCGGCAGGGCGGCACCGCCGACACCTACACCCTGACCGGTACCCTGCCCAGTTTCAACGCCGGCCGACTCTCCTACCACCTGGGTCTGCAGGGTCCGGCGCTGTCCGTGGACACCGCCTGCTCCTCCTCCCTGGTCGCCCTGCACCTGGCCTGCGAGGCGCTGCGCTCCGACGAGTGCGAACTGGCCCTCGCGGGCGGTGTGCAGGTGCTCGCCGACCCGGACTCGTTCGTGGCGCTCAGCCGTTCCCACGCCCTCGCGCCCGACGGCCGCAGCAAGACGTTCTCCGCCGAGGCCGACGGCTACGGCCGCGGCGAGGGCGTCGGCGTGATCGCGCTGATGCGGCTGTCGGACGCCGTCGCCCAGAACCGCACCGTGCTCGGCGTGATCCGGGCGACCGCCGTCAACCACGACGGCGCCAGCAGCGGCATCACCGCCCCCAACGGCTCCTCCCAGCAGAAGGTCATCCGCACCGCCCTCGTCTCGGCCGGACTCACCTCCGCCGACGTCGACTACGTCGAGTGCCACGGCACCGGCACCTCCCTGGGCGACCCCATCGAGGTGCAGGCCCTGGCCGCCGTCTACGGCGAGGGCCGGGCACCGGGTCACGAACTCGGCCTCGGCACGGCCAAGAGCGTCATCGGCCATCTGGAGTCGGCCGCCGGCATCGCGGGCGTCTGCAAGGTCCTCGCCTCCTTCCGCCACGACGCACTGCCCGCGACCCTCAACAGCAGCCCGCGCAACCCGAACATCGCCTGGGACGACCTCCCGGTGCGTGTCGTCGACGCGCTCGAACCGTGGGAGCGGGACGGTGCGCGTCCGCGGCGTGCGGGTGTGTCGTCGTTCGGTCTGAGCGGGACGAACGCGCATGTGATCGTGGAGGAGCCGCCG
>NZ_JBIWJA010000090.1:0-3392 GCF_044764905.1 Streptomyces sp. NPDC093586 | reverse complement strand
CGACCCGCTGGGCATCGGTCACCGACAACGGCGGAATCTTCGGACCCGGACGACTCATACCGAACCAACGACGAATCTCCGACTCAGGTCACTAGAAGCATGTCGTGTGGATAGCGGTCTCCCTCGGGGACAACCGAGGATCGCAACCAAGTGGACGGCTATCTGTGGGGCGCACTCGTCCGCGTTGTGGCTGTTCTCCGAGGCGACCGAGCATCGCAACGGAATAGCCCCGCCTTCGTACGCCTCCGGCAGGCCACTGCGGTCGCCCTTCAGGGCGACCGAGGATCGCGATCAAAACCCCCGGCTCACCATTCGTCAGGGCACCCTCAGCTGGCGGTCGTCCTTCGGGGTGACCGAGGATCATGACGCCTACAGGTCAAGGTAAGCGGTGTACCGCGCGCTGGGGCTTCCCCATCTAGGATGATCAAGGATCGCAACATGCAGACCGGCGTCTTCCGCAAAGACTTCAAAACGAACGGCAGCCGCCCTCGGGACGGCCGAGGATCGCAACCAGCCCGCGTCGGAGTCGAACATCGAGGATAGTTCGGCTGGCGGTCACCTTCCGGGGCGCCCGAGGATCGCAACGCCTACCTCTCCGAGACGGGCGTGCTGGAGCGCCTCGGCTGACGGTCGCCCTCCGAGGTGGCCAAGAATCGCAACGAGTGGGATCGGGCTGGCGAGCAGTGGCGGGAAACCTGGCGGCCACCCTCCAAGGTAACCGAGGATGGCAACTCCGCGCCGGGCTGAAGGTCGAAGTCATCCAACCATTAGCGGTCGCCCTTCGAGGCGGTCGAGGATCGCAACATCCGCACCCACGCGTCGTAATGCGCCCGCGGGTACACCTGGCGGTCGCCCTCCGGGGCGACTGCGGATCGCAACGAGCCGCACTACCGCGAGCACCAGGACGCCAAGGGCTGGCGGTCGCCCTCTGGGGACGACCGAGGATCGCAACAGCTTCGCCTACGGCGTCGGAGAGGACGGCTGGGTCATGGCGGTCGCCTTCCGTGGCGATCGAGGATCGCAACTTGTGGACGTGGATCTCGTCGATGATGCCGCCGTGCACTGACGGTCTCGCCCCTTCGGGTGACCGAGGATCGCAAGACCCGCGACGGCTACTGTGAGACCTACACCGACGGACTGGCGGTCGCCCTCTGGGGCGACCGAGAATCGGCTGGCCGCGATAAGTTCGGCCCTGGCAAGAGCAACTTTGGCGGTTGTCCCTCGAGGCAACTGAGGATCGCAACGACACAGGCCGCGCCCAGCACGGCATCACCGCCGGAAATGGCGGTCGCCCTCCGGGGCGGCCGAGGATCACAACCCGGGCATCGTCGCCCGCGCGACTGCCAAGACCAGCGCTGGCGGTCGTCCTCCGGGCGACCGAGGATCGCAACGTGGTGCCGTAGTCGATGCCGACCCAGTGCCGGCGCCTGGCGGTCGCCCTTCGGAGTGACCGAGGATCGCAACCTCGTCCGCATCACCCGCGCCCGACTCCGTGGCGCGACTGGCGGTCGTCCTCTGGGGCGACCGAGGATCGCAACGACGGCCCGACGACGCCCCCCTTGCACATCTCCGCTTGGCGGTCGTCCTCCGGGGCGGCCGGGGACGTCCCCGGCCGGGATCGAGAGCCCCGCCGGTTGGCTGGCCGTGGGCCGGTCGGAACAGTCAAGGCAGCAGCAGCGTGTGCGCTGCCACATCGATGGAGGCACGTGCGGCGGGCCCCGGCCGACCAGATCCGGAGGGCGGCCTCCCCACCCCGGCCCGGACAAGAGCCTGTTCCCAATCGGTCATCACGCGCACGCCCGGGTCCAGGATGTCGTCCTCGAGTCCCCCTCGTGGCCCAGGCGCTGTTCGTCGGGCTGTGCGCCATCGCACCGGCGGACCGTACGACCCAGAAGCCCGGCGTGCGGCTGCGCTGGACGATGAGGGGGGAACGGTCGGGGAGGTATTTCGCAGATCCGACCTTTCGTGTCTGCGACCACCCTGCGCGGCCGGTTCCTCCTTTGCACTGCTGGAGACACTGCCGGATGCGGCCCCACCTCCACCCCGACAACGCACCCTGCTCACCGCGCTGAACCGCCCGCGGCAATAACTGCGGCCAACAGAACCTGCGGAACTCAGGGTGGTTGGCCTCAACGCCCTATGAGGACGCTTCGTCCATCAACGGTTCGTCGTCGATGTAGTCATGAGGGTCGGCATCCAAGAAGACACTCTGGGCTAGGGCGCCCATGTGCATGAGAAGCTTGGCGCCCACTTCGAGGTCGCACGCTGCGCAGTGAAACCCATAGGGGTCGAGTAGAACCTCCTTCGGTGAGACTGTGATCTGGCCGCCGTCGTAGACGTGGACGGCACTCACTTCGCCAGCCACCCACCCCTGGGAGCCGCAGGCCGGGCACTCCCTAGGGGCTTCCCGGCTCATGGTGATCATCGGCTTGCTGGTGATTGCGGCCAGAACCACGTCACGCTCCTTGCCTGACATGTGCCCGAAGCGCTGCTCGAACAACGAACGAGCCTTGACCAGCAGAGCTTCCGCCGCGACTCGTTCCTGCCGCACCTGCTCATCCACCAGCTTGTCGTGCAGGACCAGGAACGGGCCCCAGTAGCCGTTCGGATCAATCTTCAGTTCTTCGAGAACCGGGTCGACCAAGCGAAGACAGACCGTGAACACGGCTTCGGCCTGCGCCGAGTCGTGTATCGCGCTGTGGGCGACTCCGTTGCGGGCGTCCGCGAGGGGTTCAAGAGCCTTCTTGTCGATCGGGATCTTCCTGGGAAGGAGCTTGACCACCCGGTCGTAGGCGTCAACAAGGCCGATGGTCTTGACCTTGGTCAGTGGGCCTGCATGCGAGCCCAGCCCCGTGGCGTGGAGCAACGAGTCAAAGTGCCGGCCGTCGACGATCAGAGCTGGATGGATCCCGGCGAGGTACGCCTTGAGCAGATGTTCCGTAGCGACTCCAGCGTGGTGAACAGCGAAGTCGTAGCTCTCAAGGCCCTCTACGAAGGCTGCCAGTGCGGCACTCATCCACCTGTGGGACGAACCTTTCAACTGCTCTGCATCCATGTCCGAGACGATAGGGCCGCTAGACCGTCAAGCGCTCGGAGTTTGCATGCGCCGAACCTGATCGAGGATTTGTCCGGTTGCTGGCGAGGCCCTTTCGGCTCGTCCAGGGACCGTGATCTCTGGATGCGGGCAGGCTAGTGCAGTGACCAGGAACGTTCACCGGGGTGAGGTTGCGGTGGTGGATGGTGTCACGGGCTGGTTGCTGGGCTGGCTGCTTCGAAATGGTTGGACACCTTTCGGGTCAGTGACGTTTTCTCAGTGAAATGACCACGTGGTGGCTGAGGCGCCAGATTGTGGGCGGGTCGGTCGTGGGAACCTCGGCCGTAGACAGGCGTGA
>NZ_JBIWJA010000089.1:0-3476 GCF_044764905.1 Streptomyces sp. NPDC093586 | reverse complement strand
CACGCCTGTCTACGGCCGAGGTTCCCACGACCGACCCGCCCACAATCTGGCGCCTCAGCCACCACGTGGTCATTTCACTGAGAAAACGTCACTGGCTGCCACTCTCCGCAGCGCTCGCTGTTGAAGGCGTAGTCGCTGCTGCTGATCGTCACTTGTACCCGCTTCGCGGCAGTGGTGAAATGATTGTCGATCACCTCGCCGTTGGCATCCTGTCGCTCCCAGTAACAGTCCTCCACATCCGTTGTGTAGTAGGTGCCCGGCTTGATCTCCGAACCCACGCGATACACACCGGGTCCGAAGACCCGTCCTTCCGCCTCCAAGTCGTTGCGATTCTCCGCACCGCCGATCAGCTTCTCGATTGCGCCCTTCTGGGGGTGGTTCGGGCACAGTTGCAGGGCCCCACGAACTTCGCTCAGCTGCTCGTCCGAGCCGGCCGTTGCGAGGTAGTCCCAGGATTCTGCGCCGTTTTGGGCGCACATCCCGTAAAGGACGGCGAGTTGGTCAAGGCCGGCGCCTTCACTGTAGGCAGTCGTCACCGCCTTCTTCTCGACCTCGCTCAGTTCAGCACCAGCAAGCGTGGCTTCACAAAGATCGTGCTCACCGGCCCATGACGCTTCCAAGGTGCTGTAGTACTCGCTCGGTTCGTCGCCGCCGTAGCAGTAGAGCTCGCTGACCGTCACGGACGTCGGCGCCTCGTCGACCGTCACGGGTGACGGCGCTTCATCGGTCGGCGCCTCACTCGACCCGCTTCTCAAGTCCGCAGAGGTCTGCTGCGACTTCCCGCCTGGCTCATCCTCAGTCGAGCTGGAACACCCGACGAGCAGCAGACCAACCGCTGTCGCGATCACGATTCTCTTCACGTTCCCCCCATATGTGCCACGAGGGCTACACATGTACCCCTGTGCTGCAGGATAGACGGCACCCCACAGCGAGGAATCAACGCGTCGACTGGGCCCGTCGAGCGCGCTGAAGGTCGTTGATCGGGTCAACCGCGTGGGCAGTGTTCTGCATGGCAGTGCCGTGCAGGGATCGCTCCCGGTAGATCATCTAGCGATCCCTGTCGCAGCTGCGACATGAAGCATGCACATAGCATTTATCATCCTCACGCAGCCCTCACAACGACGGGTGCCTGAACCGCCCTTGGAGGGACCATGCACACCAGAACCATCACGCTCGCCACCGCAGCCGTCCTCGCCGCCGCGCTCACCGCATGCAGCAGCGACCACGACCCGGCACCGAAGGAAGCGAGCGCCGCACAGGTCGATCAGCCCGCCACCGTGGAGCCCGTGGCCGTCGCACCTACCGTGAGCCTGGCCTGGAGCCACAACGCCACCTCGTGGGACGAGCCCCAGGTCTGGTACGTGACCCGGGTCAAGAACACCGGGGCCTCCGAAGCTTCCGTCGCTGTCGACGTCCGCGCGCTCGACAAGACCGGCACGATCGTCGGCTCCGCCCAGGACACGTTGCCCAACATTCCGGCTGGCGCGACCTTCGACTACTTCGGCACCATCGGCGGCAGTATCGGCACCGAGTTGACCGGCACCCCGGACAAGATCGAAGTATCTCGAGCAGAGAACGCTTTCGGCCGGGCCGGCTCCATCGAAGCGCCCATGCTCAAGACCAGCGAGGTCAAGCTCACCGCGAGCGCAGACGATACGTACACGGACGCCCCGAACTCCTACGACCTGTCGGCGAAGGTCACCAACAGCACCACGGACGCCGTGTCGTCGGGAGTGACGCAACAGGTCATCCTCTACAACGCCCAGGGCCAGGTCGTGGGCGGCGAAAGCGGCTTCTCCGACAACATCCCGCAGACCCTGCCCACGGGCATGAGCTACCGCGAGCAGTGGACCGGCATCCCGGCCATCGGCGAGGCCACCCGAGCTGTTTACACCGTGTGGGTCGGCTGATGCCCCAGCCGTCCCGAACCGACCCGGCCGACGACTGATCAGCAACCGCACACTGCCCCCGCATGTCCACCACCATCACGGAAGGGGTGGATCCAGAAGGGGGGCCTTGGGGCTCTGGCAAGTCGGGCGTGGCCAACCTCCTGAAGGGGCTGCTCGACAGACTCCAGGGCGTGCGGTTCGTGCGATTCGACGCCTTCAAGTGCGTGGAAAACCCGCTGCGCAGGAACTTCACGTTCGGCCGGTACGGCACGTTACGTTTTCCACGGTGGTGCGGTTGTTGATGTGCCGGATGGCGTCTGCGGCCGTACTGCCGAGGACGGTGTGGTTGCGGTAGGCGGCGAGCAGGGGGAGGGAAGAGCGGTCTCCTACGCGGGCGAGTAGACCTATCACGGTGACGGTGCGGTCGTTGACTTGGGGGTGCGGGAAGAGTGAGGTCAGACGACCCGGAGCGCTCAGGCCGTGGTGCAGAACTGTGCGGGCCTCGGCGGGGAAAGCGTCAATGATGCGGCCGAGCGCGCTCGTGCGGATGTCCTGGGCGTACACGGCGGCATACCGGAACTGCTGGAGGGGATCAACGGAGGCGTCCAGGAGGAAAGTAATGAGCCGTTCCCACAGTGGTGTGCAGCGTGCGTGCTGTTCATCCACGCTGAGGCCGGGGCGGTGGAGCCAGAACAGGATCTGCCCGTAGCAGCGCCATGCGTCGGCTTCGGCACCTTGGTGGCCGACCAGGATCGGGGGAGGGGAGGTCAGGTGGGCGGCGCAGCCTTCGATGCCGAGTAGGTGGCTGCTGATGGCATCGTGCATGAAAGGTCCGTTGTCCACGTGGGAGGCCCAGTACTGCAGGGCTGGCAGCGCGGCCGGGTCCTTCGCGTGTACGAGCTCCTTGAGGACGACGTCTGTGAAAAGGCTGGCGTCGCCTTCCTGTACCGCGAGGACCAGCAGTGCGCGGCGTGCGGCCGGCTCAAGGGCGTCGATCGCTTCGATGAACGGCGCTGCAATGACTTCTTCGAACTGGCTCTCCACGATCCTTTTGGCGCGGGCATGTGCGTCGGGTTGCTCAGGACTGGCGAGGAGAAGGGCGATCTCCTCGGTGATGGCGTCGAGTGCGTAGGGAGAGGTGAGCTGACCATAGCCGTACAAAGCGTCGACGAGCATGGTGGAGACGAACACGTCGTCGGTGTGCACGCCGTTCAGCAGCTCGATGACCTGGGCCTCGGTGGCTTCGTCCACGGTGGCGCGGATGCTGGTGAGCAGGTCGAGGCCTGCGAACCGCAGATGGTTGGCGCCGGTGGCCCAAGCACGGGTGAACAGCGCTGGCGCGAGTGAAGCTGTTTCAGCATCGTCCGTCCCGCGCAGCAAGATGCACAGCAGCATGGTCAGGCCAATGTCGTCGGCTCTCAGCGAGGCGACCCATCTCTGAAGATCGGCTGCTCCTGCCGGCTGCTGGCGGTTGTGTCCTCCCCTCGGCCAGGCTAGTGTCCTGCGCCAGTAGTTGATCGTTAGAAATTGCATGACTTCTGCTGCTGGTGCGTCAGTGCCCCGTCGTGGCCCGAAGCTCGAACCGTT
>NZ_JBIWJA010000088.1:0-3558 GCF_044764905.1 Streptomyces sp. NPDC093586 | reverse complement strand
ATGACACTCACCCTCGGCAAGGACTTCAAGGGCGCCGGGGTCAAACTCAACGCCACGTCCGGAAAGACTCCGGAAGGGGTGGAGAAATCCACGGCGGACAAGGCCCAGTGCGCGAAGTGACCTGACGGCCTCTTCTCGCGTCTTACCCGGCGGCCGTGTTGCGGCCGAGGTGAAAGCAATCCGTCAGGACGGCCGTACAGCCAAAAGGGCGGTCCGTACGTCCAACTGTGCGAACAGAACGCGCCCGTGGGCAGACCGGTCGGCGCGAGGGGTGGGGAGAAGGACATGACGCAGAGTGGTGTGCGCGGGCGGGGAACGCGGCCCGGTGCCGGCCGGGGCGCCCGGCAGGGGACCGTGGCCGGGGACGGGCACGACGCGAGCGCACAGGGCGGCGCAGGCGGGCACGGCGGCCGGCGCGGTACGGGACGCGGGAGCGGGCGGCGACGGGCGGGGCGCGGACGCCGTGTGCTCAGGTGGTCCGCGTCGACGCTCGCGGTCCTGATACTCGGCACGGCCGGCGCCGGATACCTCTACTACCAGCACCTCAACGGCAACATCCAGAAGGGCGAGCGCAGCAGCGGCGACTCGAAGGCGCACAAGACCGCGCCGAACGCGGCCGGGCAGACGCCCCTGAACATCCTGCTGATCGGCTCCGACAGCCGCGACTCCGACGCGAACGTGGCGCTGGGCGGCGGCAAGGACCACCGCGACAACCCGCCGCTGGGCGACGTGCAGATGCTGGTCCACCTGGCCGCGGACCGCAAGAGCGCGGCGGTGGTCAGCATCCCGCGTGACACCCGGGTCGACATCCCCGCGTGCACCGACCCCAAGACGGGCGAGAAGTTCCCGGCGACCAACACCATCATCAACGAGTCCCTGGCCCGCGGCGGCGCCGGCTGCACCCTGGCCACCTGGGAGAACCTCACCGGTGTCTACATCGACCACTGGATGACGATCGACTTCGCGGGCGTCGTGGCGATGGCGGACGCCATCGGCGGCGTCGAGGTCTGTGTGAACCAGAACGTGTGGGACCGCCCGCTGCGTCCCGGCGATCGCGGCGGCTCGGGCCTGAAGCTGACGGCCGGCCCGCACAAGGTGAAGGGCGAGCAGGCGCTGCAGTGGCTGCGCACCCGGCACGCCTGGGGCAGCGACCCGCTGCGCGCCCGGGCCCAGCACATGTACCTGAACTCGATGATCCGCACCCTGAAGGACCAGAACGTCTTCACCGACACCGGGCGGCTGATGGACCTGGCCGACGCGGCCACGAAGGCCATCCACGTCTCCAAGGAGATCGGCACGGTCAAGGAGTTCTACGACCTCGCCATGGAGCTGAAGACGGTGCCGACGGACCGCATCACCATGACGACGCTGCCCGTGATCCAGGACGACCAGGACGAGAACCACCTGCTGCCGGACGGCGCGAACGCCGAGAAGGTCTGGGCGATGCTCCGCGACGACGTGCCCTTCGACGACAAGGGCGCGAAGACCGACGGCAAGGGCGGCGACGGCAAGGGCACCGGCACCGCCGGCGCGGACGGCACCGGCAAGTCCCCCCAGGACCCGGCCGCCGCCGACGCCGAGATCTCCGTGCTCGTGCAGAACGCCACCCGCACGGACTCGCTCGGTCCGGTCGGCGGCCGTGCGGGCACGATCGCCGACGCGCTGGTGGAGAAGGGCTTCGGCAAGGCGGCGAAGGACACCTCGACGGCGCTGGCCGAGGAACGGACCGTCGTCCGTTACCCGAGCGCCGACCTGGCCGGGGACGCGCAGAGGGTCGCCACGGCACTGGGGATCCCGGCGAGCGCGGTGCGGAAGTCGGCGGACGTGTCCGGGGTCACGGTCGTCGTCGGCGCGGACTGGCGCTCGGGCACCACGTACCCGAAGCAGAAGACGCCGAAGGCCGGTGACCTGCCCAGCAACAGCGACGCCCTCAACGGCGCCGACACCGGTAAGTGCATGGACGTCTACAAGCCCTACCGCCGCTGGTAGACACTCACAGGATTGGGCGGATTGCCCCGGTGTGGGGAAGTGGCGTGCGTCACCGATGTCGTTCGGTACCGAACCGGGCGGATAGTGTGAACGCTCCAGTGCCCCCGCCGCGAGGTCCGCCCTGGCGTCGTGCACTTGTTGACCATTTACCGTGCGCCTTGGGGAAGGCGCCGCGTGGCCCCGACGGAGGACTGGGAGACCGTGGACGCGCAAGAACGTGGGCGGGCGGACGACATCGACCCCGCAGACCAGTGGGTACTCAATCCGCGGACCGGCGAATACGAACTGCGGCTGCCGTCCTCCGCGGCGCAGCCCACCGTGCCGAAGCCCCGCACGGGCTCACCGGGCGAGACCGACGGCGGCACTGACAGCGGCACCGGCGGCGCGGCCCCCCGCCGTACGACGGCCCCCGGCCGCGAGGTCCCGCCCCAGCGCCGCCGCACCGCCCCCGACAAGACCGCCGCCGGCCCGGCCGCGCCCGGGCGGCGCGGCCGGGCGCGGCCGGCGAAGAAGAGGTCGACGGGCAAGAGGATCCTGCTGTGGACCGGCGGCACGACCGCGTTCGTCGTCCTCGTGGCGGGTGTCGGCGGTTACCTCTACCTCAAGCACCTCGAGGGCAACGTCTCGACGACGGACGTCGGCAGCGCGGGCAGCAGCAGCTTCAGCAAGGACGAGGCCTTCAACATCCTCATCATCGGCACCGACAAGCGCACCGGTGCGGGCAACGAGGGCTACGGCGACAAGGGCAGCGTCGGGCACGCCGACACCAACATCCTGCTGCACGTGTCCAAGGACCGCTCCAACGCGACCGCGCTGAGCATCCCCCGCGACCTGATCGTCGACATCCCGGACTGCCCGACCGTGCAGGAGGACGGGAGCACCAAGGTCGTCCCCGGCCGGCAGGGCGTGCGGTTCAACAGAAGCCTCGGCGAGAACGGCCGGGACGCGGGCTGCACCATGCGCACGGTGAAGGAGGCGACCGGCATATCGGTCGACCACTTCATGATGGCCGACTTCAACGCGGTCAAGACGCTCACCACCGCGGTCGAGGGCGTGGAGGTCTGCGTGGAGAAGGCCGTCGACGACAAGCAGTCCAAACTCGTCCTGCCCGCGGGCAAGTCGACGGTCGAGGGCGAGGACGCCCTCGCCTTCCTCCGCGCCCGGTACGCCTTCGGCAACCACGGCGACCTCGACCGCATCAAGGCGCAGCAGCAGTTCCTGGGCTCGCTCATGCGGAAGATGGCCTCCGGCGACACCCTCACCAGCCCCACCAAGCTGGTGAAGCTCGCCGAGGCCGCCACGAAGGCGCTCACCGTGGACACGCCCATCGGCGACGTCGGCACGCTCAAGGACATCGCGCTGGAGTTGAAGAAGGTGCCGACGAAGAACATCACCTTCGCCACGGTGCCGGTGAAGGACAACCCCGCCGAGAAGATCCCGGTGACGGTCGTGCTCGACGAGACGAAGGCGCCCCAGGTCTTCGACATGATCGCGAACGACGTCTCGTTCACCGAGGTCAAGCAGCAGGAGAAGAAGGAGGCCGCGGCCGTCGCGGCACGCCTGAAGGGC
>NZ_JBIWJA010000087.1:0-3922 GCF_044764905.1 Streptomyces sp. NPDC093586 | reverse complement strand
GCTGCGACCGTCCTGGTTGACGGCCGAACCGCGGATCACCGCCAGCACCCGGTCACCGTCGCGCTCCGCCGCCGACAGCCGCTTCAGGACCAGGACACCCACGCCCTCGGCCCAGCCGGCACCGTCGGCAGCGGCCGAGAAGGACTTGCAGCGACCGTCCGCCGCCATCCCCTTCAGCCGCGAGAACTCCACGAACAGGGCAGGCGTGCTCATCACGGTGACACCGCCGGCCAGGGCGAGCTCGCACTCGCCCTGCCGCAGCGCCTGCACCGCCAGGTGGACCGATACCAGGGAGGAGGAGCAGGCGGTGTCGACGGTGACCGCAGGGCCCTGGAGGCCGAGGGTGTAGGACACCCGGCCGGAGACGACGCTGCTGGCGTTGCCGGTGCTGACGTAGCCGTCGAGGGCGTCGAGGTCATGGCCCTGCTGGTTGCCGTAGTCGGAGCTCATGGTGCCGAGGTACACGCCGGTGCGACTGCCGCCGAGCGAGTCGGGGCGGATGCCCGCGCGCTCCAGCGCCTCCCAGGACGTCTCCAGCACCAGCCGCTGCTGCGGGTCCATCGAGACCGCCTCGCGCGGCGAGATTCCGAAGAACGCGGGGTCGAAGCCCTCCACGTCGTCGATGAAGCCGCCCTCGCGGGCGTAGCTCTTGCCGACCGCCTCCGGGTCCGGGTCGTAGACACCGAGCCGGTCCCAGCGCGACGGCAGACCGCCGACCGCGTCGCCGCCCGCGGCCAGCAGCTCCCAGAACCCCTCCGGAGTGTCGATGCCACCGGGCAGGCGGCACGCCATCGACACCACCGCGATCGGCTCGGTGCGGGCCGCGCGTTCCGCGGTGAGTTCCTTCTCGGTCTCGACGAGCGCGTTCGCCGTGCGCCGCAGATATGCCTCGAGTTTTTCGAGCTTCCCGACTTCGGACGCGCTCATTCGCTCACTCCAAGCTTGCGATCCAGGAACTGAAGAAGGTCATCCGTGCTGCCGGTGCCGAGTTCGGCTTCCGGTTCCGGCTGTTCGGCCGCGGCAGCCGTGTTCTTGGCCAGGCCGTCCCGCAGGGCCAGCAGACCGGCCGCGAGACCCTGCTCCTCGAGCTGGGACGGGGTCGCGGCGCGCAGCAGCTCGACGAGGCTGTCGATCTGGTTGCGGTTGAGACGCTGGGTGCCGCCCGCCCCGGCCGGCGTGCCGCCGGAGGCGACGGCCAGCTTGGCCAGGAGCAGGGCCGCGACGGCGGACGGCGTCGGGTGGTCGAAGGCCAGGGTGGAGGGCAGGGACAGCCCCGTCTCGGCTGACAGGCGGCGGCGCAGTTCGACCGCCATCAGCGAGTCCATGCCGAGTTCCTTGAGGACCTGCTGGGCACCGACGGCGTCCGTACCGGACAGTCCGAGGACGGTCGCCGCCTCCCGCTGGACCAGTTGGGTCAGGTGCGGCAGCCGTTCGGTCTCCGGCAGGGCGAGCAGCCGCTCGCGCAGTCCGGAGGGGGAGCCGCCCGGTTCACCGGCCCGCCGGCGCGGGGCGCGCAGCAGGTTCCGCAGGAGTACGGGGACACCGCCGGCGTTGTCGGCCTGCCGCTGCAACGAGGTGAGTTCGAGTTTCACGGGGACGAGGTGCGGATGGGGCAGGCCCAGTGCCGCGTCGAGGGCGGCCAGCGCCTGCCGCTCGCTCAGCGCACCCACACCCGAACGACGCAAACGCGCCAGCTCCGCCTGCCCCAGAGACGCGGTCAGACCGATCCCGGCCTGCTGCCACAACCCCCACGACAGACTCACACCCGGCAGACCGTCCGCCCGACGACGCACCGCCAACGCATCCACGAACGCGTTGGCAGCCGCATAATTCGCCTGCCCCGCCCCACCCAGCACACCCGCCGCCGACGAGAACAGCACGAACGCCGCCAGATCCAGACCCAGCTCCCGCGACAGCACATCCAGATGCTCCGCACCCGCCGCCTTCGCACCCCACACCCCGGCCAACCGCTCAGCCGACTGCGCCGACAACACCCCGTCATCCAGCACAGCCGCCAGATGGAAGACCCCCGTCCAGGGCCGCTCCGCGTCCGCCGTGGCCAGGGCCATCGCGACGTCCTCGCGCCTGGCAACGTCGCAGGCGACGACCTGCACACTCTCCGCACCGGCCGCGGACAGCTCCGCCACCAGCTCCCGCGCACCCGGCGCATCCAGGCCACGCCGCGAGGTCAGCACCAGATGCCGCACACCATGGCGGGTCACCAGATGGCGGGCCACCGCCCGGCCCAGCTCACCCGTGCCGCCCGTGACCAGCACCGTGCCGTCGGGGTCGAAGGCACCGGCGACCGGCCGCACCGCGTCGTCCGGGCCGGACTGCGTCGTCCGTACGAGGCGGGCGGTCCGTATCCCGCCGTCGCGAATCGCGGTCTCCGGCTCGTCCGTCAGGGCGACGGCCCGGGACAGGAGCGTCTCGTCGACGGGTTCCTGACCCAGGTCCACCAGGCGGATCGCCCGCTCGGCGTACTCGCCGCGCGCCGCGCGGAGCAGTCCCCACAGCGGCGCCGTCAGCAGCTCGCGGACCTCGTCGTCCGCGCCCGCCGCCGAGCGCGTGATCCACACCAGCTCCGCGCCGTCCAGTCGGGGCTCGCCCAGCAGACGCTGCAGCGTGCGCAGCGTGGAAGCGGTCAGCTCCAGCGCGGCGCCGGCGACGTCACCGGTGCCGCTCGCCGACGCCACCGGCCCCGTCGCGTCGACGACCAGCCGGGCGGGCGCCGCGGCCCCGTCGTCGAGGCGGGCAAGCAGTACGTCCACATCGGCCACATGGTCGGTCTCCAGGATCGCAGCCACCCCGGCGTCCCCGCCGAGGACCCAGACGCCGTCGGCCGGTGTCTCCTGCTCGGGCAGGGCCCGCAGCGTCCGGAAGTCGACGCGGTAGAGGTGTTCGGCGGTCTCACCCGCGCGGATCTGCTCGGCGGTGGCCTCCCGGATCACGAGTCCGTCCGCCTGCGCGACGGGCCGTCCGGCCGGGTCGGCCACCTGGATCCGGGCCTGGGTGCCGGACTCCTCCAGGTCGATACGGATCCGCAGTTCGGTGCCGCCCGCGGCGTGGAGCTCCACTCCGGTCCACTCGAACGGCAGGAACACCGGCCGCTCGGCGCCTTCCTCCCGGCGCACCCCCACCAGGGCGTGCAGGGCGGCGTCCAGCAGGGCGGGGTGCACGCCGAAACCGTCGGCCTTCAGCCCCTCGGGAAGACGTACGACGCCGTAGGCCGTACCGCCCTTGCGCCACAGCTCCACCAGCCCCTGGAACGCCGGACCGTACACCAGACCACGCGCGGCGAACGCCTCGTAGAAACCGTCCAGCTCCACCCGCTCCGCACCCGCCACCGGCCACTGCGCCAGCTCGCCGAACACCGAGGTGTCCGGAGTGGGTGTGCCCTCGCCCAGTTCACCGGCCGCGTGCTGCCGCCACTCGGCCTGGTCATCGCCCTCCGCACGGCTGTAGAGCGCGACCGGACGGCGGCCCTCGGCGTCGGGAGCGCCGACGACGACCTGAAGACGTACGGGGGTGTCCTCGCTCAGAACCAGAGGTTCGAGAAGGGTCAGTTCCTCGACCCGCTCGGCACCGACGTGATGGGCGGCCGTCAGGGCCAGCTCCAGCAGCCCCGTGCCGGGCACGAGAACCGTCCCGAACGCGGCGTGCTCCGCCAGCCACGGCTGCTCCGCCAACGACAACCGACCCGTGAACAGGTAGCCGTCGTCCGCCGCCGTCGCCGTCACCGCACCCAGCCACGGATGCTCGGACGCCTCCAGACCGACGGACCGCACGTCACCGGACGGCTTGGTCGTCTCGAGCCAGTAGTGCTCGCGCTGGAAGGCGTAGGTGGGCAGGGGCACCACCGTGCCGGTGCCGAGGACCTTGTCCCAGTCGAGTTCGTGGCCCTGGACGTGGAGCAGGCCCA
>NZ_JBIWJA010000086.1:0-4132 GCF_044764905.1 Streptomyces sp. NPDC093586 | reverse complement strand
AAGGACCCCTTACGCCCAATGGCCCGCGGCAGTGTCGGGCACCGGAGACCCCTTGGGCGCTTCGGGCGGCGAGACTGGACCGCGCGTGCCCGGCACGCCGCGTGGGTACGGATCATGGCCGCGCAGAACCCAGGTGGCTCCGCCACCGTTGCTCGAACAATGTCCACCGCTCAGCTGTCACAGCCATCGATGTCGTCGTCACAACCCTCCACCGCATCCCGGGCGATGGTGTCCAGGCGCCACAGGATCAGGCCGGTGCCGTTCTTGACCGGGTCGACCTGTGCGGTGAACGGCTCACCTGCAGGGATATTGAACTGGTCAGCTTCCCGGTCCCCGCACTCGATCCCGTACGCCTGCTCCTGATCGCCCCGCGACAGGGTGAGGGTGAGTTCCCCGATCCCGTCCGTGTCACAGGTGATGCTGAGGAGGTACGGCCGGTCGCCGTGCGCGGTGTGCTTCTTGTCCATGCCGCTCGCGACAAACGCGCTCGCGGTGTCGACGAGTTCCGGACGCGCGTCGCTGTCCGACGCCGCCTTCAGAGCATGCTCCGCCCGCCGCATCGCGTCGTCCGGCTCCCAGGCCCGGCTGCCGTCACCCGCCGGATCGCTCTGCTGGACGGCTGGAGCCGACGACCGGTCCGTCGCACCGCTCGGCTCCTCGCTCGCTTTGGAACAGCCGGTGAGCAGACCGATCGCCGCGACGCAGATCGGCAGGAAGTGACGTATACGCATGTATCCACCGTAGGTTCGGGGCCGGCGGCGGGGCTGTCGCCCCGCCGCCGGCTCAACGCGGGTTGTTGCTCACTTGTCTGCGGAGATCCGCCGGAGCAGACCGGGGCCGCACACCGAGTCGCAGGACTCCTCGGCGGCTGTCTCCTCTCCGGCAAGGCGACCGCTTGGCTGCCCGCGACGGAACGCCGAGCCCTTGGCGGGCGGGGGCACGAGCTGGTACTCCCGGCCCAGTGCGTCGGCCTGGGTGTTTCCGTAGACCGTCACCTCTCCGTCGGACCAGCGGACGAAGAGGTCGTCCTCCCACAGATTGCCGCCGAATTCGCCGGGCACAAGGATGCGGGAGTGGGTCCACAGCTGGTTCGCGGGCTTGAGCTTCCGCTCTCTCTTCAAGCTGTTGGCGCCGAGGTCCTCGTACACGGTGAGTTCACCGTCGGACCAGCGGACGAGCAGGTCGAAGTCGGAGTTGGTGGTCCCGTCGAAATCGCCGCCCGCGATGATCGTGGCATGGTTCTTCCACAGGGCGTTGGGGACCTGGAGCTGCTGCTCGACGTGGAAGCCCGTGCCGTCGACGTTGGTGTACTTCGTCACCTCGCCGTCGACCCAGCGCACGACCACGTCGTCGGGCCACTTGTTGCCGCCGAACTTGCCGGTCGCCAGACCCTTGGCGTACTTCCATGCCGAACCGGCAGCGGCGATCTTGGTCTCGTTCGCCGGGTGCTGATCGGCTGCGGTCGGCAGTTTCGTCCTCTCATCGATGTCCTTGTAGATCGTGACTTCGCCGTCGCTCCACTTGACCATCAGGTCGAAGGCGTCGGAGCCGGTGTAGTCGCCCGCGGTGATGACCTCGGCGTGGTCCGCCCACAGCTTGTTGGGCTTCGCCAGTTGGGTCTCGCAGGGCTGGCCGGCAGTGCAGCCGGTGTAGAAGCCCTGTGACTGGTCGCCCGGGTACAGCGTGACCTCTCCATCGGACCACTTGACGATCAGGTCGCCGTCCTTCGTCTTCTGCGAGGACGTGTGGAACTGGCCGGTGGCGGCGGCTTCGGCATGTGTCCAGAGGTTGGCGTCGCCCATGCCGTCGATCCCGGTCGGCTGGTCCGGTGCGTAGTCGTTGACCGCCTGGTTATACAGGCGCACCACGTCGGCGTCGAACTGGGAGGAATAGGAGACGTTGTCGAACTTTCCGCCCGTTTTGTATCCGCCGATCACACCGATGACATCTCCCCGTTTGCCATCGAAGTTCCGCAGGAACGGACCGCCGGAGACACCGGGGGCAAACCCGTCGCAGGCTATCTCCAGGAAGCGGCCCTCGAACTCTTTGGTGGTGGTCGAGGGGCAAACGAGCGGCGACTTGGCCCCTCCCGGAAAGCCGATCAGGGACACGCTCTTCTGGTTCAGGTTCCCGGAGGCAGGCAGCGTGGTGAGTTGGTTACCCATCCCCGTAGCATTCTCCAGGAACTGGCCCTTGGAGTTCGGGCCGGTCTTCAGGAATGCGAAGTCGAGGTCGTCCGCCTTCACCGTGCCCTGGGACAGATAGCGCCCGTCGATCCAGATCTTTCCCTTCTTGATCGGGAAGATTCCGTACGGTGCGATGCCTTGGGCCTTGTTGTTCGGGTCGACCTTCCATCCCGGGGCGAAAGCGAGATTGCGGAACCGGTCGTTGTCATTGAGGCAGTGCGCGGCACTGAGCACCAGTGACTTGGTGGGCGAGGCCACCGACGAGGCGGAACAGAACTGGTCGCGCTTGCCCGGATCCGACTGCGGGTCGTCGTCCTGGCTGATCAGGAAGACACCCGCAGTGGCCACACCGTTGTTGTCGACGTGCGAGGGAGACCTCATGAGGTCGCGCAGCGTCGGCGAACTCTCAACACCCTTTTCCGGATTGGCGGGCACCGCATCCGCGATGCGCTCCGGCGTCCAGTATGCCTCCGCCCTCTTCGCCTCCGCGATCTCTTCGGGTGTTGCTTGCAGCCAGTCATCCGGCGTTGCGGGTTCCTTGGGCGTGGGGGAGCCCTCCGGCATCGCCGTCGCGGGGTCCTCCGGCTTCGGCGTGTCCGCCTCGGGACTAGGAGAAGGGGTTGCCGGAACAGTGGGTTCCTCCTTCGTCTCATCCGTCGGCCGGGCCGTGGACGGGGTACCTGAGGGCACGGGGGAGGCGTCGTCCCCGGTGCCCGGAGTCCCAGAGGAGCCGGACGGCGTTGCGGTCGGTGCGGCCGGAGTCGGCGCGGCCGATGCCACGCCGGGCGAGGCAAGCAGGATCGCCGCGGCCGCGCCGAGCGCAGCAAGACGAACGTGCGCTGGTATTCGGTGATGCATCAAGTTCTTTCTGGTCATTCGGCACTTGTGGTCTGCGCAGGTCACTCTCGTGGCCCGCCGCGCGCTCGGCGAAGCAGGGCGTTGGGGCGGTGGTGAGTCAAGACTCCTCGGGTGTTGTCGTGAACCTCCTTTCGTTGTCTCCGTTTTGCTGGTGGTACATCAGGTCATCCGCTGGTGTTGCCTCAGTTCAGAGGGGCATTTCCGTTCGGCGGTTGCCCGTTGCTCACGCATTCTTTACCGTGCCCTCACGGTCGGCAGGGGCTTCGGCGTAGTCGCGTGACGCCCTGTTTGTGATCACTTGAGGCCGAGGAGTCTGAGCGGGCGACGGGGGTCGCGAGCGTTGTGGCGGAGGCTGGCCGCGATGTTCTTCGCTCCGGCGACCCGGAGGGCTCCGATGGCGAGGTTGCGCCAGGTGGCCATGGCGCGGGGCGCGTTGCCGGTCCGCAGCTGGGAGGCGTCCTCGGCGAAGGTGGTGTCGCGGACGTGGTGCAGGGTCTCGATCTTCCAGTGGTCGCAGACGAGTCGGGCGAGCTGGGATGGGGTGGCCTGCTCGGCGGTCAGGCTGGTGACGGCGTAGACCGTCTTGACTGCGGTCTTGCCGGTCTTGCGGTCGGTGCGTCGCCGCTTGATCTGGATGGCCTGACGGGCTCCGGGGAAGAGGAGGTTGTTCACGGTGGCGACCTTGATCCGGCGGATCTCCGACCGGCCGTGGCCGGCACCCTTGGTGCGGCCTTGAAGCGGGATGTCTTTCCAGGGAAGGGACTTGAGCTGCCCGCGAAGCTTCTTCTGGTTGCCCTTGACGATCACGATGTAGTGGGCGGCGCGGCCGAGGAGGTACTCGGCGTGTTCGCGCTGGGTGTGCATGGCGTCGCTGGTGACCACGGTGCCGGCCAGGTCGGCGACGGTGTCCAGCAGCGGCTGGAAGCACGTGATCTAACCCGAAAATACCCTCCACCGCGGTCTTCCTCCCGAGGCCGGAGGCGTTGGACGTTCTACCTATGCGGTTTTCGCGGTGAGAGTCACCTCGTGGCCGAGAGCCTGGAGCTGACGTACGAGCCCTCTGGTCCGGGCGGCGGAATCAAGAACTC
>NZ_JBIWJA010000085.1:0-5352 GCF_044764905.1 Streptomyces sp. NPDC093586 | reverse complement strand
CAGTCCGGCGTCGGCGAGGGCGTCGGTGATGACGGTGGCCTGCCCGCTGACGCTGGGCGCGGTGAAGCCGACCTTGTCCGAGCCGTCGTTGTTGACGGCGCTGCCGCGGACGACCGCGTAGATGCGGTCCCCGGCCTCGACCGCGTCCGACAGCCGGCGCAGCACCACCGCCACCACGCCGTTGGCGAGGACCGTGCCCGCGCCGTCGGCGTCGAAGGGCCGGCAGTGTCCGTCCGGCGAGGCCACGAAGCCTTCCTGGTAGTGGTAGCCCTGTTCCAGGGGGAACGTGAGGGCGGAGGCGCCGACGAGGGCCACGTCGGACTCCCCGCGCAGCAGGCTCTGCCTGGCCAGGTGTGTGGCCACCAGCCCGGTGGAACAGGCCGTCTGCACCGTCAGCGCGGGGCCGCGCAGGTTCAGCATGTGCGCCAGGCGGGTCGCGAGGAAGTCGTTCTTGTTCCCGATCGCCGAACGGAAGACCTCCGAGACGTCGTCGGGTTCGCCCTGGTCGTAACCGCCGAAGCCGACCCCGCCGAAGACTCCGATGCGGCCGGGTCCGGCGCCGGGCACGATGCCGGCGTCCTCCAGGCCCTGCCAGGCCGTCTCCAGGAAGAGCCGGTGCTGCGGATCCATGTTCTCCGCGTCGGAAGGGGAGCAGTGGAAGAACTCGGCGTCGAAGAGGTCGGCGTCCTCCACGTAGCCCTTGGCCGGGATGTATCCGGGGTCGTCCAGTACGTTCCCGGGCACCCCGGCGTCCAGCAGCTCCCGGTCGGTGAAGCGGCGGATCGACTCCACTCCGCCCCGCAGGTTCGCCCAGAACTCCTCCGCGTCGTTCGCTCCCGGCAGGCGCAGGGCGATGCCCACGATCGCCACCGCGTCCTCGTCCGTACGCTCCCGGGGCGCCGTCGCCGTGACCGCGCGTGTGGCGTCGCCGCGCAGGAACGCGGTGAGCTGTCGGAGCGTGGAGTGGCGGAACAGCGTGGAGAGCGGGAACTCGCGGTCCAGGCCGGTGCGGATCAGCTCGTGGGCCTGCAGTGCTCCCATCGATGTGCCGCCCAGTTCGAAGAACCCCCTGTCGGGGTCCAGCTCGGCCGTCCCCAGTACCTGCGTCCAGGCCGAGACCACCGTCTCCCACACCCGGTCACCGCCCGCGGCCTGTTCCACGGGCTCCGGCTGCGGCGCCGGCAGTGCGGCCAGGGCCAGCCGGTCGATCTTGCGGTTCGGCGTCAGCGGCAGGCTCTCCTGCCGTATCCACCGCGCGGGCAGCATCGACACGGGCAGCCGCGCCGCGGCGTGCTCGGCCAGGTCCCGCTGGTCGGCGTCCCCGGAGTAGTACACCCACAGGGCCGCCGGGCCGGCGTCCCGCCGTACCACCGCGGCGGCCTCCCGCACGCCCGGGCATCCGGAGACCACGGACTCGATCTCGCCGAGCTCGACGCGGTGTCCGGCCAGTTTCACCTGGTTGTCCACGCGGCCGCAGTACTCCAGTGAGCCGTCCTCGCGGTAGCGGACCACGTCCCCGGTGCGGTACATCCGCCCCGCGCCCGCGAGCGGGTCCGTCACGAACCGCTCCTGCGTCAGCGCGGCCCGGTCCAGGTAGCCTCGCGCGACACCGTGCCCGCCGATCCACAGCTCACCGCGGCAGCCCCGCGGTACCGGCTGCCGCCGCCGGTCGAGGACGGCCAGCCGGGTGCCGGGCACGGGCGACCCCAGCGACACCGGCCCGGGCTCGGCCCGCCAGGTCGTCGAGTAGATCGTGGTCTCCGTGGGCCCGTACCCGTTGATCACGTCGCCGCCGCAGGCCCGGAGCAGCCGGTCGGCCAGGACGCGGTCGAGCGCTTCGCCGCCGACGATGAGCAGCCGCAGCCCGCCGAGCAGCTCACGCCCGCCCGCGTCCGCCAGCAGCATCTTGGCCAGTGACGGAGTGCACTGCAGGTGTGTCGGCTCGTACGTCCGGTAGTCGGCCCAGCCGCCGAGCTCTCCGCTCGCGACCACCACGCGGTAGCCCCGGGTCAGGGTCCACAGCAGTTCGAGGCAGGAGATGTCGAAGGACACGCTGGTGACGGCGAGCCAGCTGTCGTCGGCACCGCCTCCGACCCGTTCGTCCATCGCCAGGCAGAAGGCGGCGAACTGCGCGTGCTCGACCACCACGCCCTTCGGGGTGCCCGTCGAGCCGGAGGTGTAGATGACGTAGGCGGGGTCGGACGGTTCCGGCAGGACCGGCACGGCGGCGTCCGGCTGTCCGTGCCGCCCGGTCCCGGTGGTCTCCTCGACGGACAGCACCCGCAGGCCGTCCGGCAGCGCGTCCGCGAGGGAGCCGCTCGAGACGGCCACCTCGATGCCGCTGTCGGACACCACGTGCTCCAGACGCGACTTCGGGTATTCCGGGTCCAGCGGGACGTAGGCGGCCCCGGCCATCCAGGTGGCGAGCATCGCCACCGGCAGGTCGACCGTGCGGGGCAGGCAGAGGCCGACCAGATCACCGCGTGCGACGCCCGTTGCGGTGAGCTCACGGGCGAGCGCGAGGGCTCTCGTGGACACCTCCCGGTAGGTCAGCTCGTGTCCGTCCGTCACCACGGCCACCGCGTCGGGCGTCCGTGCCGCCTGCTCCAGGATGCGCCGGCACGCGTTCTCCCCGGCGGGCCGGGCGGTGACCTCGCCGCCGTGCTCGGCGAGCCAGCGGCGTTCCGCATCGCAGAGCAGTCCGGTGTCGCGGACCGGACGGGCGGGCTCGGCGGCCAGCGATGCCAGCAGGGTCTCGAAGTTGGCGACCATACGGCGAGCCGAGTTCCGGTCCAGCACGTGCGACTGGAACTCCAGCTCCCCGCGCAGCACATCGCCGTCGGTGGTCAGCGTGAGGCCCAGCTCGAACTTCGACGCGCCCTGGACGTTGCCGGACAGGTTTCCCGTCGTGGGCAGCCGCCAGGCCGCCTCGCCCGTTCCCATCGTGGGGAAGGCGGTGCCGCCGTAGTTGAACACGGCCCGGAACAGCGGGTTCTCCTCGCCGGTCCGGCCGCCGTCGGTCATGCGCACGACCTCGGTCAGCGGGACGCTCTGGTGCTCGAACACCCCCCGCACCCGGGTGTGCGTGCGGGCGAGGAGGTCCTCGAAGGACACCTCCCCGGTCAGGTCGCAGCGCAGCGGCAGGGTGTTCGCGAGGAATCCGAAGGTCTCCGCGACCTGCGGCAGCTCCCTCGCCGACCAGATCGTGCCGATGCTGAAGTCGTCCTGGTCGGTGTACCGGGCGAGCAGCACCGCGAAGGCACTGACGTACACGGTGTATCCGGTGACGGAGTTGCGTGCGGCCAGCTCGTCGAGGGCGGCCCGAAGCTCCGCGGGCACGGTGAAGTGCACGGCGTCACCGCCCTGGTCGTCCTCGGCGACGTCCCGGGCGGGGAGTTCCAGTCGCTGGGCGCCGCCCAGCTCGGACGCGAAGTACTCGAGCGAACGCTCGAAGGCGCCCTGCTCGATGGACCGCTTCTCCCATCGCGCGTAGTCACCGAGGTGGTACCGGACGTCCGGGAGCTGGAGGGTCTCCTGCCCGGCGAGGGCCCGGTACGTCTCGTGCAGCTCGCTGAGCAGCAGGGACATCGACCAGCCGTCGGTGATGGCGTGGTGCAGGGTGAAGCACATGGTCCACGTCTCGCCGGAGTCCACCAGCAGGCAGCGGAACAGGGTCTCGGCGTCCAGCCGGAACGGGACGCGTTCCTCCGCGTGCAGCATCCGGTCGAGCTCATCGGCGCCGGCCACCCGCTCGTGCCGCAGCGGGACGGTGAAGTCCTGGTGCACGACCTGGACCAGTTCGCCGTCACGGAGTTCCAGCCCCGTGCGCAGCGCCTCGTGGCGTTCCATCACCGCGCGAAGAGCCAGGCCGAACGTCTCCGGGCACAGGGGACTGTCCACCTCGAGCCGGAGCACGGCGTTGTACTGCGCGGAGTCCGGGTGCATCCGCTCCAGGAACCACAGCCGGCGCTGGCCCTCGGTCGCCGGATGGACGTCGCGCTGCTCGGCGCGTTCCATCGACGCGCCGGGGGACGGCAGCCCGGAGAAGACGTCGGCCAGCAGATGGTCCACGACCGCCCGGGGTGTGGGGTGTTCGAAGGCGAGCGTGGACGGCAGCTGCGTGCCGGTCACCTCGCTGAGGCGGTTGCGCAGCTGGAGAGCCATCATCGAGTCCAGTCCGCGGTCCTGGAACCGTTCGTCCGCGGGCATGGGTTCGCCGAGTCCGAGAACGCCGCGGACCACGTCCTGTACGGCCTCCATCACGGTGGTGGCGTGGGCCGACCCGGGCAGTGCCGCCAGGCGGGACGCCAGGTCGGCGGGGGCCGTCTTCCGCTCCTGCCGGTCACGGGGTCCGCCGTCGATCCAGTAGCTCTGCCGCTGGAAGGCGTAGCCGGGCAGGTCGACCGGGCGGCGGGGTCCGTCGAGGACCCGTGTCCAGTCGACCGCGTGGCCGTGGACGTGCAGTTCGCCGAGGCCGCGCACGATCTGCTCGATGCCTCCGTGGTCCCGGCGCAGGCTGCCCAGGACCACTCCGCCGCGGTCGGCGGTGAACGCGGTCAGCGGGATGGCCAGCAGCGGATGCGGGCTGACCTCGGTGAACACGCCGAAGCCGTCGGCGCGCAGCGCGTCGAGCGCCAGGTCCATGCGCACCGGCTCCCGCAGGTTGCGGCACCAGTACCGGGCGTCCAGGGCCTCTCCGCCGATCGGGGCGCCGGTCACGGAGGAGTACATCGGCACCGTGGTCGCGCGGGGGCGCAGTCCGCCCAGCGCCGCTTCCACGTCGGGCAGCACGGGGTCGACGAGGCCGCAGTGTCCGGCCCGGTCCGCCTTGATCCGGCGGGAGAACACGTCACGGTCCGCCAGCTTCGCGAGCAGGTCGCTCACCGCGTCCGCCGTGCCGGCCACCGCCACCGAACCCGGGGTGTTCACCGCGGCCACCGACAGCGCTCCGTCGTACTCGGCGAGCAGTTCCTCCACCTCGGTCAGCGGCAGTCCCAGCAGGGCCATGCCGCCCGAGCCGCTCTCGATGCGCTGGAAGGCCTGGCTGCGGACGGTGACCACCTTGGCGCCCTCCTCCAGGGTCAGCGCTCCGGCGGCCACGGCGGCGGGCACCTCGCCCTGGCTGTGTCCGACCACGGCCTCCGGTTCCAGACCGACGGACCGCCACACCGCCGCCAGACCGAGCGCGACCGTGAACAGCGCGGGCTGGGTCACCTCGACGTCGTCCAGGCTCAGCCCGCTCGCCTCGGGGTCCTCCAGCAGTTCGCGGACCGACCAGCCGGTCCACGGGCGCAGTGCCTCGTCGCAGCGGTCGACCGTGTCGGCGAAGGCCGGGCTCTCGGCGAGCAGGCG
>NZ_JBIWJA010000084.1:0-5599 GCF_044764905.1 Streptomyces sp. NPDC093586 | reverse complement strand
ACATCCACCCGCCCGGACAGCCAGGACGCCCAACGCCCCGCCTGCTCCCGCACCGCCCCCTCGTCACGACCCGACACCACCACCGGCACCGGACCGTGGCCGGCCTCGGCGGCCGGCTCCACGGCCTCGACAGCCGGAGCCTCCTCCACGATCACATGCGCGTTCGTCCCGCTCAGACCGAACGACGACACACCCGCACGCCGCGGACGCGCACCGTCCCGCTCCCACGTCCGCGCCTCCTGCAGCAGGGCCAGGCCGCTGCCGTCCCACTCGACCAGCGGGCTCGGCTCGTCGGCGTGCAGAGTCTTCGGAAGGGTCTCGTGCTGCAGCGCGAGGACCATCTTGATGACGCCGACGACACCGGCGGCGGCCTGCGCGTGCCCGATGTTCGACTTCGACGAACCCAGCCAGACGGGCCGCTCGGCCGGGCGCTCCGGGCCGAACACCTCCGCCAGCGCACCCGCCTCGATCGGGTCGCCCAGCGACGTGCCCGTGCCGTGCGCCTCGATCGCGTCGATGTCGGCCGGAGTCAGACGTGCGGCCTCCAGCGCATCGCGGATCACCCGTTGCTGGGACGGACCGTTCGGCGCCGTCAGGCCCTGGCTGCGGCCGTCCTGGTTGACGGCCGAACCGCGGATCACCGCCAGCACCCGGTCACCGTCGCGCTCCGCCGCCGACAGCCGCTTCAGGACCAGGACACCCACGCCCTCGGCCCAGCCGGCACCGTCGGCAGCGGCCGAGAAGGACTTGCAGCGACCGTCCGCCGCCATCCCCTTCAGCCGCGAGAACTCCACGAACAGCGACGGTGCGCTCATCACCGTCACACCGCCGGCCAGCGCCAGTTCGCACTCGCCCTGCCGCAGCGCCTGCACCGCCAGATGCACCGCCACCAGCGACGAGGAACAGGCCGTGTCCACCGTGATGGCGGGTCCCTGCAGACCGAGGGTGTAGGACACCCGGCCGGACACCACGCTCGACGCCTTACCGGTGCTCACGTAGCCGTCGAGGGCGTCGAGATCACGGCCGAGGTCGCCGTAGTCGGAGCTCATCGTGCCGAGGTACACGCCGGTGCGGCTCTCGCCCAGCGAGTCCGGGCGCACCCCCGCGCGCTCCAGCGCCTCCCAGGACGTCTCCAGCACCAGCCGCTGCTGCGGGTCCATCGAGACCGCCTCGCGCGGCGAGATCCCGAAGAAGCCGTTGTCGAAACCCTCCACGCCCTGGAGGAACCCGCCCTCGCGGGCGTAGCTCTTGCCGACCGCCTCCGGATCGGCGTCGTACAGGTCGAGTCCCCGCCACCGTTCCGGCAGGCCGCCGACCGCGTCGCCGCCTGCGGCCAGCAGCTCCCAGAACCCCTCCGGAGTGTCGATGCCGCCGGGCAGGCGGCACGCCATCGACACCACCGCGATCGGCTCACGCAACCGCGCCTGACGCGCCTCGAGATCCGCAGCGCGCTTCTGCAACGCACGAATCGCAGGAAGGGCGGCTTCCATCCGGTCCTGGTTCGACATCGACACCTCGAGCCTCTCTGCGCTGTCACCGCGAGCGAACGACGTCCCGGTGGGACAAGCCAGGGACTTCACCACCCAACCGGGCACGACTCGAGCGGTGGTCGACCTCTCCTGGGGACGCGGCGGCCAGGTGCACCGCGGTGGCGACCAGGCCCTCGGCCACGATCCAGCGGCCCGTGAAGCGGCGGTACGGCGAGCCCGGTACGAGGAGTCGTGCGGTGAACGTGCCGCTCGTGCCGCTGGGTCCCGTGCGGAAGATCAGTGACGCGTCCTTGAACGACAGCTTGTGCGGGAAGTGCGGGTACCAGGCCTTGTACACGGCCTCCTTGGCGCTGAAGAGCAAGGTGTCCCAGCGGATGGCGGGACGGGCGCGTTCGAGTCGTGTCAGGGAGTGCAGTTCCTCGTCGTGGGCGATCACCTCCAGCACGCCGTCGGGCAGCGGCAGGTGGCATTCCGCGTCGATGCCCAGGGCCGCCGTGGCGGTGGTGCGGGCGACCGCCGCGGCCCGGTAGCCCTGGCAGTGAGTGATGCTGCCGGTGACCCCGCCGGGCCAGCGGGGTGCCCCCGACGGGCCGGTCGGGAGGGGCACCGGAGGCAGGCCCAGGTCGGCGAGCGCGCGGCGCGCGCAGCTCCGTGCCGTCGCGTACTCCTGGCGCCGGGCGGGCACCGCGCGGCGGACGCAGGCCTCTTCCTCGGGCAGGAGCCCGTCCGGCGTGGCCGTGTCGCCGTAGGCGACGGCGGTGGCCACGCCGGAGGGGAGGATGCGTTCGATCACCGCTCGGCGGCGCCGGCCGGTGCCGGGGCAAGGGTGTGAGCGCGGTCCAAGGGCTCGAGCCGGCCTGCGAGGACCGCGACGGCGTGATCCCGGAGCCGGGCCGGCCGTTCGGGATCCGCCGCGCGCCTCTGCGGCTCACACATCGCGGGAAGAGCGGCTTCCATCCGGTCCTGGTCCGACATCGACACCTCGAGTCCCTTCGGAATCCCGATCCTTCGGGGGACCTTACGGCGGGGGGCCGAAGGGCGAGATGTTTCTCGAACAGCCCTCGAGCGGACCTCCGCTCCGGCGTCGATCCGCACGGAGGCCCAAGTCTCGGGGAGGGTTCCCGCGCTCGGCGACCTCCAGCTGCCGGCCGGGGGTCAGTCGAGGTCGAGGCCCGACGCCTCCAGCAGCGCGTTGAGCTCGGCGTTGATGTCGTCCACGGACCGCTCCTCCTCGGTCTCGGCGGGTGCGGTCCAGTCCGGCAGGGCCGCCGGGTCCCCGGCGGCCGGGGCGTCCGGCGTGGCCGACGGCAGGTCCATGCGGTTCAGGACCAGCCGGGTGATGTGCTCGGGGGTCGGGTAGTCGAAGGCGAGGGTCGCGGGCAGGGACAGCCCCGTCTCGGCCGACAGGCGGCGGCGCAGTTCGACCGCCATCAGCGAGTCGAGGCCCAGGTCCTTGAGGACCTGCTGCGGGGCGAGCGTCCCGGCGCCGGACAGGCCCAGCACCGTGGCGACCTCGCGCAGCACCACCTCCATGACCAGTTCCGTGCGCTGCTCCTCGGCCGCCGCGAGCAGCCGCTCGCGCAGACCGGCCGGGCTGCCCGTGCCGTCGGCGGAGCCGGCACCGGAACCGCCGCCCGCGCGGCGCAGCCGGGGCCGTACGAGCGCGCGGAACAGCGCGGGCACGTCGCCGCCCTGGTCGGCCTCCCGCTGCGCGGCCCGCAGGTCGAGCCGCACGGGCACGAAGTCCGCGGCCGGGCGGGCCAGCGCCGCGTCCAGCAGCGCCAGTCCCTGGTCGAACGGCAGCGGGGCGATGCCCTGGCGGCGCATCCGCTCCAGCTCCACCGCGCCCAGGTGGGAGGTCATGCCGACGCCCGCCTGGTGCCACAGACCCCAGGCGAGGCCGGTGGCCGGCCGGCCTGCGGCGCGCCGCCGGGCGGCGAACGCGTCGAGGTAGGCGTTGGCGGAGCCGTAGATGCTCTGCCCTGCCGTGCCGATGGTGCCGGCGGCGGAGGAGAACAGCACGAAGGCGGCCAGATCCAGGTCCCGGGTGAGTTCGTCCAGGTGGTGGACGCCCGTGACCTTCGGGGCCATCACGCGGGAGAGCCGCCGCGCGTTCTGACCGAGGACGACACCGTCGTCCAGGACTCCCGCGAGGTGCAGGACCGCAGTCCACGGGCGGCCCTGTGGAGCATCACCGAGCACCTGCGCCACGTCATCTCGCCGAGAGACATCACACGCCACCACCCGTACGCATCGCGCACCTTCTTCTTCCAGTTCACGGATGAGTTCCGCGGCGCCGGGGGCGTCCGCCCCGCGCCGTGAGGTCAGCACCAGGTGCCGCACACCGTGGTGGCGCACCAGGTGCCGGGCGGTCTCCCGGCCCAGTTCGCCGGTGCCGCCGGTGATCAGCACCACGCCCTCGGGGTCGAGGGACCGGACGGCGGCTCCGTCGCCGTCCGCGGCGGCCCGCACGAGGCGGGCGGCCCGCACCTCGCCGCCCCGGACGGCCAGTTCGGGCTCGCCGGTGACCGCGAGGGCGCGGGTGAGCGCGTCCCGGTCGGCGTCGTCGGGGCCGAGGTCGACCAGGCGCAGCGTGCGCTCGGGGTGCTCGGCGCGCGCGGACCGGACCAGTCCCCACAGGGGTGCGTACGGCAGTCCCTCGAGGGTGTCACCGGGCGCGGCGGCGACACTGCCGCGCGTCACCCAGACCAGCTCCGTCTGTGCGAGCCTCTCGTCGGACAGCAGCTCCTGGAGCTGTGCCAGCGCGAACTCGGTGGCCCGGTAGGCGGCCTCCGGCTCGCTGTCGAAGGGCGGCCGTCCGGTGGCGTCGACGACGATCCGGGCGGGCGCGTCCGGACCCGCGGCGAGCCGCGCGGCCAGGGCCTCCCCGTCCGCGAGCGCCGGTACGCCGAGCCGACGCGCGATCAGGCCTGAGCCGGTCAGCACCGCGTCCGCGACGGAACCCCGCGGTACGGGGGCCTCGACCGGCTGGAACTCCAGGCGGTGCAGGCCGTCGGCGCCGCCGCGCGCGGCCCGCAGCCGCCCGGCCGTCGCCCGGCGCAGATGCAGCGCGCCGATCCGTACGACGGGTGCGCCGGCCGGGTCGCAGGCCCACACCCGGATCTCCTGACCGCCGTCGGCACCCTCGGCACCGGCGGACACGTCGATCCGTACGCGCAGTTCGCCGCCGCCCGCCGCGTGCAGGTCGACGTCGCTCCACTCGAACGGCAGCAGCGCGCCCGGGGCCTCCTCGCGGGCCACGCCCTTCATCACGTGCAGGGCGGTGTCCAGCAGCGCCGGGTGCAGCAGGAACTCGGCACCGGCGGCAGGGTCCGGCAGGCGGACGAGACCGTAGGCCGTGTCGCCCTTGCGCCACAGCTCGGTCAGACCGCGGAACACCGGGCCGTAGTCGATGCCCTGGGCGGCGAACCGGTCGTAGAACCCGTCGAGTCCGACCCGCTCGGCCCCCGGCACCGGCCACTGCGCCAGCTCGCCGAACGCCGAGGCGTCCGGGGCGGGTGTGCCCTCGCCCAGTTCACCGGCCGCGTGCTGCGTCCACTCGGTGGGCGCGGTCTCGGGGCAGCTGTGGACGGCGATCGCCCGGCGGCCCGAGGAGTCCGGCGCGCCGACGGTGATCTGGATCCGTACGGCGTCGTCGATCACCAGCGGTTCGGCCAGCGTCAGCTGGGCGACCCCGGTCGCGCCGACCTCGTGCGCGGCGGCGGTGGCCAGCTCCAGCAGCCCCGTGCCGGGCACGATGACCGACCCGAAGACCGTGTGGTGCGTCAGCCACGGCTGCTCCGCCGACGACAGCCGCCCGGTGATCAGATGGCCCTCGCCGTCGGCCAGCGGAGTGACGGCACCGATCCACGGGTGCGCGGAGGCGTCCAGGCCGAGCGACCCGGCGTCCCCGTTCGTCTTCGGTACGTCCGACCAGTACAGCTTGCGCTGGAAGGCGTAGGTGGGCAGGGGCACCACCGTGCCGGTGCCGAGGACCTTGTCCCAGTCGAGTTCGTGGCCCTGGACGTGGAGCAGGCCCAGGTTGCGCAGCAGTTGCGCCTGAGTGCCCTGCTCGCGGGCGAGGGAGCCGACGACGATGCCGCCGTGCT
>NZ_JBIWJA010000083.1:0-5755 GCF_044764905.1 Streptomyces sp. NPDC093586 | reverse complement strand
CAGTCCGGCGTCGGCGAGGGCGTCGGTGATGACGGTGGCCTGCCCGCTGACGCTGGGCGCGGTGAAGCCGACCTTGTCCGAGCCGTCGTTGTTGATGGCGCTGCCGCGGACGACCGCGTAGATGCGGTCCCCGGCCTCGACCGCGTCCGACAGCCGGCGCAGCACCACCGCCACCACGCCGTTGCCCACCACGGTGCCCTGGCGGTCGGCGTCGAACGCACGGCACGAGCCGTCCGGGGAGAAGACGAAGCCTTCCTGGTGGTAGTAGCCGTACTCCAGGGGGAACGTGAGGGCGGAGGCGCCGACGAGGGCCACGTCGGACTCCCCGCGCAGCAGGCTCTGCCTGGCCAGATGCGCGACCACCAGCCCGGTGGAACAGGCCGTCTGCACCGTCAGCGCGGGGCCGCGCAGATTCAGCTTGTGCGCCACCCGGGTGGACACGAAGTCGGATTTGTTGCCGAGGAGGTTGCGGTAGAACTCGTGGAGTTCGGTGATCTCGTCGCCGCGCACCGTTCCGGTGTTGTAGCCGCCGAATCCGGCACCGGCGAAGACTCCGATGCGGCCCGGGTAGGAGCCGGGCCGGATGCCGGCGTCCTCCAGGCCCTGCCAGGCCGTCTCCAGGAAGAGCCGGTGCTGCGGATCCATGTTCTCCGCTTCGGACCGTGAGTAGCCGAAGAACTCGGCGTCGAAGAGGTCGGCGTCCTCCACATAGCCCTTGGCCGGGACGAACGCGGGATCCTCCAGTACGTTCCCGGGCACCCCTGCGTCGAGCAGCTCTTGGTCGGTGAAGCGGCGGATCGACTCCACTCCGCCCCGCAGGTTCGCCCAGAACTCCTCCACGCCGTTCGCGCCCGGCAGGCGCAGGGCGATGCCCACGATCGCCACCGCGTCCTCGTCGGGGCGCTCCACGGTCGATGCCGTCGCGGCGGTCACCGCGGGCGTGGCGTCGCCGCGCAGGAACGTGGTCAGCTCCCGCACGCTGGAGTGGCGGAACAGCGTGGAGAGGGGGAACTCGCGGTCCAGGCCGGTGCGGATCAGCTCGTGCGCCCGCACCGCCGTCAGCGACGTTCCGCCCAGGTCGAAGAATCCGCTGTCCGGGTCGACCTCGGCCGGCTCCAGCTCCAGTACCTGTGCCCAGGCCGAGAGCACCGTCTCCCACACCCGGTCATCGCCTGCGACCGGCCGCGCGGGCTGCGACAGGGGCGGCGCGGCCGGTTCCGGCGGCACGGCGGCGCCGTGCCGCCGGAACCGGCCCTCGTCCTCGGTGTGGAGCAGGGACAGCCGGCTGACCGGCAGGTCGCTGTCCCGGACGAAGGAGTTCAGCAGGGTCTCGAAGTTCGCGACCATGCGCCGTGCGGATTCCTCGTCCAGTACGTGCGACTGGAACTCCAGCTCCCCGCGCAGTCCCTGCGCGGCGGGTGCGAGGCTCATGGTCAGCTCGAACTTGGCAGTTCCCGCGACGTTGCCGGTGAAGGATCCGGCGAACGGCTGCCACGTGCCGTCGGCCGGCTCCGCGCCCAGGCCGTAGTTGAACACCGCCCGGAACAGCGGGTTCTCCTCGCCGTTGCGTTCGGCGTCGACGACCTTGATCAATTCGGACAGGGGTACGTTCTGGTGTTCCATCACGCCGAGCACGCGGGTCTTCAGTGCCGACAGCAGACCGGGCACGTTCGGGTCCGCGGTGAGGTCGCAGCGCAACGGAAGGGTGTTGGCGAGGAAACCGATGATCTCCGCCGATCCGGACAGTCCGCGCCCGGACCACACCGTGCCGATGCTGAAGTCCCGCTGCTCGCTGTACCGGGAGAGCAGTACCGCGAAGGCGCCGGCCAGCACGGTGTAGAGGGTGACTCCCGTGTCGGAGGCGAGGGCCTCCAGGTCGCCCCGGAGGGTGTCCGGCAGCGCGAACCCGACCTTGCCCGCGCCGGATTCCGGGGTGGCCCGCGGCAGTTCCAGGCGCGGGACCCCGGCCAGTTCGTCCCGGAAGAAGCCGAGTCCCTGCTCGAAGGCTCCCTGCGCGATGGCGTCCTGCTCCCAGCCGGCGTAGTCGCCGAGGTGCGCGAGCGGCTCGCTGCCGCTGCCGGGAACGAGGCCTGCGCGGAACTTCCCGTACGCGGCGAACAGTTCGTGCAGCATCATCACCAGCGACCAGGCGTCGACGATCGCGTGGTGCAGGGTGAAGCAGACCACCTGTTCGCCCGTTCCGGTGAGCACCAGGCAGCGCAGCAGCACGGGGCCGGACAGGTCGAAGGGCGTCTCGGCCTCGGTCCGGATCCGGTCGGCCAGTTCCTCGGAGTCGGCCACCTCCCCGAAGCTCAGCGGGGTGGAGAACTCCTCGTGCACCACCTGCACCAGCTCGCCGTCGCGGCTCTCCAGGCCTGTGCGCAGTGCCTCGTGCCGCCGCACCACGTACTCGACGGCGGAGGCGAACGCGGCGCGGTCCAACGGTTCGGCGACCCGGACCGGCATCGTCACGTTGTACTCGGCCGTGCCAGGACGCATCTGCTCCAGGAACCACAGCCTGCGCTGCCCCTCGGTCGCCGGGTGGACGTCGCGTCGCGCCACGCGTTCCACGCGTGGGGCACGCTCGGTGCCGTCGCCCCGCTCCCGTACGGACTCGTTGAGGTACGCCGCCAGGCCGGCGGGCGTCGGGTGGTCGAAGATCGCCGTCGCGGGCAGCGGCAGTCCGGTCTCGACGGCCAGCCTGCGGCGCAGTTCCACCGCCATCAGGGAGTCCAGGCCGAGGTCGGTGAAGACGGCCTCGGGGTGGATCTCGGCGGACGTGCCCAGGGCCAGCGCCGCTTCGCGCCGCACGAGATCCGTCAGGGCGTGGAGGCGTCGCGGTTCCGGCAGGTCGGCCCAGCCGGTGCCGGTCGTCCGGGTGTCCGCCAGCCTCCGTACCCGGGACCTGCCGCGCAGCAGCGGCGACCGGGCCTCCTCCGGCCCGGAGAGATCGACGCGGACAGGAACCACGTGGGCCGGCCGGGCTTCCAGGGCGGTGTCCAGGGCGTCGAGGGCCTGTGCGCCGGTCAGCGCGGTCACGCCCTGCCTGCGCATCCGGGCCAGTTCCGCCTGGCCGAGGTGCGCGGTCAGCCCCGTGCCGGCCTGCTCCCACAGCCCCCAGGACAGGCTCAGTCCGGGAAGTCCCTGCCTGCGCCGTTCCAGCACGAGCGCGTCCACGAACGCGTTCGCCGCCGCGTAGACGCTCTGTCCGGCGCCGCCGAGCACGCCGGCGGCCGAGGAGAACACCACGAAGGAGGTCAGCGGACGGGTGGCGGTCAGCTCGTGCAGCCACCAGGCCGCGCGTGCCTTCGGAGCCCAGACGCGTTCCAGTCGCTCCGGGGTCTGGTCCGCCAGCAGGCCGTCGTCGAGCACGCCGGCCAGGTGCCACACCTCGCCGAGGTCCTCGACGGAGTCCACGAGCCCGGCCACGGCTTCGCGGCTGGTGACGTCGCAGGCGACCACGCGCACGCTGTCGGCCCCGGCGGCGGTCAGTTCGGCGACCAGGCCGCCGACGCCGTCCGCCCCTTCGCCCCGGCGGGAGGCCAGGACCAGTCTGCGCGCGCCCCGAGCCGTCACAAGGTGCAGGGCGACCTGCCGTCCCAGCTCGCCGGTACCGCCGGTGATCAGCACCGTGCCGGGTGCGCCGTCCGGGTCGCGGGTGTGAGCGGCGGTTGCCGCGCGGTCCGCCGGTGCCGTGTCACGGGGGGAGAGCCGTACCAGCCGGGGGACCCGGATGCCGGCACCGCGGACCACGAGCTCCGGCTCGGGGACGGTCAGCGCCGCCCGCACGGCGTCCGGATCGGCGTGCCCGTCCACGTCGACCAGCCGGACCGGATGCCCCTCGGCGCGGGCCGCCCGCAGCAGCCCCCACAGGGGTGCCGAGGCCAGGTCGACGGTCTCGCCCTCGGCCGCGGACACCGCCTGGCGGGTCACCCAGACCAGCTCGGCCCCGTCCAGCCGCGGGTCGGCCAGCAGGTCCCGCGCACGGACCAGTGCCGCCGCGGTGGACTCCTCCGGTGTGCCGGAAACCTCCGTGGCGTCCACGACGATGCGGGAGGCGACCGGTCCGGTCCCGGCGTCCAGCACGGGCAGCGCGAGCGCCGCCGCGAGGGGGCCACCGGTGATCACGGTGTCCGCGAGCGCGGTGGCAGGCGCCGGGCACTCCTGGAACTCCACCCGGTACAGGTGCCGTTCCGCCGCCACCCGCAGGCTGCCCGCGGTGGCCTCGCGGAGCCGCAGGCGCGCGGTGGCCACCGGATTCCCGTTCTCCTCCGTCACGGACAGCTCGGCCTGCTCGCGTGTCTCGTCGAGTCGTACGCGCACCCGCACGACCGAGGCCCCGGTCGCGTACAGCCGGACGTCGCTCCACTCGAACGGCAGCAGGACCCGCTTGCGCGGCTGCCCGCCGGCCGCGCCGGTTCCCTGGGCCTCCTGGGCCTCCTCGGCCGCAAGGACCGTGTGGAAGGCCGCGTCCAGCAGGGCGGGGTGAATGCCGAAGCCCTCGGTCCGCAGGCTCTCGGGGAGGCGGAGGACGGCGTGCAGCTCGTCGTCCCGTCGCCACAGGTCGCTGACGCCCTGGAAGGCGGGTCCGTAGTCGATGCCGCGCTCGCGGAAGCGGTCGTAGAACCCGGTCAGGGAGACGTGCTCCGCGTGCTCGGTCGCCGTCCAGTCGACGGGCTCCGGCGCGGGCGCGGGCGCGCGGTGGGTGAGCCGGGCGGTGGCGTGGGTGGTCCAGGGGGTGTCGGGGTGGGTGTCGGGGCCGGGGTGGGTGTGCACGGTGGCCTGGCGGCAGCCGTCGGCGTCGACGCCGGTGACCGCGACCTGGATCCGCAGGGGCCCGCTGTCGGGCAGGACCAGCGGAGTGGCGAGGGTGAGGGTGTCGATCCCGGTGGCGCCCACGTGTTCGGCGGCGGTGAGGACCAGGTCGAGGATCCCGGTGCCGGGCAGCAGGACCGTGCCGAACACCCGGTGTTCCCTCAGCCACTGCTGCCCTGCGCCGGCGGTGTCGATCCTGCCGGTGAGGATCAGTCCGTCGCCGGTGGCGAGCGGGGTCGCGTGCGTGAGCCACGGGTGGTCCAGGCCGTCGGCGCCCCGGGCCGACGGGCCTCCCGACGCGGTCGCGGGGGCGGCGTGCCAGTAGCGCTCGCGGTCGAAGGCGTAGGTGGGGAGCCTGTCCTCGACCGGGGTGCGCGGTACGGCGTGCTCCCACGGCCACTGGTCCGCATGGCCGAGTCCGGCGTGGACCCATGAGGTGAGCAGGTCGGTGGTGTCGGCCTGGTGGCGGTGGGCGGTGGCGTGGCTGGTCCCGCCGTGCCGCTGGGTGATGTCGTCGAGGGCCATCGCCATGACGGGATGAGGACTGATCTCGACCCAGGCGTGATGACCGTCGGCGGCGGCCGCATCGGTGGCCCGGTCGAAACGCACCGGCCGGCGCAGGTTGGCACACCAGTAGTCCGCGTCCATCTCGGTGCCGTCGACCTCACGGCCGTGGACGGTGGAGTACAACGGCGTGTGTCCGGGCCGGGGCTCCAGACCGGCCAGTTCCTCGGCGAGGCCGGGCAGCAGCGGGTCCATGTGCGCGCTGTGGGAGGCGTAGTCGACCTGCACACGACGGGCGAACACGCCCTCCGCCCCGAGCTGTTCGAGCAGCGTGTCGAGGACCTGGCTGTCCCCGGAGACGACGGTGGAGGCGGGGGTGTTGACCGCGGCGACGGACAGGCCGGTGCCGGAAAGGCGTTCGGTCACCCACTCGTGG
>NZ_JBIWJA010000082.1:0-6292 GCF_044764905.1 Streptomyces sp. NPDC093586 | reverse complement strand
ACCGGCGCACACTCTCAGGGTGCATCCCCACTGCCCGGGCAACCTCGGATGAAGGGCGTCTCTGCTCGAACAGCTCGGCCGCGCGCATGCGACGGGCCTCGGCCAACTGCGGCCGCGTCAGCGGTAGAACGGAGACATCAGCAACAGCATCCTGCGGCTTGGAAGACACACCATCATGCTCACACCACCGAAGCCCCAACCACCACAGAACTAACGAAAAACTCAGTAGGGGACAAGCGGCGGAGGTGGCGTGCGGCCGCTCCCAGGTATCAGGGCATGGCGTCGCGGAAGGGGTTGTACGCCGTGCAGGGGTCCTCGTCCGTTTCCCCACGGTGGCGGCGTTCGGCCTGGTAGCCGGTCCAGGCATCCGCGCCCTGACGGATGGACTGCGACGGCGTCCCGGTACGGGCGCAGAACTCGGCGAAGGTCAGGTCCGGTTCGGCCAGGCGCCGGCGTCGCTCCGCCTGCGGATCGTGGCGGGTATGTGCTCGGTCGAGGTCTTCGGTGCTGCGGGCGCGGGCGAGCTCGTCGACGTCGTAAGCGATGCGCCGCAGCACGGCCGCCACCCGCGGCAGATCGACCACCACCGGGTGCCGGTCCGGGAAATCTGCCTCCGGCCGCAGGTTCACCACCAGCGGGTAGCTCTCCCGCTCCAGGTGATCGATCCACTCCGCGCACTGACGGATCCAGCCGACCTCGTCCACCAGCCGCCCGGCCACGTCCGCGCGCCCCGACAGTTCCTCATCGGCGCTGCCGTCGGGATCCTCCGGGGCAGGCCAGCCCACTGCCCGCAACTCGGCCAGCAACGCTTCCAGCATCTGCGCCGAGACGTCCTTGGTGAGCTGGTGCACCCGGGTCGGCGACAGCCCGGCCGCCTCTGCGGCCTTCCGCACCGAAACCCCGCCGGCCCGCGCCGAGGCGAGCGCCCAGTTCCGTTTCTTCTCGGCCTGCTCCAGCCGCCACGCAACCCGCCGCACCCTCGCCAGCATCCGCTGCTCCCGACGGAACTTCCCCAGCCCGTCACCCCTCACCGGTCACAGCCTGCCAGGAACGACACGGCGGCGCAGGCATGTTCAGCAAACTGAACACTCAAGCGCTACCCACCGCGCAGAAACTCCCCGAGGACCGAGTCGGCCGAGTACGCCAACACCGACGTCCTCTGGAAAGTCGAGGCGGTCACCTTCGCGCCCGGCCGGGGCCAGGAGATCCTCGCGGTGCCGGCCAAGCCGCGCTCCTGGGCCGCCAGTTTCACCGGCGAGGTGCCAGTCGAGCTGATCGGCGCCTTCCTGGAGCGGCTGGTGGCCCCGGAGGGCGTCGACCGGGGGCCAGCCGCACCGCCAGCCGCAGCGGCCTGACGACCGGCACAGGACCGGGCCCGGCCCCGCGCGTATCGGGGTCGGGCCCGGGCCGTCATCGTAGGCCCTGTTCTTTTGGCCTCAGACCCACTGGACCTTGCCTTGCGCGCCGCCGGCGATGCGGACGTTGCTGCCGTAGGCAGTGCAGTAGGCGTAGGACCAGCGTCCGTCGTTCGTGATGACGCCTCGCGCGGTCTGGCCGTTGGAGCACTTGACCGCGGCGTAGTAGGCGTTGGCGCTGTTGCACGATGCGCCGAAGGTGTTGTCGTCCTGCCATGTCTGGCACGTGGCGGCACTGGCGGGGGACGCGGTCAGTGTCAGGCCACCTACGGCCAAGGCGACGGCGGCGAATGTACTGGCGAGGGCGCGCTTCATGGTGGGCACTCCTTTTGGTCGACTGTTCGATCAGCTAAGGCACGACACAGGTTGCTGATCGTCGACAGGCTGAAGCAACAGACACCAGGTGTCCCGGACAGGTCACCAACTGTCCGGGCTGTTCAGGGCTCTGTCTGGGCTGTGTCCCGGACAGCTACGGTGGAGCCCACCTGACCATCCTGGCTACGACCGCTGGGGTTGCTGGAGTCCGGGGGCCTTAGCTTGACTCTGTCGGTGATCTTGGAGTTGTCGGGGGTCAGGCACCCAGGGTGCGCCAGGACTTCGGACGGGGGATCTCGTGCTGATCGAGGTAGGTCTGGAAGGCGGTCGGTCGGCGGGACCGGAAAGCTTCCTCGCTCGGTGGGAGACCGCTGAGGCGCTCGATGTTGACGGCGATGGCGGCCAGAACGTGCTGGACGTGGACTTTCTCCTGGCCTCGGTAGCGGCAGTGACGCATGCCGTGGCCGTGAGCGAACTCGTTGACGGTGCCCTCGACTCCGGAGCGGACCGCGTAGCGGGTCTTCCACTCGGGTGTCTGTTGCTCGGCGCGGACGCGGAGCTGCAGGTCGCGGAGTTCTCGTGGAGGGAAGCCGACGGTGCGGTGGCTTTCGCGGGAGGTGGTGCACTGGGCGCGGGCCGGGCAGGGGTGGCACTGGCTCTTGGTGAACCGGGCGACGATCAGCGGGGCCGCGGTGGGCGAGGAGGTCGGGTAGGGGCCGTGCCGGCCCTGGCTGACCTGCCCCTGGGGCAGGTGACCTGCCGGCGGTCGTAGTCGATGTGGAAATCGTCGCGGGCGAAGCCCTCACCTCTGCGGTGCTGGCGGGTGGGGTTTCCCCGGAGCGGTCCGGAGACGGTGATCTGGTGGTCGTGTGCGGCTTGTTCCAGGTGAGGCAGGGAGGTGTAGCCGCTGTCGACCAGATGCTCGGCGGGCAGCAGGCCGCGGCGGTGCAGGCGGGTGTGGATGCCGGGCAGGACCTTGCTGTCGTGGGTGGTGGACGCGGTGGTGGTCACGTCCGTGATCACGTTCGGGCCGTCGGAAGCACACGTCTCCGTCAGATGTGCGGAGAACCCCTTCCAGCTGATGATGTGCCCGTGACGGGCGTAGCGGGCCGAGGTGTCGTAGGGCGAGACGATCGCCAGGGACGAGGGCGGCAGCCCGGGCCCGCCTTCGGTCTCGGCAGTGCGCCAGCGCAGGTGTCCCGCGGCGTCGTGGAGGTAGTTCTGCACCACGATCTGGCGCAGAGCCTGGACGCGGGGGCCGAACGCGCGGTCCGCTCCGTGCCGGTAGAGGTGTTCCAGGAGCCGGACGGCATCGTTCCCGGCGGCCAGAATCCTGGTCTTGGGTTTGGTGGGATTTTTGCCCAGGCGGACCGGACGACCGTAGCGCCGCCCCAGTCCTCGTCGACCAGGTCGTCCAGCAGGTGCCCGGCGGCATGGGCGACTTCTTCCAGCGCGGCGCGGACCGCTTCGGTGACCATCTCCAGGCGGGTCAGGTCCCGGACCGCGGCCAGGACGTGGGTGGAGTCGGTGCGCTGCATGGTGCGCTCGCGCACCGGGCCGGCCTCCTTCAGCCGGGCCAGGGCGAGGTCGAGGAGGCGGTCGGCGCGGTCGCCCTCGGTGAGTCGGTCGCGGAAGTCGGTCAGCACGCTGTGGTGGAAGCCGGGATCGTCCAACTCCATGGCCATGGCGTACTTGAAGTCGATGCGGCAGCGCACCGCCTCGGCGGCCTGCCGGTCCGACAGGCCGAGCAGGAACTGCAACACGCAGACGGTGGCCAGCTGCGCGGGCGAGAGGCCCGGACGCCCGTCGTGCGGGTACCAGGCGGCGAAGTCCTCGTCACGCCACAGCCCGTCCAGCCGGTCTCTCACCCACATCGCCGTCGTACCGCCAGGGTTGCTCGCCCGCGCGATCTGCGCGGTTAGAGGCGGGACTTGCTCACCGGAACGAGGACGGAGCGACAACGAACACCTCGACATCTGCACGGACTCTCGGAACACCCCGAGCATGCCCACCGATCACTCCGGCGCACCGACAACTCCAAGATCACCGACAGAGTCAAGTTTAGATGCTGCCGCTCGGCTCCGTCCGTATCCCGGCTACATCAACGGTGCCCAGTATGACGAGTGGTACATCGAGGCCACACCGGATCTTCTGCACGCCCTGGCACAGTTGTCACGTGCCTGCCACGAGCATGAGCTGACCAAGTGGCTTGAACGGCTCTCGAAACCGATGTGCGTGGAGCCCTTGGACTCCACGCTGTCCTACAAGACCTTCCCGAAGACCTGGTGCTCCCGCCCCAGCCAGGCTCTGGGCCTGCCGTGCGAACTGCACGTGGCAGGCCGCGTGCGAGGAACTGACCACCGGCCCCCACTCCGTGGGACGGGTCGAAGCGAAGTGAGCCCAGCGGTCCCACGCCGGCGGCCTGCACCGCCGAGCTCGTGAGCCCCTGCGGCAGACCGGCACCCGACGACGGCACCCGGTCAGGTCACACGGCGGACCGGCCCGCGCGGAACGCGGTCACCAGAAGCGTGTCGGCGGCGCGCGGTCCGGTTCCGCCGGGCAGTGTCCCGGTACTGATCCGAGCGAAACCGGCCTCGTGGAGAAGCTCGGTCCACACCTGTTCCTGGAGCACCCAGCGGCGCAGGCCGGCCGCCTCGCCGCCGGGGGTCTTCGCGCCGATCCCGGTGTGCCGCACGTCGGCGTGGGCGGGTTCGCCGCCGAGGTGGTGGGCGAGGGTGGAGAACACCAGCCGGCCACCGGGGCGCAGCGCGGCGGCCGCCGCCGGCAGTAGCTGGCGCGGTTCGGTGAAGTCGACGGCGCCGAAGACGCTGTAGAGCACGTCGTAGGTGCCGGCAGCCGTCTGCAGGTGCCTGACCGCATCGGAGCGGACCAGCCGCAGCCGCGGCGCGAGGTGGCCGTAGAGGTCGCCGGCCATGGCGTGCCGGGCGGGTGAGGCGTCGACGGCGCCGACGCGGGCGGGCCGGTGGTGGACGGCCAGGTGGGCGGGTCGTCATCCGGGCGGTACAGGCGGATGCTGCCGATGTTCTTCAGCCGGGGCAGCCGGCGGAAGTTGAGCAGCTCGGTGAGGGCGAACCCGACGGCAGACGCGCCGTGTGTGTCGACGCAGTTCGTCTCGATCTTGGCATCCGTGCAGTGCCACAGCAGTCCCTCGATCATCGCGGCGACCTCGGACGACGAACAGAACTTCAGCTGCGAGTAGACGCAGACGTTCTTCCGCTCCACGTGCCAGTAGATCATCACGCCGTCGCCGGAAGCGCGTGGGTTCGCCGACTCTCAGTAGCTCAATGCGTCGAACCCGTGCGCGGTGAAAGCTCGGACGGCACTACTGGGACGGGTTCGACGCAGTCCGATGAGGGTCACGCAGGTTTGTCGGTGCGGTTGCCGTCTACTTCGCTGAGGTAGGTGCCCAGAGGTTGGAGAGCCGCCCAGAGCTGATCAAAGTACGCGGCAAAGTAGGTCATGAACGTGGGATCCTCGACGCTGAAGCCATTCAGCCGCTGACGTGGCCCCCCGGAGAACGCCAAGAACACCACGCTGTCGTCGATCAGAGCCATGTTCAGGCCGTCAGCTGCCGCAGTCCACCGCAGCACATTGGCCTCGTAGTTAAGGATGTGCTTGCTGTCGTCGTAGTGCTGACGAGCCCAGGAGAACATGTCACGGTCAGGAAGCCCGTTGCGTTCGGGGATGCCGATGATGCGCCGTACGCTTCGTTCGTCGTCGCTTTCTTCGCTGGCCCAGTCCACGATGGTCTGGAAATATTCGGCGGACGCCCGGGTCGTGTACTGCGTGGGCGGGTAACGGCGCGTGTACGTGACCCGGATCTCCGAGCGTGCTTGGCGGGCACGCGCGGCAGCGGCCTCGTAGAACTCCCGATTGTCCCGGTACCAGTGCGCCGCCAGCAGAGCATCCCCTCGGGTCTCCGGCCCGCCGATGAGCGGTAGCTCCGGGATCGAGGAGCGAAGTCCCTTGGAGGCTTCCTCGATCTGCCTGTACGCCCGCAGCCATCGATCCCGCCATCTCGACGGATCCTCTCCGCAGGCCTCCACGAAGGCCGACATGTGCTCCCAGTTCGGGAATCGCCGGCCGTTCAGGATCGCCGAGACGGTGCTGCGACCACACCCAATCCTCCGGGCGAGCGCCTCCTCGGTTGGTTTCTTGAAGGTCCGCCGTCGGAGTTCGCGCAGTTCAGCCGCAAAGGCGAGTTGGGGCTCCGGCGGTTCTGACGAAGTCCGCTGGCCAGGCATGGTCTCCACCCCCGTGAGTGACACAGATTGACGCTGATGGTCCGTCATTGTCTGCCAGTGCTACAGAACTTCGCCAGCGTTCGGGAGTGTTCCCCTTCGTTCGGGGTGTTCTACGCGCGTCTTCCAGCCGTTGTCCCTGCAAAGATCTGGCACCAGAATCGGGGCGACGGCCACCGCCGGCCGCGCTGGTAGGAGAAGGGAGTGACGTTTTCTCAACGATGATCATTTCCAGATTCCGTTGAGGACGATGGCAGCGCGGGCGATGTCTCCGATCCGGTTGGGGCTGAGGGTGACGTG
>NZ_JBIWJA010000081.1:0-6440 GCF_044764905.1 Streptomyces sp. NPDC093586 | reverse complement strand
CTCGCCTCGCTTCAGGCATGTCTGTCCCAAAGGCCCCGTACTGGATCGACCCGCGAATCAACACCAAACAACCCTGCCGGGACAAAACGCTCTTTGAGAGCCTGTTGCCGTTCGGGGGACAGGACTTTGCGTTGTTGCTGGCTTCGTTGGCCGGTGTCGGCGCCCAGTTTTTCTGAGCTGCGGCTGTTCCTGTGAGCTGGGGTTTTTCAGATTTTCTGGGTGGTTTTGGCGGTTCCTGGAGTGCTCGGAGTGTAGATCTGAGCGGGGTGGTGGTTGTCTGACCTGCGCGTATGCCGTCTGCGTCGAATGGTCGGGTGTTGTGCAGTTCCAATGAGCCGCTACTTGGTGGGGCCGTGTCAGGTGGTGTCGGGGTTGGTGGTGGACACGGACGCCGGAGAGTTCGGTGTAGAGGGCCAAGAGCCTGGGGTGCCGTCGGTGGGTAGTTCGAGGAGCTTGCCGGTGGATGCTCTGTGCGGCTTCCGTCCGTCCGGCGTTCCCCTTGGGACCGGATAGATCTGTTCGGTGGTGAAGACGGCACCCTGTCTGCTTTCGTAGTGTCTTCAACTGCTTCGCGCGCGTGGAGGCCGTCTTGGGTAGTAGCCGCACATCCCGATCCGCCACCCGTAAGTCCACCCTCCACCGGCTCAGGCCCTCTGAGGGCACCACCCCGGAACTGCGCACGTTCGTCCGCGAGAGATACCTCGACAGTGAGGATTACCAGGCCAGGGAGTTCACCCGCCAGGGGATGGAGGGCTTGCTGATCACCGGAGGCGTTCCCCGAGAGCGCGCCGACTGGTGCAGCGCGGTGGAATCCATCACCGGGCTGGAAGTCAATGAACGCAGCCGCGCCGCGGCGGGACTCATTCTCATACGCACCGGCCGCGGCACCTATGCGCTGAGCTACGGGGTGGGGCAGCACATGCTGGACCCCTACTTCCGTGACGACGAGTTCGGATTGGAGTTCGCGACCCGCTGCCTCGACGACGACGGGGTCATCAAAATCCGCAACCAGATCATGGACGGCAGAGGTCGGGTCGATGAGTACTCAGTGTCACGGGGCGAGCGGATCGACGACTTTGGTTTGGACCGCTTCGGTGCCGTCGTCCGCCGTATCTGTGGCACTGTTAGCGGACTGTCACTGACTTCCCTGGAGGGCGGCAGGACACGACAGGTCCGCGTCGAGTGCTCACAGGCCACCATCAAGCTTCCCCTTGCCACCACCGTGGAGCAGTTCCTGAGCGACCTGCAGGCGATCGAGGAGGTGTGTGCAAGACCTGATCCGCTGCCGCAACTGCGTTTTGTCAGCAGGGTCCACACCCTCGACAGCCGCAGCCAAAAGGCGGTGCAGGCCCAGGCCATCCTGGAAAAGCACCTTGCGGACCCGGACAGTCCCCGCCTGACCATTGGGATTCCTGACTCGTGCCAGGAAAGCTACAGCTCTGCCCAGGCGTTCCGCGCCAGACGAGGCACCCGCACGATCGAGACGAACGACCTGGAACTGCACCACCTGCTGCACTTCGTACAGGACAAGCCTGAGGGAGAACGGCTCAAAGCCCTCGGCGACGTACGGGTCACCATGTTCAGCGACGATGACTTCCTGACCCCGGCCAGCGTCACCACCAACGGGAAAGAGTGGCTCATCGCCGACATCACGATGGGCACAGACCGCCTGTTCTACGGCAACGGCAAATGGTTCGAGGTAGGGGCCGGCTTCCTTGAGACCCTGGAAGAAGAACTCACCGCTTTGTTCACCCAGCCGCAGACGGTCACCCTCCCACGCTGGACCAAAGGTCCACTCGATTCCAAAGGCCGCGACTCTCACGACGAGGACTGGTTCAACCACCAAGCGGCGAAGTCGGACGGGTACCTGCTCTTCGACAAGAAAGACGTCGTCACGGGGAAGTTCAGGGGAGGAGGCCTGGAGATCTGCGACGTTCTCGGCCCCGAGAACCAATTGATCTGCATCAAGAAGGCACCTGCCAGCACGGCTCCCCTCAACCACCTCTTCGCCCAGGGCGTGGTGGCCGTCGAGACGCTGCGCAGCGACCTAGAAGTACGGGCCAAATTCCTTGACCAGGTCGCCGCACACACGCCGGACCACCGCCTGCTCGACGACTTCGGCACGCTCCGGGTGGTCTTCGGGATCCTTCTGAAGGATGGCCAGGACATCCGTGTTGACTCGCTCTTCGCATTTGCCCAGGTCTCGCTGCTCCAGGCAGTCAGGCGGTTGCGCGCGATGAACGCGGAGGTCGAAGTCGTCGCTATCCGCCGCTGACGCAGGGGGCCGCACCCGCACCCTCGCCTGCATGTTGCCGAGCAGCTGTCAGTCGGTGGCACGAAGGCGCGGTCGAAGAGCGCTGTTGTTGGTTCTGTCCAGGGCGGATGCCGGCGGTGGAGAGTGGGGAGGGTGCCTGGCTACGGAGTGGGACTGTCGTCTAGCCAGGTGGTGGGGATGAGTTTTTCGCCGTTGCGCCAGTTGTAGCGGACGGAGTCCTGGTACCAGTCGTGGGGCAGGTCCGCGTGGTCGCTGACGATCATCTGGAAGTTCGGGGCGAGTTCCCTGACGACTTGGTGCATGAGTTCGAAGAGGCGGGTGACGGTCACGCGGTCTTCGTCCAGGGCGAGGTCTTCCAGTCGTCCGCGCTGTTTGGCCATGTCGGAGGGGTAGTAGGGCTGGGTGGGCTGGTCGAGCATGAGGAAGCGGGGCACGGGCCGGCTGTTGGCGACGAAGTACTGGTGGAGGGCGAGATGGGCGGCCACGTGGTAGCCGACGTGGTTCTTGCCGCTGCCGATGCGGAGCAGCTCGGTGATGCCCTCGAGGGTGTCGGCGACGACTGTGAGCTTCTTGAGGTCCAGACGGACCAGGCGGTCGCCGTGTTCGAGTTTCAGGGTCCGGGCGTGGCCGGTCATCTTGCCGCTGAGGTAGCTGAGCCCGTGGGTGAGTTTGTCGTCGGCGGCCTCCGTGTCGAGCTGTTCTTCGATGCTTTGGACGAGTTGCTGGGCGACGGCGACTTTCGTCTCTAGGTGCTGGAGGTGTCCGGTATCGGACGCGGTGTTGATCTGGCCCAGGTAGGCGCTGATCCTGCCGCGGGTGTAGGCCTGGGCTTCGGCCTGTCCGAGGAGGCCGGCCTGCTGGTTGCGCTGTTCGGCGATGATGCTCAGGGCGCCTTCGATGCCGCGGAGTTGTTCGCGTAGGCGCGTCGCCGTCTGCTCGATCTCGCGCAGGGCCTGCTCGCGGCGGGGCTGGACGGTTTGGACGCTGTCGAGCTGCCCTCGGAGGTCTGCGAGGGTGGTGTGCATATCGGCGACGGTGGGGTCTGGCTCGTCCAGTTCGTTTCCGCACAGGGGACAGCTGTGTTCGCCGGGGAAGCCGTCGGGTACGAGGTTGAGCGCGGACAGGCGTGACATGCCGCGGGCGACGGCGCCGGAGTAGCCGGCAGCCTGTGTCTCCAGGTCGTTCAGGAGCTGGCGTTCTTCTGCGAGGGAGCGCAGCTGCCGCCGGAGAGCGGATGACTGTTCGGTGAGGAGGAGCTCCTGCCGCCGCTGTTCCTCGACCGCGTTGTCCGGGGTGGGCCGGGATGAGGCAGCCTGCTGCAGGGCCTCGATGACGGCTGCTCTGTCAGAGGTGTCGACACCGCTGTCGGGGAGCAGTCCGTGGACGCGGGCTTCACCGAGGAGGGACTCAAGGCGGGCCTCGATGCCTTGGTTTGCTTCCTGGGCGGCTTTGAGGTCGTTCTCGGCGCGGCGGAGGGCTCGTTTGGCCTGGGTCAGCTGCTGCTGGAGTGCGGCCTGGTCTTCGGGAACCGCGCCGAGGAAGTAGGGGATCGTGGCCTTGAGGCTCTCGGGGATGCCGCGCTCGTTCTGCCGGTGAAACAGCGACCGCTTGGAGGCGACTTCGTCCTGGTTCTGCAGGCAGAGCAGCACAGCGTGGCCGAGGTTGGCGCTGAGCGGGGAGAGCAGGCTCCCCGGTGCCAGCTCGCTGCGGGTGTCTCCGATGCCGATCCGGCGTCCGAGCTGCTGGCGCAGCTGTGTGGAGTCGGTGTTGACGCGGAGGTCGGGCAGTTCCGGGACACCGAGGTCGTTGCCGACTTCGAGCATGGCGTTGGTGACAAATTTGGCGCCGGGGCGAGGTGCCGGCCTGGCAGCGAGGATGCGTGTGTCGGGCAGTTGCAGGATGACTGCGTACCACGCGACGGTGTTGAAGATCGGGCTGATCGGGAGCGTGGCCTCGTCCCTGCCGAGGCAGAAGTCGACGATGTCGAGCAGCGCGCTCTTGCCTGTCTGGGAGGTGCCGGTGACGATGTTGAGCTCGCCGAGCCGGAAGTCCAGGACGCGCTTTTCGCCGCTCTTGCTGTAGAGGATGATCGACCGGATCTGCACCGGCTCAGGGTCTCACGCCCAGCAGCGCGAACACGGTGGAAGGGTTGTCGGACTTGGCAGTCCAGCGGCCTATCAGCGATGCGGCCTTGATCAGGTCGGCGAGTTCGCCCTCGGTACGGGACTTCGACGGAATCCTGCTCTTGAGAGAGCCCTGCTCGATGGTGAGCATCTGGTGGCGGAGCCCGAAGCGCAGGCCTTCCCGTACGGCGGGTGTCAGTGAGGTGCTGCGCGCGGCAAGGCCTGCGACGAGTGCCGGGTGGTCCGCCACCCAGTTCGTCAGATGGGTGCGCGTCGAGGTGGGCAGCGCTCGCCGCGTGGGTCGGTGCAGGACGAGCGGGGCCACGACGAAGGCCATCGGCCACGGCATCAGCCTGCCGGAGGCTTCCCGCTCGTAGTCGCGTGCCGCGGTGGCGGCGACGGCGGCGACGAGGGCAGGGTTGAGGAAGACGGCGCTGGCTTGCGGGCGCTGGCTCCAGCTAGGCACGGGCGGCCCTGATCAGGTTCTTCACCCGTGCCTCGAAGTCGGGGTGCCATCCGACCCGTCCGCGGTCGGCCAGTTCATGGTGCTTGCCCCGGGAGAAGAACGCCTCGTCGTACGCCTCACGGATTCGGTACCGGGTCTGGTCCAGGGTTTTGCGCAGCAGCGCCTTGCCGGCCTGCTCCTGCTCCCGGTCGGTGGCATCTTCACCCAGGTCGTCGAGCATCCAGTCGAACTCCCGCTGCCACTCGTCGGCGAGGTTGCCTTCGAACCGTTCCAGCTCGTCGAGGTCCACCAGGTCGTCTTCGAGCCAGGCCACGGTCTGGGTGTAGGCGCGGTAGTAGTCCACCATCGCCTTGTTCAACTGGCGGCCGGCGCCCACCCAGCGCAATTGGTGGACGAAGCAGGCATCGGCCAGCTCCGTCTCGGCCTCCCGCGGGAAGTCCTCACGGTCCACCAGCGTGGGCAGTCTGTCCGAGGTGTAGTCGTCGCGGATGCGGCTGATGCGCTGCATCAGCCGGGTCACGGAGACGCTGGTGTGCCGCTTCTGCAGCATGTCCACCGTCTGCTCGTACCACCACGCCCACAGCTGCCGCATGAAGGAGTCGGCGTGCCCGTCGGGAAGCGCGGCCCTGAGCTTCACCCGTACCTGCGCGTCAAGGTCGTCGATGGACGGCGAACCGTCGATGACCCTCATCCGCTGAACAAAGACGGCACGCTGCGCCGGCTGAAGGGCCAGGAAAGCTGCCCGTGCGTCCTTCGTGTCCTTGGCCTTGGACTCCTGCGCGGCGGCGATGAGTAGGTCAAGGGCCTGTGCGGGGGCTGGATTGGGTGCCTTGAGCGCGGCCATAGCCGTACCCGACCGGGCCTCCTGTGTAGTGACCAGGGTCAGCATGGGGCCGTACTCGTCGCCAGGAGCGTGGGTGTCCATCCAGGACTGGATAGTCCGCCACACGTCGTCGTCCTTGTCGCCGAGCGACCGCACACTGCGGATGTGGTGTTTGACCTGCAGGAGTTCAACGGGCCAACCGTCTTCTTCCCACGCAACGTCGTCGTGGAGCTCCAGGCTGATCGCCCCGTCCGGGCGATCCTCTTGTCCTCGCAGCAGCTCAAGGAGGGCGAGCTGCGCCTGGAAGATGTAGCCCAGGGCTGACGCAGATGCCTCATGCGCGGAGGACGTCATGGCCACAGTCTCCCGATTCTGATGTTGCCAGTCCAGAACGTCACAGTAATCGAACACAAGTGTGACAGCAGTGATGTGGTCGGTTCTACCCGGGGTGAATTCCGATGGTGTTGAGGAGGTGTTGTTGCTGGGGGTGCAGGCGTGGCCAGTTGCGGTGTTGGGTGTGGATCCATGTGGTGATGCGTGGCGGGTAGGGCTGGCCGGTGCGGTGGCATGTGTGGGCTTGGTGGTAGGTGCGGTGCCAGTGGTAGGGCCAGGGTAGGTTCCACCAGGGGTCGATGGTGTCGAGGGCGTGCAGGGTTGTGGGGGGTGCCTCTATGTCTTTCGTCAAGCCGAGCTGGTCATGTGGTGACTGCTGCGGGGATGCGCGCTTCGTAGAAGGTCCCGTCGCGGAGCATG
>NZ_JBIWJA010000080.1:0-8260 GCF_044764905.1 Streptomyces sp. NPDC093586 | reverse complement strand
TTGCCCACCCCCCGCCGCCCCCCCCCCCGGGGGGCGGCCCCCCCCCTTTTTTTGTAGCGTCCCCCCGGGCCCCCCCCCCCGGCCCCCCGCCCCCCCCCCCCCCGGGGGGCCCCCCCCCCCCCCCCCCCCGGGGGGGGGGCCCCCGGACGGTGGGAGGACGGTCCGACCGTCTTCCGCGGCATCCCGTCCGCCCGGTCTCCGGTGGGAGACGCCCGGTTCGCCGCCCCGTGTCCGGCCCGGCCCTGGGACGGCGTACGCGACGCGTACGCGTTCGGGCCGCCGCCCCCGCAGGTCCTGGGGTTCGAGGACCGGACCGGCGCACCGGGGACGTGAGGGTCCGCGGTCTGCTGCTGGCCCTGTTCCTGGTGCCCGTGGCCGTCGGCGCGTACTTCCTGAGCCGGGCGGCGGCCGCGGACGGCACCCCGCGCTGCGACGGCATCATCACGGAGTACGGTGACGCCGAGAGGTCCGGCCCCATGCGACCGGGGGAGACGTGCGACCTCTACGACTTCGCGGACGGCCGGTCGGCCGGCACCCGGACGTACGACCAGCAGAGGAAGGCCCAGGAGCAGCGGGCGTCGCACGACCGTCTGACCGGCGGTCTGTGGGCCGCCCACGGCCTGGCGGGCGTGCTCGTCGTCGTCTCGGGCCTCCGGCCGGCCCGCTCGGACGCCGGCCGGCGCGGCGGCCGATGAGCGGCCGATGAGTTTTCGCGAGCGCCGCGGTCGGACAGCAGGAGCACACCACGGGCCACCCGCAAGCACGAGACAGCCAGGAGACCACCAGATGCGCACCCTGATCAGCACCGCCTTCGTCTCGCTCGACGGCGTCGTGGAGGCGCCCGGCGGCGAGCCCGGTTACCGGAACGCGGGCTGGACCTTCAAGGACGTCGAGTTCCTCCCCGAGGCGTTCGAGATCAAGGGCCGGGAGCAGAAGGAGGCCGGCGCCCTGCTGCTCGGCCGGGTCAGCTACGAGTCCTTCAGCGCGGTCTGGCCGGACATGGCGGACTTCGCCGACTACAAGGCGATGCCGAAGTACGTCGTCTCCACCACCCTCGCCGACGGCGACCTGGTGGACGGCTGGGGCGAGACCACGATCCTGCGCTCGCTCGACGACGTCGCCGCGCTGAAGCGGACCGAGGGCGGCCCGATCATCGTGCACGGCAGCGCCACCCTGGGCCGGGCCCTGTCGGACGCCGGCCTGATCGACCGCTACCACCTGCTCGTCTTCCCGCTGCTCCTCGGCGCGGGCAAGCGGCTGTTCAGCGACACGGACAAGGACGCCCAGAAGCTGAGGCTCGTCGAGCACGAGGCGTACGCCAACGGCATCCAGAAGAACGTCTTCGACGTCGTCCGCTGACCCGCTCAGCCGAGGGGCCCGCCCCCGCCCATCGGCTCGATGTCCACCCGCACCGGCGTTCCCCACACGCGCAGCACCTCGTAGTCGGTGAACTCGTGCACCAGCCGGTAGGCCGTGGCCGCGCGGGGGGCGCGCAGCAGGGCGGCGATGTACAGCTCGGCCTCGCGGCGGTCCCGGCGCGGGGTGCCGCACAGCTGCCACGTCTGGCCGTTCCACAGCTCCGGCAGCCAGCGCTGCTGGGGCTGCGGGCGGTCGCCGCGCACGCCGTAGCGGGACGGGGCCGGGTCGGCGGGCCGGGCGGGGAGGGGACCGCCGTTGTACTCGGCGCGGCGGGCGGCGCGGCGGCGGGTCTCGCACAGCAGGCACAGGTCGGGGGCGGCCTCGTCGACCGGCCCGTTCGGATGCTCGGGGCAGCGGGTGCTGGGGGCCGTCGTGGTGACGCCCTCCTCCAGCCGGTCCAGCGCGCGCTTCAGGTCGGCGCGGATCTCGTGGAGCTTGGCGTCCGGTGTGTCGGCGGTCAGGGCCTCGCCGTGCTCACCGAGGAGACGCAGGGCGCGGCCCAGGGCGGTCAGCTGGGCGTGGTTCATGTTCCTCAGGGTCGCACACGGCACCGGCGAGGCCGTCCGCCTCCGCCGCCCGCAGGCTGTCGCCGAGCCCGAAGAAGTACGTCGCCGCGAACCCGACCACGTACCCGGTGAGCAGCCCGCCGCCGTACACGCCCGCCGTCGCCGCCCATCCCCGGCCGCCGTCGAGCAGCGGGAACAGCGCCCAGCCCGACGGGCCGATCGCCGTCGCCCCCACGTCGGTGCCGAGCATCGCGAACAGGCCGACGAAGGCGCCGCCCGCCGCCCCGCCCACGCAGGCGGTGAGGAAGGGGCGGCCGAGGGGGAGCGAGACGCCGTAGATCAGCGGTTCGCCCACGCCCAGCAGCCCGGCGGGCAGCGCCGACCTGATCGTCGCGCGCAGGGACGTGTCGTGGCGCAGCCGGACGTAGACCGCCGCCGCCGCGCCGACCTGGCCCGCGCCCGCCATGGCCAGGACGGGCAGCAGGACGGTGTGGCCCTGCTGTTCGATGAGCGTGGTGTGGATGGGGATGAGGGCCTGGTGCAGGCCCAGCATCACCAGGGGGAGGAAGAGGCCGCCGAGGACGAGGCCGGCCAGGGCGCCCGTCGTCGACAGGAGCCAGCCCGCCGCCGTGCCGACGGCCGTCGCGACCTCGCCGGCCGCGTACATGAGGACGTACAGCGTGACCAGGCCGGCGACCAGCACCGTCAGGGCCGGGGTGAGCAGCACGTCCAGGGTGCCGGGGAGGCGGGCGCGGCACCACTTCTCGACGTACGTGCCGAGCAGGGCCGCCGCCAGCGCGCCGAGGACACCGCCCTGGCCGGGGACGAGCGCGACGCCGAACGCGGTCACCTTCGCCACGCCTGGGTGGACGACGACGGCGGCTACCGCGCCGCCCAGGACGGGCGTTCCGCCGAACTCCTTCGCCGTGTTGAGGCCGACGAACACCGCGATCAGCGCCATGAAGGCGGAGGAGACGGCCGCCAGGGCGGGGGTGAGGCCGGGCAGCCGTCCCAGGTTGGTGAGCAGCCCGGCGACACCGGCGACGATGCCGCAGCCGATCAGGGCCGGGATGAGCGGCACGAAGACGTTCGCGACGCGCCGCAGCGCCGACTTCAGCGGCGTCGCGTTGCGCCGCCTCTGCCGGGCCCTCAGCTCGGCCCCGCGCCGTGCGAGGACGTCCGCCGTGCCGCCGCCGGCCGCCAGGAGGACCTCGAACGCCTCCGTCACCCGCCCGACCGCCCCCGGGCCCAGCACCACCTGGTACGACCCGTCGTCCTCCACCACCCCGAGCACGCCGGGCAGCGCCCGCAGCGCCGCGTCGTCCACCCGGGACCGGTCGGCCAGGCCCAGGCGCAGACGGGTCATGCAGTGGGCGACGGAGGTGACGTTCGCGGGGCCGCCGACCAGGGGGAGCAGCGCGGCGGCCGTGGCGTGGGGGTCCTTGGCATGGTCCTTGTGCACCCGTCGAGCGTGCGGTCAGTCCTTCGCCGCCGCCAGCGCGGCACGCAGGCGACCGCCGGAGTCCTCCAGAAGGCGGGCGGCCGTCGGGCCGTCGACATCGGCCAGCAGGGTCAGGATGGCGTGCTTGACCTCGCCGTCGGTGGCGGCCAGGGCGCGTTCGATCTCCTCGCCCCCGGCGCCGGTGGCGAGCGCGACGATACGGCGGGAGCGGGCGCGCAGTTTCTCGTTGGAGGCGCGGACGTCGACCATCAGGTTCCCGTACGTCTTGCCGAGCCGGATCATCGTGATCGTCGACAGCATGTTGAGGACCAGCTTCTGCGCCGTACCGGCCTTCAGCCGGGTGGAGCCGGTGATCAGCTCGGGGCCGGTGACGACCTCGATGCCGTGCTCGGCGGCGGCCGCCAGCGCACTGCCCGCGTTGCAGGCCAGGCCGACGGTCAGCGCCCCGAGCGCGCGGGCGTGCTCGACGGCGCCGACGGCGTACGGGGTGCGGCCGGAGGCGGACACGCCGACCACCGTGTCGTCGGCGGTGAGGGCGAGGGCGTCCAGGTCGGCGCGGGCCAGCTCGGCGGAGTCCTCGGCACCCTCGACGGAGGTGACCATGGCCTCGGGACCGCCCGCGATCAGGCCGACGACCTGCCCCGGCGCGGTGTTGAAGGTGGGCGGGCACTCCGAGGCGTCCAGCACACCGAGCCGGCCGGCCGTCCCGGCGCCCGCGTAGACCAGCCGGCCGCCGCGGCTCATCCGGGCGGCGACGGCGTCGACGGCGGCGGCGATCTCGGGCAGCCGCGCGGTCACGGCGGCGGCCACGGTGGCGTCCTCGCCGTTCATCAGCCGCGCGATGTCGAGGGTGGACAACCGGTCGATCTCGGCCAGCTCGGGCCGGAACGCCTCGGTGGCCAGCGTCTCCAACTGGGAACGGAGATCGGGGTGATGGGGGGGTGAGGTCATGGGAGAACGGCCCTTTTCCACTTCGGTCGGTGTACTAACCCAGGGGCGCGGAGCTGTATCGATATGCGGCTCCGCCGCGTGGGCGCGACCAGCCGCACTCGGCCGCCGGCCGCCCACGACGATCAAGCCCTACGGTCTGCCGCGATGACCATGCCGATGGGCCAACGCCTCGTAGGACGCCGCCAGAGCCGGCGCCGCCGACTCGTACGTCCGCTGCGCCACCCCCACGAACAGGCAGTCCACCACCAGCAGTTGACTGGTCCGCGACGACATCGCAGCCGGTCGCAGTTCGCTCTCCCGCGCGGTGGACGTGGTCAGCACGTGGTCGGCGTACTGGGTGACGGGACTGTCGGGGCGGCCGGTGATCGCGACGGTCGTCGCCCCGCGTTCGAAGGCGACCCGCAGCGGCTCGATGACGTCCCCGGTCGACCCGGAGTGCGTGATGGCGAGGGCGACGTCCCCGGCGCGCAGCTGCACCGCGTTGGTGACGGCGAGGTGCGGGTCGCTCGGGGCGTGGGCTATCAGCCCTATGCGCAGGAGTTTCTGGGTGAGGTCCTGGGCGACCAGCCCGGAGGCGCCGATGCCGTACACGTCGGTGCGGCCGGCGGCGGCGAGGGCGGCGACGGCCGCGCCGAGCTGGACGGTGTCCAGTCCCGCGGCGGTGTCGGCGAGGGTCTGCTGCTCGTCGTAGGCCAGTTTGGCGACGACGTCGGCGATCGGGTCGTCGACCGCGATGTCGGTCGTGATGGCGGGTGCGCGCCCCGACTGCTGCTGTGCGGCGAGCCCGGCGAGCGCGAGGCGCAGATCGCGGTAGCCGGGGTAGCCCAGCAGGCGGGCGGTGCGGACGACGGTGGCCTCGCTGGTGCCGGTCAGCTCGGCGAGGCCGGTGACCGTGAGGGCCGCGCAGCCGGCCGGGTCGCCCGCGACGGCCTCGGCGACCCGCTGCATGGAGCGGGTCATCGACGGCGCCAGCGTGCGCACCTTGGCCGCGAGGGCGGCGGGCGCGGGCGGCGCGCCGGTGCCCCCGGCGGCACGGGGGACCGGCGACGCGCTCGCGGCACCCGCGTCGCTCCCGGCCCTTCCGCCGCTCCCGGCCCTCGCGAAAGTTTTCTTCACGTCATCGGTCACTCATGAAAGATATTTTCGTTTCGGCCTGCGGGTCAAGAGTGCGCACAATGGGGGCATGGACCCCATCAGCCCCCTGGAGCAGGCCCTGCACGCCGCTCGCGCCCTCGTGCTCGCCGACCTGGTGGCGGGCGAGGTGGCCGAGGCGGACGTCGTGTCGCTCGTCGAGGACTCCGTCGTGCAGCGGCGCTGGTGGGTCGAGCAGTGGCCCGAGGGGGTGGAGTTCGTGGCCGGGCTGGTCGCGCAGGACGTCCAGGACGCGCTGCTGGAGCGGTACGGCCGCTGGCCGTTGTGCCCGGTGTGCGGCTCCGGCGACCCGCACGCGCTGGACGTCGAGCCGGAACTCGGCCCGGATCCGCACTGGGTGTGCGGCAAGGCAGGGGTGAAGGTCGCGCCGGTCGGCTCGCTGGGCGCCGCCACGGGCGGCATGCAGTCGTCGTGAGGACGCCCCGGTGACCGTCTACATCGACCCGCCCACCTGGCCGGGCCACGGCCGCCTGTGGTCACACCTCGTCAGCGACGTCTCCTACGCCGAACTCCACGCGTTCGCCGAGGCGCTGGGCGTGCCGCGCCGCGCCTTCGAACGCGACCACTACGACCTCCCCGCCCACCGGTACGCGGACGCCGTGTCCGCCGGCGCCCTGGAGGTCAGCAGCCGCGAGGTGGTGCGGCTGCTGCACGGGGCGGGGCTGCGGCGGCGCAAGGGCGGGGACCGTCAGCGGCGCAGCTCGTAGGCGAACTGCTCCTCGTCGTCCCCCGCGACCCGCGTGAAACCGGCGCGCGCGATGACGGCCTGGGACGCCGTGTTGCCGGGTTCGGTCGTCGCGAACACCGACGTCACCTCCTCGCGCTCCAGCGCCCACGCGGACAGCGCGCGCAGGGCCTCGGTGGCGTACCCGTGGCCCCGGGCGGCCTCGGCGAGGTCGTAGCCGATCTCCACCCGGCCGTCCTCGTCGGGCGCGCCGTGGAAGCCCATCCCGCCGACCGCGCGCCCGTCCTCCGTCCGCACGAGCGTGAACACGCCCCACTCCGGCCGGTGCACCCCCGCCTCGTACGCCTTCAGCAGGATCCCGGCGCCGTCCCGTGTGCCCTGGTACGGTCCGCCGTCGACCCACGCGAACCCGCCGTCGCCCCCCGCGGCCAGGTCGGCGGCGGCAGCGGGGGTGACGCCCTGGAGGGTGAGGCGGTCGGTGGGGATCACGAGGTTGTTGTTCCACCGCCACTCGGTGAGCGGGGCGCGGCCGGGCAGCTCGCCGCGGCCGGTGGCCCACAGCAGGGTGCGCCAGTGGTCGGGGCCGGGCTGGACGTGCGGGAAGATCCGGGTCAGCACGTCCTCGCACAGCCCGGCGGGCGGCTCGTACGTCAGGCCCAGGCCCTCGGCGATGTCGTGCGTGTGCACCAGCACCTCGGTGACCCCCATCGCGGCGAAGCCCTCGCGGTTCGCGCTGCGGAAGGGGTACGGGTGGAAGGCGCGGACCTCGCGCGGGGTGGTGCGGAGGGTGGCGGCGAGCAGGGCGCCGGTGGTCTCGATCACGTGGAGGACGCCGGCGTTGTCGGTGCCGTCGTCGAGGGTGATCTCGAAGGGGACGCAGGTGTCGACGGCGCGTCCGGCGAGCTGGCCCGCGTAGAAGACGAAGTCGTCCGCGATGTGCTCCGCCGTGTACCGGCAGCTCCACTCCAGCCGTCCGGCCCGCGTCCCCTCCCAGTCCCGGTCCGTCGCCGTGCGCAGCAGCGCCACCGCGTCTGCCACCGCCTCTTCCACCTGGTCCCCGCCCATGGTCCGCATGCCGGGCAGGCTACGGTGTCGGACCCTCCCCGAGCGAGAGCATTTCCAGCTCGCCTGCGAGGTTGTGGCGCGCGGTCGCCTCCCACTCCCGCTGCCCGTACGGCGTGCGGAACAGCCCCGGAAGGGCGAGGAGTTGGCGCAGCACCGCGGCCCGGCCCGCGCGGAAGGCGTCGTTGGGCACGAAGTGGTACTCCTCGCGGACGGCCGCGGTGTAGGCGGCGTACGCGCTCGGCGGCGAGGCGAGGACCGCCAGGTCGGCGTCGCACAGCACCTGGCCGTTCCGGTCGTCGTCGGCGGGATCGTGCGAGACGGTGAGCCGCACCAGCCGGGCCACCTCGGCGGTCTTCTCCGCCGAGACCCCGGCCTCGGGCAGCGCGCGTTCGGCCAGCCGGGCCGACCGCTCCTCGTTCTCGGACCGCTCGGGCAGATACACGGCGTCGTGGAACCACGCGGCCAGCCGGACCACGTCCGGGTCGTCGGCGTACTCCTCCAGTACGTCGACGTGGTCCAGGACCGCGGTGAGGTGGGCGGGCGTGTGGTAGCGCCGCTGGGGTTCGGACCACCGGCGCAGCAACGCGTCGGCGTACCGGTACGGATCCGGGTGGCAGGCGCCGTCCCGTGCCGGGAGGAGGGCGCGCAGCCAGCGGGCACGGAGGGCGTCGAGATCGGCCATGCGCTCATTCTCCCGCGATCGGCCCGGTCGGCCGCCCAGTGCCGCGGCAGGCGACGTTCGCCCGGTGAGGAGCGGCGTCCGGTGCGTGCTCCGGGGGTTCCCCCGGCCGGAGGCTGGGGGAGTGCCGGACGGAAGCCCTCGTACCGTACGTACGCGGGCTTCCGGCCGGTGCGGCGAGTGGGGGCACTCCCTCCGGGGGAGCGTGCCGGGCGTCGCGACGGGGCGAACGTCGCCTGCCGCGGCACTAGTGACCTGAGTCGGAGATTCGTCGTTGGTTCGGTATGAGTCGTCCGGGTCCGAAGATTCCGCCGTTGTCGGTGACCGATGCCCAGCGGGTC
>NZ_JBIWJA010000079.1:0-8330 GCF_044764905.1 Streptomyces sp. NPDC093586 | reverse complement strand
GCCTACCGCGACTACCTCGAACTGCACGGCCTGTCCGTCCAGCTCGCCGAGGCCCTCGCCGAGTACTGGCACGCCCGCGTGCGCGCCGAACTCGGCTTCGGCGGAGAGGACCCGGCCGAGATGGAGGACATGTTCGCCCTGAAGTACCGGGGCGCCCGCTTCTCCCTCGGCTACGGCGCCTGCCCGGACCTGGAGGACCGCGCCAAGATCGCCGACCTGCTCCAGCCGGAACGCATCGGCGTCCACCTGTCCGAGGAGTTCCAGCTCCACCCCGAGCAGTCCACCGACGCCATCGTGATCCACCACCCGGAGGCCAAGTACTTCAACGCCCGCTGAGACCGGCACGGGCCCCGGCCGCACCGTGCCGGGCGCCACTCCGGGCGTTCCGGTTCCGTACGTCGTACACTGGTCGGTCCACTGCAGGCCGGTTCCCCTCGTGGGAACCGGCCTGATCGTCCCTCAAGGAGGTACGTGGATGACCAGTACGGTCCCCGCGCTCGGAACCCGTACGGCCGAAGGCTCCGCCCTGCAGGCGGTGCTCCTCGACATGGACGGCACCCTGGTGGACACCGAGGGCTTCTGGTGGGACGTCGAGAAGGAGGTCTTCGCCTCCCTCGGCCACCCCCTCGACGACTCCTGGCGCCATGTGGTGGTCGGCGGTCCCATGACCCGCAGCGCGGGCTTCCTCATCGAGGCCACCGGTGCCGACATCTCGCTCGCCGAACTCACCGTGCTGCTCAACGACGGCTTCGAGGAGCGCATCGGACGCAGCCTGCCCCTGATGCCGGGCGCGGTCCGGCTGCTCGCGGAGCTGTCCGAGCACGAGATCCCGACCGCTCTTGTCTCCGCCTCGCACCGGCGCATCATCGACCGCGTCCTGGCCTCGCTCGGCCGCGACCACTTCGCGCTCACCGTCGCCGGCGACGAGGTGCCGCGCACCAAACCCCACCCCGACCCCTACCTGGCCGCCGCCGCCGGACTCGGCGCGGATCCGGCCCGGTGCGCCGTCGTCGAGGACACCGCGACCGGAGTCGCCGCCGCGGAGGCCGCCGGCTGCCACGTCGTGGCCGTCCCGTCGGTCGCCCCCATCACCCCGGCCGCCCGGCGTACCGTGGTGCGGTCGCTGGAAGAGGTCGATCTGGCCTTCCTGCGCGGCCTGGTCACACACGTGGGCTGAGCGACCGCGCAGCGTGCGGGGCCGCCGCCCGGCACGATGCGCGAACGGCCCTCCGCCCGGGTCCGGGAGCCGCGCACCGGACGAAAAGCGGCCGCTGCGACGGCCGGATCACGGCAGCCGCCGAACCGTCCACATGTGACGTTCGCCACCTGTCGTGGGGTCGACAGGCAGGTGCGGCTGTGCTGACGCCCGCCGGGAGAACGTTGTCGGCACGCCCATGTGTCCCGATTGGTGAAGCGCTGCACTAATCCTTCCGCTGTCGGGTTTTCGGTGCGTCCGCGCCCGGTTTCGCTCTGTGATGAGCCCTCAACTCCGGGGGCTTCGGGCCCCCGTGCGGGCGCGGACTAATCTCGTCGCGAGAACCTCAGCCACTACCCCTGTGACCGGCCTGCGACACCCCTGCATGCCGCATACACGGACCCAACAGCTCTGGAGAAACTCGAGCATGAACCGCAAGACTTTGGTGCTGCCGGCCGTCATCGGCCTGCTCGCCCCGGTACTCGCCGCCTGCGGCGGGTCCGACGGCGGCAGTGGCGGCGGGGACGCGGTCGTCGTCGGCACCACGGACCGGTTCACCGCCTCGAAGGAGGCCCCCGCGCCCCTCGACCCGGCGTACGCCTACGACGTCGGCGCCTGGAACATTCTGCGCCAGACCGTACAGACGCTGATGGTCCAGCCGCGCGGCGACGGACAGCCGGTGCCCGAGGCGGCCGAGAAGTGCGGATTCACCGACACCGGCAACGAGCGCTACGCCTGCACCCTGCGTGACGGCCTCAAGTTCGCCAACGGCGACCCGGTCACCGCGGCCGACGTGAAGTACTCGATCGAACGCGCACTCTCCCTCAAGGCCGCCACCGGCGTGTTCTCGCTGCTGTCCACCATCGACACCGTGGAGACCCAGGGCGACCGCGAGGTCATCTTCCACCTCAACACCGCCGACGCCACCTTCCCGTTCAAGTTGTCGACCCCGGTCGCCGGCATCGTCAACCCGGACGACTACAAGAAGGACAGCCTGCGCGACGGCTTCGAGGTGGACGGCTCCGGCCCCTACACCATGAAGCCCGAGATCAAGGACGGCGAACTGGCCAAGGCCGTGTTCACCAAGAACCCCCACTACAAGGGGAGCCTCAAGGTGAACAACGACAAGGCCGAGATCGTCTCCTTCGCCGACGCCCAGAGCATGGGCACCGCCCTCGAGAAGGGCGACATCGACCTGATGACCCGTGCGATGACGCCGGACCAGGTCCGGAAGCTCTCCGAGGACACGGGCGGCGACGTCGACATCATCGAGGTGGCCGGTCTCGAGATCCGCTACCTGGGCTTCAACACCGATGCCCCGACCGTGAAGGACAAGGCCGTCCGCAAGGCGATGGCCCAGCTCATCAACCGCAACGAGCTCGTCTCCGCGGTCTACGGCTCCCAGGCCGAGCCGCTGTACTCGATGGTCCCGGCCAGCATCCCCGGCCACTCCAACTCGTTCTTCAACACGTACGGCGAACCGAGCGTGAGCAAGGCGAAGGCGATGCTGGAGTCCGCGGACGTCACCACGCCGGTGAAGCTGACCCTGAACTACACCACCGACCACTACGGCGCCGCGACCAAGCAGGAGTTCGAGCAGTTGCAGAAGCAGCTGAACGACAGCGGTCTGTTCGACGTCGAGATCGAGGGCATCCCCTGGAAGGTCTTCAACCCGGCCGAGCTGAAGGGCGAGTACGACGTCTACGGCATGGGCTGGTTCCCCGACTTCCCGGACGCCGACAGCTTCCTGGCGCCGTTCCTCGACAAGGACAACGCCCTCAACTCGCCGTACACCAACGTCGAGGTCATCAACAAGCTGATCCCGCAGTCCCGGCGTGAGGCCGACCGCCTGTCCGCAGCCGACAGCCTGACCCGGATGCAGGACGTCATCGCCGAAGACGTCCCGCTGATCCCCCTGTGGCAGGGCAAGCAGTACGTCGCCGTCCGCGACGACATCACCGGCACCGCCTACGCCCTCAACACCTCCTCCTCGCTGCAGCTGTGGGAGCTGGCCCGCGGTGTGAGCGGCTGACGCACCCGGCCCCGGCACGACCGAAGGGCGCCCTCTTCCCGGGAAGAGGGCGCCCTTCGGTCGTGCCGGCGGCTACTGCGCGCCGGGGCGCACCAGCCCGCTCTCGTACGCGTACACCGCGGCCTGCACCCGGTCGCGCAGCCCGAGCTTGGTCAGCACATGCCCGACGTGCGTCTTGACGGTGGTCTCGCTGACGAACAGGTCGGCGGCGATCTCCGCGTTGGACAGGCCACGCGCCACCAGCTTCAGGACCTCCACCTCGCGGTCGGTCAGCGTGTGCAGCGTGTCCGGCACCGACTCCTCGCCGGAGGGCAGATGGGTGGCGTACTTGTCGAGCAGCCGCCTGGTGATGCTCGGCGCGAGCATCGCCTCGCCGTTCGCCACCACGCGGATCGCCTGCACCAGTTCGTTGGCCGGGGCGTCCTTCAGCAGGAACCCGCTGGCACCCGCCTTCAGCGCCTCCACCACGTACTCGTCGAGGTCGAAGGTGGTCAGCACCAGCACCTTGGCCGGACCGTCCCGCTCCGGGCCGGTGATCTGCCGGGTCGCCTCCACGCCGTCCATCCGCGGCATACGGATGTCCATCAGCACCACGTCGGGCTGCAACGCCCGCACCTGGTCGAGAGCCTGGAGGCCGTCTCCGGCCTCGCCGACGACCGCGAGATCCTGCTCCGCCTCCAGAATCATCCGGAAGCCCGTGCGCAGCAGCGGCTGGTCGTCGACCAGTAGGACACGGATGGCCACGTAAGTCTCCTTCGCTAGTCCGGCCCCATTCTGCCCTGCTCGGTGGTGCCCGACTCGGCCGCCCTCACCGGCAGCGGGTAGGGCGGGGGAGTGCCGCCGAACTCCGGACAGTGCGCCTGGTGGTCGCACCAGCCGCACAGCTTGGTGGGGCGCGGCCGCCAGTCACCGGTCTCGGTCGCCAGCCGGATGGCCTCCCACAGCGCCAGCAGCTTGCGCTCGACCCGCTCCAGGTCGGCGAGGACCGGATCGTACGTGAGCACGTCACCGCTGCCGAGATAGACGAGCTGGAGCCGCCGCGGGACGACCTTCTTCAGCCGCCACACCACCAGCGCGTAGAACTTCATCTGGAACAACGCGTCCTCGGCGTACTGCGGCCGGGGCGCCTTGCCCGTCTTGTAGTCGACGATCCGCACCTCGCCGGTGGGGGCCACGTCGACCCGGTCGATGATGCCGCGCAGCCGCAGCCCGGACTCCAGCTCGGCCTCGACGAACAGCTCCCGCTCGGCGGGCTCCAGCCGGCTCGGGTCCTCCAGGGTGAACCAGCGCTCGACGAGCCGCTCCGCCTCGGCGAGCCAGCGTGCCATCCGCTCGCCCTCCGGGTCGTCCGCGAACAGCTCCCCGACCTCGGGTCTGGTCTCCCGCAGCCGGTCCCACTGCCCGGGGATCAGCGCTTTGGCCCGCGGTGGCGTGCGCTCGGCCGCCGGCGCGTCGAAGAGCCGCTCGAGCACCGCGTGCACCAGGGTGCCCCTGGTCGCCGCTTCGCTGGGCTTCTCCGGCAGCCGGTCGATCACCCGGAACCGGTACAGCAACGGGCACTGCATGAAGTCGCCGGCCCGCGACGGCGACAGCGAGGCGGGCGCCACGGCGACGGGCACGGGCGCGGATGTGGACGCGGGTGGCTGCGGGTCGGCGACGGCCGGCCCGCCCTCGGCCGCTTCCGCTGCCTCCGCCGGGGTGCGGCCGCCGGCGTCCTCCGCGACGTCCTCGATGCTCGTCTCCATGCCACAGACCTTACGGCCCGCCACTGACAGTGACCCAGCCGCCGCCGTGACCCGCGCGACGGACGGGAGGCATCGGGTGCCGGGGCGGAACGGGCCGCGACGGCCGCATACCATCGACACCAGACCCTCCCGCACGGCAGGCGCGGGAACACGCTTCGAACGAGGGGACACCGTGGACGTGAGCGGCGGGAGCGGGCACCCGCGGCCCGGCAACGACGAGTCGGCCGGTCCCCACGCGGGGTCCCCGCCCCCGGACCCGGGACACCCGGAGCCCACGGCTGCCGACACGCCCGGGGAACAGCCCCGGAGCACGGAAGAGGGCGCCGCAGGGCAGTCACCGACGGTAGGCGAGGACGCCGGGGGACGGACGGAAGCCCCAGGGACCGAGCCCCCGGCCGACACCGCCGGGGCCGACACCGCCGGCGGCGCCGGCGTCCCGCCGGCCGGGCCGTCCCCCGGCCACCACCGGGCCGAGGCCCACACCGGCGGCAGCCCGGGGCGGCCACCGCAGCGCCGGCCCGAGCCCGGAGGCGGGCTGCTGATGGGGCGGCCCTTCGGCGTGCCCGTGTACGTCGCGCCCAGCTGGTTCCTCGTCGCCGCCCTGATCACCTGGGTGTTCGGCGGCCAGCTCGACCGGGTCCTGCCCGAACTCGGCGCCGCACGCTACCTCGTCTCCCTCTTTTTCGCGGTCGCCTTCTACGCCTCCGTCCTCGTCCACGAACTGGCCCACACCGTCGCCGCCCTCCGCTTCAGACTCCCGGTCCGCCGCATCCAGCTCCAGTTCTTCGGCGGCGTCTCCGAGATCGAGAAGGAGGCCGAGACCCCCGGCCGCGAGTTCGTGCTGGCCTTCGTCGGCCCGCTGCTCTCCCTCGTCCTCGCCGGCGTCTTCTATCTCGCCCTGCTCCCCGTCGAGCCCGGCACCGTCCCCGGCGTCCTGCTGGCCGGTCTGATGATCTCCAACCTCATCGTGGCCGTCTTCAACCTGCTCCCCGGCCTCCCCCTCGACGGCGGCCGGATGCTCCGCGCCGTCGTCTGGAAGATCACCGGCAGACCGATGAGCGGCACGGTCGCCGCCGCCTGGGTCGGCCGGGCACTCGCCGTCTCCGTCCTGATCGGACTGCCCCTGCTCACCCAGTCCGGAGCGCTCGGCTCCGGCGCCGTGGACAACGTCGGCATGGACACCGTGATGGACGCCCTGCTCGCCGCCATCCTGGCCGCGATCATCTGGACCGGCGCCGGCAACAGCCTGCGCATGGCCCGCCTGCGCGAGCACCTGCCCGAGCTGCGCGCCCGCGCCCTCACCCGGCGCGCGGTCCCCGTCCCCGCCGACACCCCGCTCTCCGAGGCGCTGCGCCGCGCCAACGCCTCCGGAGCCCGCGCCCTGGTCGTCGTCGACGCCGAGGGCAGGCCGGTCTCCCTGGTCCGCGAGGCCGCCATCGCCGGCGTACCCGAGCACCGCCGTCCCTGGGTCCCGGTCAGCGGGCTCGCGCAGGACCTCACCGACGGCATGCGCGTCTCGGCCGAGCTGTCGGGAGAGGAACTCCTCGACGCACTGCGAGCGGCCCCGGCCACCGAGTACCTGGTCGTCGAGGAGACCGGCGAGATCTACGGCGTCCTGTCCGCGGCGGACGTGGAACGAGCCTTCGTCAAGGCGATGGCACGACCCAGCTGAACACGCCCCGAAGGGGCACGGGTGAACCGCGCGGGCGACCGCACACCGCCCGCACCGCCGCCCGCCCCCTCCGCCGGTCAAGGCTCCGGCAGGGAACCGGTAGGCTGGTCACATGTCCGAACCGACCGGTGCCGCCCGCAGGCGCGGGCCCTTCAAGGTCGGGGACCAGGTACAGCTGACCGACCCCAAGGGCCGCCACTACACGTTCACGCTCGAGGCCGGGAAGAACTTCCACACCCACAAGGGTTCCTTCCCCCACGACGAACTGATCGGTGCTCCCGAGGGCAGCGTTGTCCGCACCACCGGTAACGTCGCCTACCTCGCGCTGCGCCCCCTGCTCCCCGACTACGTCCTGTCCATGCCCCGCGGGGCCGCCGTCGTCTACCCGAAGGACGCGGGGCAGATCCTGGCCTTCGCCGACATCTTCCCCGGCGCGCGCGTCGTCGAGGCCGGCGTCGGCTCCGGCTCGCTCAGCAGCTTCCTGCTCCGCGCCATCGGCGACCAGGGAATGCTGCACTCCTACGAGCGCCGCGAGGACTTCGCCGAGATCGCCCGGCAGAACGTGGAGCGCTACTTCGGCGGCCCGCACCCCGCCTGGCAGCTCACCGTCGGCGACCTCCAGGACAACCTGTCCGACACCGACGTCGACCGGGTCATCCTCGACATGCTCGCCCCCTGGGAGTGCCTGGAGGCCGTCTCCAAGGCGCTCGTGCCCGGCGGCATCCTGTGCTGTTACGTCGCGACCACCACCCAGCTCGCGCGGACGGTCGAGTCCATCCGCGAGATCGGCTGTTTCAACGAGCCGACCTCCTGGGAGACGATGATCCGCAACTGGCACGTGGAGGGCCTGGCCGTCCGCCCGGACCACCGGATGATCGGCCACACCGGCTTCCTGCTCACCGCCCGCCGCCTCGCCGACGGCGTCGAGCCGCCCATGCGCCGCCGCCGCCCCGCCAAGGGCGCCTACGGCGAGGACTACGACGGACCCAACGCCGGCGGAGGCGCCGGCCGCTGAGACGGCCCCGTACCGCCCACAACGTACAGGCGCGGGGGGGGGGGGGGGGGGGGCCCCCCCCCCCCCCCCCCCCCCCCCCCCCCGATCCGGGCGGACCCTGCCAGACGTCCCGAACCAGGTGCCACAGGGAGCGAAGGGGTCAGTGAGTCGATGCCATGGCCTCCCCCTGGGCATCCGGGATGTCGTCGAAGCGGCCATCACCGACCGGCGTGGCCACACCAGCACGCGTCCTGAAGTCGGCACCGTCGGCGCGGCGAACCCGCAGGAGTGTCCGGCGCCGCCGAACCGACCGTCAGCGAGGGGACGATGTTGCCGCGGCCGCCCTCGCGGACCTTCTGGGCCAGTGCGTCGACCCGGACGAACGCACACGGCCCGGCGTCGCGGGGCCAGTTGCAGGGGGCGGGTCGGCTGTTCCAGGGCGGGCGAGGGAAGCCAGCGATTATCACGCCGTGATAGTCACGGCCCGGTGCCGGTGTCCGGGCCGTGACTATCACGGCGTGATAAATCCGAGTGGTCCCTCAGCCGGGGATGAAACCGTGTCAAACTCCGCAAGGTGCTTGCCGTTGCCTCTTGTTGCGTCAGTATACTGACGTCATGGCCTCTCCATACCCTGACGGATACCGGGAAAAGGTGGCGTCCAAGCTGCCCTCGGCGCTCCAGCAATCACTCAA
>NZ_JBIWJA010000078.1:0-8510 GCF_044764905.1 Streptomyces sp. NPDC093586 | reverse complement strand
CGAGCACGGGTGCCCTGGGCGAGCCAGCGGTGAATCCTCTGCTCGTTTCCGGTCACCACCTGCTGGGTGGCCCAGTGAGCGGTTCTCCGGTCGGGATAGGTGGCCGAGCGGGTCCTTACGGTCATGTCCGTCCACTTCAGCTAGCGTCGAACGACCAGACGAGGCCGACTTCCTCACGGGACACCGCGACGAGGCCGAAGTCCCAGGTGTACTGAGTCATCGGCCAGCAACCGGTGACGCGTTCGTAGAAGTCGGGGTGGTCGCCGCCGTGACGGGTGTTCGTGAAGAACCGCGAGCCCTCCGGGAAGCGCGAGAGAATCACCCGCGCGTGTTCTTCCATGCCCGCCCTGCGGTCGGCGAAGCCGTACTGGCGCGACACGTCCATGGCGTCCGTAGCCAGCATGACGAGTAGCCGTACGACGGCACGACGCGGGATCTCGAACAGCCGACTGCGCCACTGCGCGGCTCCGGCCTCGTCCGCCGGCGGAACCCGGAAGGGAAAAGAGGGGTCCTCGTCCAGTTCCTCCTCTCCCTGCTCGGGATCCCTGCCGGACCAGCCACGGGGATCGGCCACCTCTCGGCGCATCAGCGCAGCAACGTCGGGCAGCCAGTCCTCGTGAGCACGCGGGCCGACCGCGACGAAGGAATACCGGTTGCGGTACATCTCCACTGCCGCCGTCCACGCACCGGCGTCGAGGGCTGCCTCCCGGCCGCGCCGCCGCACGGGCTCGATCTCACCGCTCACCCGCGCTCCTCCTCCCGGCCGCAGTACCCGGGACCGCCCGCAGCGGGCACAGCGGGCACCTCGTCGGCCAGCAGCGTAGAACGCGAAACGCCCGGTCCTCCCGCCCGGCCGGGTCTCTTCCCCACCACCGCACGGAACTCGGGCCGCCAGCTCGCAGCAGCGACGAGACCGACCGGAGGAGATCCCGATGAGCAAGCTCACGGAACGAAGGCGGCAGCGAACCGCTCGTCGTCTGGGGCGTGCCGCCCTGGTCGCTGCCGTACGCGGCGTCGCCACGGCTGCGGGCTCTGCTCTTGTCGGGTGCGGCCTGGTGTGGTGGCAGAGCCGTTGAACGAATCGCGGGCCGGCGCCGGAGCGGCAGCGTGGTGGGTCAAGCCCGGTACTCATGAGCACAGCACGCCGCTTCCACTCGACAAGGGAAAGCGTCGAGGCGACCGGGGTCTCCGAGCCACCCCGGCGCGTGGGAGTCAGTACGCTGAGTGCAGCGGGATCGGGCCCGCCGCACAGTGTCCGGGAGGCGTGTCATGACTGCCGAGATGGTGGCCCCGGCGTGGATGCACCAGCAGATCACGGCCGAGGAGTACGAGGCGTGGTCCGAGGAGCAGTGCGCCGGCATCGAGATCGTGGACGGAATGGTCGTCGTGAGCCCCAGCGCCTCCAAGCGGCACAACCGGCTGGCCCGGCTCCTGGCGAACGCCCTGGACGCCGCCGCGGGCCCGGACTGGAACGCCGACACGGACTTCGACGTCCGGCTCCAGGACGTCCCGCTGACCAATCGCCGCCCCGACGTCGTCGTCTACCGCGCTGACACGATCGACGTCACGCCCACCCGGCCCGAGCACGTACTGCTGGTGGCCGAGGTGGTGTCGCCGGGCTCGGAGACCACCGACCGGATCGTGAAGGTCGACCAGTACGCCAAGGCCGGGATCGGCTTCTACTGGCGGATCGAGCAGGCCGCGACGGGCACACCGCTGGTGTATACGTACCTGCTCGACCCCGCGACGAGGACCTACCGGGACGGGGACGTGTTCACCGGGATCTTGAAGATCACCGCCCCCTTCGCGGCGGAGATCGACCTCGGCCAGGTCTGAACCGGTTGCAGGGCAGACAGAGGGGCTGGGTCTGCGGCATTGCGCCCGGCAGGCTCCTGCGGATCACGTGCGGATGCAACCGAGGCTTCTCGGGTAAGAAGATCACGGAGGCGCAGAGCCTGCACTGACGCCTCCGCACTTCTGGTCGAACCGCTCGACGATGCCGTGCCCACCGCGTGCCCTTCGGCGCGGACAAGCACGGTCAACAGGAGTGTGACCCGAAGGACGACACCATCATCATTGAGCGCGTACCCGCAGGTCAGGGGCAGTGCAACCACCCGAGCACCGTTGCTTCCCAAGCTGAGAGCGCGAGTTCGATTCTCGTCACCCGCTCTTCTTGAAGCCCCAGGTCAGTGGCCTGGGGCTTGTGTTTTTCGAGGGTTCCCCAACAGTTTCTCGGGTGCCTCGCACCGCATACCGTCGGAACGAGTGTCGCCGGTTGGCGAGCATGGCTGACCTGGAGGGTGACGGATAGGGCATCGTGACGGACGAAGAGCTGCCAACTCGGGACTCATGAAGGTCACTTCGGCATGCCGAGAGGGCCTGTCTGCGTGAAGGCTGCGATGGGGCGCCTACGCGGCGAGGACGAGGAGTTCTTCCGTAGGCGCAGCAGAGTGCCGCGTCCATCGCCTCCGGCCCAGGTCCGGGGCCTTGCGGTGACCCGGGCCGCTCGTGATGCCACGTTGCCGGTCAGCCCGCCACCGCACAAAGGCCACGTGTTCGCGAAACCCCCGTACACGACCTGTCGGGCGACACAGGCACGTCAGACGACGTCGTGGATGTTGTGCTCGGTCAGGTCGGATGCGTGCCGGGCGATGGTGCTGTAGTCGGCATCGTCGTGGAGGACAGCCAGGCCGTGGTGGGCGGCAGTGGCTGCGATGACGAGGTCTACTGCCGAAGCACTGCGATGCTCCCCGGCCTGGGCCATACGGTGTTGCACCGCGCTGATCCAACGCCCTGCGTTCTTCGGCACCGCCGCATCGGGATAGAGGTCGGAAAACATTTCCGCGATCTCGTCGTACTCGCGACGGTTCCGGGCGCTGTACAGGAACTCGGTGCGTTGCACGTAGCAGGAGGCGATGGCCCCGGCATCGATCGCGTCGTACCAGGCCGATTGCAGTTTCGGCTCGCGGAGCAGCCGGACCAGGCCGGACGTGTCGAGCAGGTAGATCACCGGCTGTGCTTCTCCGCCCTGTGCAGACGCTCGGCGTCCTCGACGGCACCCCACTCACGGGCACGCTCGAAGTGACGGCTGATGCGCGCCGCACGCTCCTGCTGCTCGGCGTAGAAGTTCAGAGCGAGATTGACCGCTTCCTTCTTGGTCCGGACGCGGGCCAGAGCCATGGCGCGCTCCAGGGCGTCGTCGTCGATGTCGATCTGGGTCACGGACATACCGCACCTCCCAGGCAATGTTGATGATGTACATAGAAGAATACGTCACCAACATTGGCCGGTCCACGTGTCGGCTCCCGGTGCATGCAGTCGCGACAGGCCCTCCGGATCAGCCCCGGAGGCGATGCGGTCCGTCCGGTGCAGGCGTTGTGCGCCGTGCGGCCCGACTACTGGTCACGCCCGTGCCCACAGCGTGCCCGTAAGAGCGGACAACCACGGTCAACAGCGGTGCCACCAAGCACTCACGCCCGCAGTCGCGGTACGGACCTGTGCAGGTCAGCAAGGAGATCAGCACGGTGACCGCACCCGACAGTCTGCCCCTGCACGCCCTCGCCGAGGAGAATCTCGCCGCGGCGAGTCCCGATCTGCTGCGCATGCCCGGCGCGGACCATGTCGTCGAGCCCGGCGGCCATGTCGCGCTGTCGCTCCTCGCCGGAGTGCTGACAGACCAGCGCGACTTCCTCGGAGGACCGGCCGTTCGCAGGAGCGGGAGCCGGCTGGGAGACCGACGGCCGTGCGGGTTCCACGTCGCTTCCGGCCGAAGGAGGCGCACCGGAGGCCGGAACCCCTCAGGAAGCGTTGTTCACGGCTGTGGACCGGGTGCCCGAACAATCCGTACCGCGCCGAAGCGGGCCTGCGGTGTCGACGTCCGGCCCCGCGAAGGCAGTGTCACAGCGCGGAGGGAGGTCGTTGGGTGCTTCACGAGGGGGAGCGTCGCCGTGGTGGCCACCGCGCGGTCAGGCAGGCGACCGTGGCCGGAAGGCCGGTTCCGGTCCCGCGTGGGGGCCGTCCGGTGGTCAGCCGGAGGGCTCCCGCGAGGTCAGTGCTTCCGGTTGTTCCTGCGAAGGGGACACGACGGGGCACGCGTGGTCCGACTGCGTCATCGTCCATCCGTCCCCGAGCACATGGAGGTTGACGGACACGGCGGAAGGGCGCGCGGTGCCGCCGTCGGCTTCCGCGTGGTTCACCGTGCACGTCAGCTGGAACATGGCCCGACGGCTCAGCGGAGCCGTCCCACCGGGGAGTTGGACGAAGAGGATGCCGTCGGCGACCACCACCCGTGGCGCGTCCGTCAGGCGGGGCAGCTCCGTGGTGGCCGTCGCGGCCTCGTTCGCGGCCGGCCCCTCGAACAGCAGGTGTACGACGGCCTCGATGTCCCCGGCGTCGTCGATCCGGCGGGGATAGGGCGTCAGGTTCCCGTCGCGCAGGAAGAAGAGGGAGACGGTGGCGGGCGTCGAGGGTGGTGACGCGCTGGGGGAGAACATGCCGCTCGCCGGCGCACCGGCCTCGATGACACCGGACGGGGGGACTCCGCACGCTGTGAGCACGGCCGCGGCCGTGAGCCCGGACAGCAGCGCTGCCGTCCGCGAGCCCTTCACCGGGTGCTCCCGCCGCCGGCACCGGCGTCGGTGCCGGCGCGGTGCAGCGGGAGTTCGACCGTGAACACCGCACCGCCCCAGGGAAGGTTCGCCGCCCGGATGCGCCCCCCGTGCAGGCGCACGTTCTCCGCCGTGATGGCCAGACCCAGCCCGCTGCTCTCGCTCCTGGCCCGTGAGGTGCTCGCCTTGTAGAACCGCTCGAAGATGTGCGGCATGTCCTCCTCGGCGATCCCCGGCCCGTTGTCGGTCACCTCGATGACGGCCCACGCCATGCCCGCCTCGTCCACCCGTACCCCCAAGGTCAGCCGCACGGGCGGCTCTCCGTGCCGCAGCGCGTTGCCGATCAGATTGGCCGTCACCACGTCGAGCCTGCGCGGATCGACGCGCGCGCGGAGCTCACCCGGTCCGGGCAGCCGGGTCTCCACCTGATCCTGCCGCCACCGGGAGGCGACGGTGCGCCGTACGGACTCGGCCAGGTCGATCTCGTCCCGGTTGAGTTCGGCCGCCCCCGCGTCGAAACGGGAGATCTCCATCAGGTCGTTCACCAGTCCGCTCAGCCGGTTCGTTCCCTCGCTGATGAGCCGCAGCGCTTCACCGGTCTCCCCTTCCCCCTCCAGGTCCAGCACGTCGGTGACCGCCGACATCGCCGCCAGCGGCGTGCGCAGCTCGTGGGAGACGTCCGCCACGAAGCGGCGCCCCTGGGCCTCCAGGCGGCGCAGCTCCCGTACGGTTCGCTCCAGTTCGGCCGCCGTCTCGTTGAAGGACTGGGAGAGGTCGGCCAGTTCGTCGGAGCCGGTGACGTCCAGCCGGACGTCGAGATGCCCCGCGGCCATCCGGCGCGTCGCCCGGCGCAGCGCCCGTACGGGACGCAGTACGCCGCTCGCGGCGAGCAGCGCCAGGACGACGGCGAGGCACAGGGCCACCAGGGTGGCCCGCTCGATGCCGCTGACCATGGCCTCGACGTACCCCTCTTCGGTGGTCTGCGGGACCTCCAGGTACATCACGAGCCCGGAGAGCCTGGGCTCCGTGCCCTCGCCCGAGGTGTACGTGACGGGCATGCCGACGACGAGACGAGGGCGCCCGTCGACGTTCATCCGCTGGAACACCGCGACACGTCGCTCCCGGACGGACCGGCGCAGTTCGGGGCTCAGCTCGACGAAACCGGCGCTCGGCGCATAGGCGCGGTGGCCGCCGTACGCGGCCATGATCCGCCAGCCCGACGCGCTGTTCGCGTACAGCACCTGGTCCACCGCGAACTGGAGGTCCGACTGGTTCGGGGCGAGGGGGATGGAGGGCGCGACGGCGTCGACGCTCGTACGGAACCGGTTGATGACGGAGTCCTGGCTCTGCTGGAGCACCCCCGTGCGCGCCTCGCGGAAGGCGAGGGCCCCGGTGCCCAGGGAGCTGGCCATGGCCACCAGGACGAAGGACGTCAGCAGGCGGGGGCGCAGGCCGCGCAGGGGGAGCGGGATGCGCGCCAGTGCCGCCCGGAGGAACCACCGGGGGCCGGCACCCGGTACGGCGGCGGACGTCCGGTCGCTCATGAGGTGCCGAAGCGGTAACCGAATCCGCGTACGGTCTGCACGTAACGGGGATTCCTGCCCTCGCCGAGCTTGTTGCGCAGTCGCTTCACACAGGCGTCCACGAGCCGTATGTCGCCGTGGTAGCTGTGTTCCCAGACCGCTTCCAGCAGCTGCTGGCGGCTGAACACCTGGCCGGGCGAGGCCGACAGGGTCAGCAGCAGCCGCAGTTCGGAGGGGGCGAGGGTGACGGGTTCGCCGCGGTGCGTCACCACGAGCCCGGCGCGGTCGACGACCAGCTCGCCGTGCGTCTCCGCCCGGGGACGGGTGCCGTCCGGCAGCGACGCGTCCTGTCTGCGCAGTACGGCCCGTATCCGTGCGTCGAGCACCCGGGCCTGCACGGGCTTCACCACGTAGTCGTCCGCACCGGTCTCCAGTCCCACGACCACGTCGACGTCGTCCCCCCGGGCCGTCACCATGATGATCGGCACCTGGTCGCGGTCCCTGATCCGGCGGCACACGTCCAGGCCGGACATGCCGGGCAGCATGAGATCGAGTACGACGACGTCCGGCCGGAAGGGGTGGAGCTGTTCCAGCCCCTCCTCCCCCGTTTCCACGGCGAAGACCTCATGCCCCTGGTGTCGCAGACCCAGTTGGACGGCCCTGCGGACATCTAAGTCGTCTTCGACGATCAGGACCCGTGGCATTTCGGCAGTGTAGGCAGACCGGACGAGGTGACCGTTCCGAGGAAGGTCCCTCTCCGACCGCCGTTACACAACGATCACATGGGCCGGGGAACGCGGGGCGTCGTTATCTTTCCGTGACGGCACCGGCTCATGGGGATCATCTGGGATCACCAGATTGAGCTGCCATGCATTCGGCACGACAGCGGCAATCCGCACCCGCCACCGGCAGCACCCCGGCCGGTCACCGCGCCGGTCACCGCGCCGGCCGCCGACGTCGGTCCGCCCATCGCCGGGAACGGCCGCGCCGCCGGGGCCAGAGCCTGCTGACCATCCTGCTGGTGACCGCCGGCCTGCTGGGTTCGGCGGCGTACTTGCTGGAAGGCGGGCGGAGCGACGCGTCGGGCGGTGCGCCGCACCCGCGGAGCACGCACGTCACCCCCACTCCCACACCGCCCCCCTCCTCCCCCTCCCCCTCCCCCTCCCCCTCTCCCTCTCCCACCGCGAGCCGGACCGAGATCGACGTTCCCCCGACGGGCAGCGGGAGGTTCGTCACCGCGCGGGCCAGTGGGGAGAAGGTGGGCAGCGGCTCCCGCTCGGTGCGCTACGTCGTGGAGGTCGAGACCGGCCTCGACGTCTCGCCGTCCCAGGCGGCGAACGAGATCGCCGGGATACTCGCCGCCCCGCGGGGCTGGACCCACGACCCGGACAACGCGTTCCAGCTGGTGGGCGCGGGATCGCCGCACGACATCACGATAAAGATCGCGACACCGGCGACGGCGGACGCCCTGTGCTGGGCCGGCATCCGGCAGGACACCGGAGGCGAGTACAACTGCGAGGTACCCGGAGGGGTGGTGGTGAACCTCAAGCGCTGGGTCAAGGGCTCGCCCACCTTCGACGGGCCGATCCATGACTACCGGGCGCTGATCATCAACCACGAGGTGGGGCACTTCCTCGGCCACTCGCACGTGACCTGCGGGGGCGCCGGGCGACTGGCCCCCGTGATGATGCAGCAGATCAAGGGCCTGCACGGCTGCGTCGCCAACGCCTGGCCCTACGACGAGAACGGTGACTTCGTCACCGGGCCGCCCGTATGACCGGCGCCGGTCCCGAGGCCGGCCGTCACTGCGAACGGCCGTACAGCTCGGTCATGTCCCGCGCCCAGGGCCATGAACTGCCGGCACCACGGTGAACTCACAGCGACCCGGCGCACGACGAACCGGGCACTGTCAGCGGCACGAGCACCGGTCGAACGGGACGTCGCAGGACTGAAGTCCTGGCGGATCTTCCGCAGAGCCCGATGCAGCCCGAACCGCCTGTCGTCAATCGCCGCAGCCGTCCTCGCCCTGGAGCGTCAGCGTTGAAAACACTCAGTGACCAGGGGCTTGTCTTGTCGTCCAGACCGGTCCGGACGTCGCGCTTCGTCCTGGCCGCCTCTCGACCACGCAGCAGGCGAGGCAGCGGGGTCGGCCGATGGCCAGGGCGAAATGAGCGAAGAGGGCATACGGTCAGCCTGCGGCCGGTCCGGGCCCGTAATCCGCCTCGGATCCGCCAAGACCGTCCGCGAGGTGGGCCAGCCAGCCGCTCGGGGTGTACGGCGGGGGCGGGTCGGTCTCCATGCCCAGCTCGGCCATCGCGAGGGCGTAGTCGGACTCCTCGAGGGCCAGGGCGAGCAGTTCGTGGAGCTCGCCGGTGAGGCG
>NZ_JBIWJA010000077.1:0-9106 GCF_044764905.1 Streptomyces sp. NPDC093586 | reverse complement strand
AGGGGTACGCCCCCGGCTCGCCCAGCTTCTCGGCCGGGTCCCAGCCCGCCTGGGTGTCGGGCCCGTAGACCGGCTCGATGGGCAGTCCGGACTCGCCTGTTCTGGTGTGCTCCATTGTTTTCCGTTTCCGAAGGGCCGGCGTCAGCCGACGACGGTCCAGGTGTCGCCGCCGGTCAGGAGTGCGGTGAGGTCGCCCTTGCCGTTCTGTTCGACGACGGTGTCCGGCTGGTCCGACATCAGCGTGTCGTAGACCGGGCGGTCGACGGAGCGCAGTACGCCGATGGGAGTGGTGAACTCGTCCGCGCTGACGATGATCTCCGCGCCGCGCGGCAGGTCCCCCGCGTCCGCCTTCAGCGCGGCCGGGTTCATCGCCACCAGCACATCCGGCGCATCCCCCGGAGTGTGGATGTCGTGGTCGGCGAAGTGCAGCTGGAACGACGAGACGCCCGGCAGGGTGCCGGCGGGTGCCCGGATCTCGGCCGGGAAGTTCGGCAGCGTCGACAGGTCGTTGCCGAACGACGCCGTCTCGGAGGTGAACCGGTCACCGGTGAGCTGCACGCCGTCACCAAAGTCCCCCGCGAACCTGATGACCACCCGGTCCAGCCGGCGGACGTCTTCGTCACCCGCCCCTGTCGCGTCGGGGACAGTGGTTTTCACGGACATACGTGTGCCGGCTCCTGTCGGTGCTGGTCCGCGCGTGCGGGCGGACACGCGTTGCGGTGGGGGTCGTGCATCTCCCGGAGGCTACGCACCACTGCTGGAGGGGCGCTCGTGCGCTCGCCCGGTACGGACTCGAGCCGGCACGTGCGGCCCCGGCCCGGGACGCGCGGGCACCGCGGCGCGGAGGTCTGCGGGTCCACGGTCCGCCGGACAACGTCTGCCCGGCCGTCCTCGACGACCGCGTGGACGCGAAGGTCAGGGACGGGCACGCGCCCGTGTTCAGGCGGCGGTCACCAGGGCCTCGCGGATGGCCGCCGCCAGGTCCGCCGGGTGGCTGCTCGGCAGGTCGTGGCCGCCCGGCAGCGACACGAACCGGAACGGCCCGGTGGTGAGCGCCGACCACGCGTCGACCTGGGCGGGGGCGACAGTGTGGTCGTCCCGGCCGTACACGGCCACCGTCGGGACCGGGACGGGCTCGGCGGCACCGCGCTCGTACAGCTCGAGTTCGTGGGTCTCGATGAGTTCGTAGTCGGCGCGCAGGGCGGGCTCGACGATGTCGAGCAGTTCCTCGTTGGCGAGGAGCTGCGAGGGGAGGTAGCCGTCCCTCACGACCTGCTGGAGGAAGTCCGGCCGCGGCAACGCCCACGTGGGTTCGCGGCGGACGCTCCCGGGAGCCGGGTGCGAGGAGACGACCAGCGCACGCACCCGGGCGGGGTCCAGGCGCCGTGCCACCTCGTAGGCGATCGTCGAGCCGGCGCAGTGCCCGTACAGCACCACCGGACGTCCCTGTGCGTGGTGGAGCAGTTCGCCGGCGAGTTTGTCGGCGAGTTCGGGCATGACGGTCTCCACGGGTTCCCCGAGCCGGGACTCCCGGCCCGGGAGGCGTACCGCGAAGGCGTCGAAAGCGCCGGAGAGCTCGACGCACAGCTGACGCACGGTGGTCACGCCGGCGCCCGCGTGCGGGAAGGCGTACAGCGCGCACTCTTCGAGGCCGTCGTGGGGGACCCCGACGAACCAACGGCTTTTCGTTTTTGTTCCCATGCACGTGAGGATGACCGGTCACCGTGGCCCACGGGCGCCACCCCTGACTGACCTCTGAAAGATCCTCGGACAACGGCCGGTCGTCACGGCGAGACTGGCACCTGGCCGGACCCCTCGACCGGGTGAGCGCGGGCCCGCTCGTGACGGCGTGGTTCCGCCGCCGACGACGCGGCGGCCGGACCGGCGTCGGCGTCCGAGCCGCGGCCGGCGACAGGAAAGCAGCGAGAGCCCGTTGAAGAAGCGGAGCACCGAGACAGAACGCAGGAGAGAGCGGTGGACAACTTCGGATCGGTCGGGGTGGCGAGCCCGGACCACGCCGGTCACGACGGCCCGGACATCGAGCTGCTGCGCGCCCAGGTGCGGGCTCAGTGGGCCGACGTACTGGAGCACGACGACTTCGGCGGCGACGACGACTTCTTCGAGGCCGGCGGGAATTCCCTGCTGGTCGCCGAGATCATGGCCACGCTCGGGGCCGTGCTCGGCGTGCGCCTGGAGCTCCGGCTCTTCTTCGAGCACCCGACGGTGAACGAGCTGACCGGCGCGCTGGCGGCTCGCGGGGTCTTTCGGACACCGGCCCGGTGAGCGCCTCGCAGGTCTCCGTGTCGGGCGCGCCCTGGAGCGGGTGGAACGAGACCGCGCGGCCGTTCCGCGACGACGCCACGATCCCCGGGCTGATCGCCGAGACCGTCCGGCGCCACCCGGACCGCCCGGCGATCGTGACCTCCGACAAGCAGGTCCTCACCTACGGCGAACTGGACCGTCACTCCAACCGGCTGGCACGGCTGCTGCGCGAGCTGGGACTGGGCCGGGGCTGTTCCGTGGGTGTCTACGGCGAGCGCGACGCCTGGGCCCTCGTCGGAATGCTCGCGGTGCTCAAAGCCGGCGCTTCCTACGTCCCGCTCGATCCGGCGTGGCCCGCCGGCCGGGTGGTCGGGCTGCTCGACCAGCTCGACGTGGCGGCCGTGCTCACCGACCGCGTGTCCCTGCCCTCCGTGCAGGAGTTCCGGTGGGAGGTGCCTTCGCTCCGCCACGTGCTGTGCCCCGACATCCCCGAGGAGTTCTCCTGGTCGGCCACTTTCCGGGGCGAACGGGTCGCGGACCTCTTCGACTACCTGTCCGGCTCCCCGGACCCGCTCGAGGCCGCCGGCTTCAACACGCGCCGCTCGGAGCGGCCCTTCACCGCGGATGACGCCCGGGGCTACCAGGACCACGTGGCGCGGTTCGTACGGGCCGCGACGTCCGCCGAACGGCCCTCGGTCCTGGAGATCGGGTGCGGATCCGGCCTGATCGTCGAGGCCCTGGCGCCGTGGGCGTCCCGCTACGTCGCCGTCGACCCCTCACCGGTGTCCGTGGCCCGGAGCAGCGAGGCCGGGGCCCGGTCCGGGGGCGAGGTCGACGGCGTGGTGTGCTTCGCCCATGAGGCAGCGGAGCGGGTGAGCGGCCCGTTCGATGTCGTCGTGCTGGCCAGCACGGTGCAGTTCCTGCCGGACCTCGACCACCTGACCGGTGTCCTCGACTCGCTCCTCGGGCTGCTCGCCGACGACGGCGTCATCGTCCTCGCCGACCTCATCGATCCCGGGCTCAGCTCCTACTCCGGCCTCCGGGTGCCGCCTCGCTTCGTCGAGCGCCTCCCCGAACTCCTGCCCGGGGTGGCTCACGCGAGTGTCCACCGCCGCCGGGCCGGGGATCTCACGGGCGAACTGGCCGAGCGGTACGACGCGGTCATCCGCGTCGAGCCGTCCCGCGACCGTGCGGCGCCGGGCCGCGAGCCGCTGTGGACCGGCCGTCACGTCGGCCTCCGGTCGGCCGCTCCCCTCGCCACCGGTCCGACGGCCGACGACGTCTGCTACACCATCTTCACGTCCGGCTCGACCGGTGCGCCCAAGGGAGTCGTCGTCACCCACCGGTCGGCGGTGAACCTCATCGACTGGGTGAACCGCACCTACAAGGTCGGGCCCGCCGACGAGATCCTCTTCGTCACGTCCTTCTGCTTCGACCTCTCGGTCTACGACATCTTCGGTGTGCTGGCCGCCGGCGCGACCATACGGCTGGCGTCGGCGGCGGAACTCGCCGATCCGCACGCCTTGGTGGACCTGCTCGAACAGAGGGCCATCACCATCTGGGACTCGGCGCCCGCCGCCCTGGCCATGGTCATGCCCTTCGTGCAGGCCCGTGAGCCCGCCGGGCGCGACGCGCTGCGCCTGGTCCTCCTCAGCGGCGACTGGATCCCGGTGCCGCTCCCCGACCAGATCCGGGCCGCGTTCCCCAACGCCGAGGTGGTGGCGCTGGGAGGCGCCACGGAGTGCACCGTCTGGTCGAACCACTACCGGGTGAGCGACGTCGACCCCGCGTGGCCGAGCATTCCCTACGGGAAACCGATGCAGAACGCCCGCTACTACGTGCTCGACGGCAACCTGCGGCCCTGCGCCCTCGGCGAGGAGGGCGATCTGTACATCGCCGGCACATGCGTGGCCCTGGGCTACGCCGCGGCCGCCCGTCTCACCGCTGCCAAGTTCCTGCCCGACCCGGGAGCCCTGCGCCCCGGTGAGCGCATGTACCGCACCGGTGACCGTGCCCGCTGGCTGCCGAACGGTGAGATGGAGTTCCTGGGCCGCCTCGACGACCAGGTGAAGGTGCGCGGCTACCGGATCGAACTGGGCGAGGTGCAAAGCGCCCTCCTCCAGTGCCCGGGAGTCCGGGCCGCGTCGGTGGTGGCGCCCACGGGGCCGGGCGGGCGGACGCTGGCCGCCTTCTACGTGCCGACGGCCGAGCCGCTCTCGAAGGCCGAGGTCGTGCGCGCCTTGAGGACCGTCCTGCCGTCGTACATGATCCCCACGCGGATCGTCGCGCTCGACGAGTTGCCCCTGACCGGCACGGGCAAGGTCGACCGGGCGGCCCTCCTGCGCCGGCTGTGAGCCCCCGTCCGCCTCCTCGCGGCACCGGCCGCGAGGAGGCGGACGGGCGGCCCGTGGCCGCCGTCGAGCAGGTCCTCGCACCCGCCGGAGCCCTCGGGGTCCGGCGGCGAAGGAGCCGGCCGAGCCGCGCCGGCATCGCTCTCGGCGCCGGCTCAATCCGGGTGACAGCAGCCGAAGCCCCAGGTCTCCGACCTGGGGCTTCGGCGTGAGCGGGGGCGGGGATCGAACCCGTCCCCGGCGGCGGGCCCAACGGTTCACGGCCGGGCGGTCGGGGGTCGGGGGTCGGTCACAACGCGTTGCGCAGCACCGCCTCGGCCGGGACGCCGGTGTACCGGGATCGGCTCGGTGGCGTGCTCGTACCGGCCGGTGACCGCCGTCGGGTCGAACGAGCCGGTCCCGGCAGGAAGCCCGGGCGTGCCCGCCCGCCGTGCGCACCGGTGGGTCTGCAACCGTTCCGGTCCTCGCGATGGGCCGCCCGGCGCGGCCGGCCCAGGGGCGCGGGCCCGACGTGGTCCGCTCGTGCGGGCGAGGGCGGACCGGCGGTCCTGATGCTCCGGCCGCCCCGCCGGCGTGGCGTCCGTCGTCGGGCGACGACGGACGCCGGCTGCGGTCAGGCGTCGAGCATGACCGCGGCGGGGATGGCCGAGGCCAGCTGCCGGGCCATGGCCTCCGGGTTCTCGAGCGGCGCCGAGTGCGCGCCCTCGATGCTCCGGGTCACGAACGTGCCCCTGGTCAGCGCGGACCAGCCTTCCATCGTGCCCTCGGGCAGCACCGGGTCGGCGTCGGCCGTCACCGCCGTGATCGGGATGTCCAGCGGGCCCCTGCGGTCGGTGTCCAGCATGAGCTGGTACCGGGTCCACATCGCGGAGTCGTTCCGCAGGTTCTCCAGGTAACCGGCGAAGATCTCTTCGTGGGCGAGGATCTCGTCGGGCAGCACACCCCGGAACATCTCGACGAGGGACTGCGGCGCCGCCGTGTCCCACAGCGTCGACACCTCCAGGAACCGCTTGAGCGCCTCCGGCGCCTCGCTGAACGGCGGCGGCGCACAGGCGACGACGAGGGACAGCTCCGGTCCCCCCGTCCTGCTGCCCAGCCGGTGAGCGATCTCCCATGCCCCGCACGCGCCCTGGCTGTGCCCGTACAGGACGGTCGGCACGTCGAGACGGCCGGACATCTCCGCCACGACCCGGTCGACAAGGGTGTTCACATCGTCCACCGGGGCCTCCCCGCCGGGTCCCTCACGGCCGGGAACCCGGATGCCGAGCAGTTCCACGTCCTCGGGAAGGTACGGGGCGAGCGGGACGTGGGAGGTGGTCGTGCCCCCCATTCCCGCCATGCACAGGATCCGTGCCCTGGGGTGCAGCGCCGGCTTGAGCACCCGCACCAACCGGTCGTCCGCCGGCTCGGCGACGGGCTGCCGTCCGGTGAGCTCGTCGACCATGTGGTGCGCGATGCCCGCACAGCTGCCGTGCCGGAACAGCACGTCCGTGCCGAGCGGCAGGCCGCTTCGCCTGGCGAGCCGGGCGCGCAGGCCGACCGCCGTCAGCGAGTCCATCCCGAGCTGCTGGAGCGGCTGTCCGACGGGGATCTGCGCCACCCCGAGGGCAGTCGCGGCCTCGACGCGGACCAGTTCGAGCACCGCGTCGAACTGCGCCTCCGGTCCCATGGCCGCCAGCCGCTCCGCGAGCGCGCTCTCCTGGCGCTCGCCGGTCATCACCGCGCGTGCCTCCGGGACGCCCAGCAGCAGCGGACGCCGTCCGGCGACGCAGAACGCGGGGGTGAAGCGGGCCCAGTCGATGTCGGCCACCGCCAGCGCCACCCGGTCCGTTCCGAGCACCAGGTCCAGTACGTCCAGTGCGCGGTCCGGTGGCATCAGCCGCAGCCCCTGTGCCCGGAGCTGCTCCTCGGCCTCCTGCGTCACCGTGTCCGTGTCGGCCCAGCCGCCCCAGTGCACCACGGTGGCCGTGCGGCCGTCCGCCACCCGGTGGCGGGCGAGGGCGTCCAGCGCGGCGTTGCCGGCCGCGCAGGTCGTCCGGCCGCTCGTGTCCCACAGACCGGCGCCACCGCCGTGGAGCAGGAACGCGTCCAAGGGCCGGTCGCCGAGCAGTTCGTGCAGGTGCCAGGCGCCGGACACCTTCGCGGAGAGTTCCTCGGCGGCCCGGGCGGCGTCGAGTTCTGCCAGGAGTGCCGTCCCGGGGGCCCCCGCGAGATGTGCGACGACCGTCAGCGGCGGGCCGTCGGCGTCGATCCTGTCGATCAGGCCGGCGACCTGCCTCCGGTCACCGACGTCGCAGGCCGCCGTCACGACCTGTGCCCCGGCCGCCTCGAGTTCCTCACGGAACCGTGCGGGCACCTCACCGGAGCGGGAGGCGAGCACGACGCGTCGCGTCCCGCGTTCCACGAGCCGGCGGGCGAGTCGCCGGCCGAGGACTCCCGTGCCGCCGGTGATCAGAGCGGTGCCACTGGTCGTCCACGGCGCCCGCGGTGCGGGCGTGGCGCGGCGCAGCCTTCGCACGTACCGGCCGTCGGCACGGAGCGCGATCTGGTCCTCGTCGTCATCGGCGAGAACGGCGCGGACGAGCTGCCCGGCCCAGTCCGGGTGCGGCTGTTCGGGCAGGTCCGCGGTGCCGCCCCGGCCTTCGGGGCGTTCCGGCGCCGCGACCCGGCCCAGCCCGCTGATCAGTGCCTGCTCGGGACGCGTGACCGGATCGGCTCCGTCCACGCCGACGGCACCCCGGGTGACCAGCCACACCGGGGTTCCCGGGTGACTCGTCCCGAGTTCCTGCAGCAGCCGTGCGGTTCGCAGGAAGCCCCGCAGTGCGTCGGCGTCCTCGTCCAGCGGCGCCAGGACGATCACACCCTGCAGCGTCGCCGGCAGGGAGGTCAGGCCGTCCGGGTCCGTGCCGGCCCGGTGCGTGCCGGCTCCTGCCTCGCGCAGGGCCGTCACCAGCTCCGCGACGGGTGACGCGGGGTCCCCGAGGACGGCCCAGTCCCCGTCCGCCGGTGCCGGGTCGGGCTCGCTGGACTGCCAGGTCTCCTCGTACAGCCAGTCGGCGATCTCGGCGTGGCCGTCGCGGCCTTCGTGCCAGCGCCGGAGCAACGGCAGCAGGTCCGCGACGCTGTCCCTGTGCTGCCCGGACGCGCCGAGCAGTTCGGCGAGCGAGTCCGCCTCGCCCGCGCCGACGGCGTCCCAGAACCGCTGGTCGGTCGTCCTGCGCCGAGCGGGCTCCTTCCAGTGGCGCCGGCGCTGGAAGGCATAGCCGGGCAGGCCGACCATGCGTCCGTCGGGGACGGCCGCCGACCAGTCGATGTCGACACCGTGCGCGTGCAGGGCGCCCAGTGTGCGCCGGAGCCGGTCCAGGCCGCCCTGTTCCCGTTCCATCGCCGCCAGGACCACCGCGTCCTGCTCCGCGCCGCCGTCGGCCAACGGCATGGCCAGCACGGGGTGGGGGCTGATCTCGACGAACACCGTGTATCCGTCGGCGAGCAGCTCCTGCTGTGCGAGGTCGAGCCGTACGGGTTCGCGCAGGTTCCGGCACCAGTAGTCGGCGTCCAGCTCCTCGCCGGCGGCCCGGCGGCCCAGCACCGTGGAGTACAGCGGGACGCCGGACGGGCGGGGACGCAGCGGGGCGAGCGTCTCCCGGAGGCCGGGCAGCAGTGCGTCCATGTGCGAACTGTGGGACGCGCAGGCGGCGTTCAGCTTGCCGCACATCACGTCCTGGTCGTCCCACGCGTAGAGCAGTTCCTCCACGATCGCGCGGTCCCCCGAGATGACCGTGGATCCCGGTGTGTTCACCACGGCGACCGAGACGGCGTCCCCGTACGGGGCCAGTGCCGCCTCGACGTCGAAGACGGGGAGTTCCACCGTGGCCATCTCGCCGTCGGAGGACAGCGCGGCGAGGGCCTTGCTGCGTTCGGCCACGATCCTGGCGCCCTCCTCCAGGGTCAGGGCGCCGGCGGCCACGGCTGCGGCGATCTCGCCCTGGCTGTGTCCGACCACGGCATCCGGTTCCAGGCCCAGGTCCCGCATGGCCGTCGCCAGGCCGAGATACATGGTGAACAGCACCGGCTGAGCGACGTCCAGGCGGTCCCACGCGATGCGGTCCTCGTCCTGGAGCAGTTCGCGGACCGACCAGCCGGTCCACGGGCGCAGTGCCTCGTCGCAGCGGTCGACCGTGTCGGCGAAGGCCGGGCTCTCGGCGAGCAGGCGCCGGGCCATGCCCGGCCACTGCGAGCCCTGGCCGGGGAAGACGAACACGACCTTGCCCGGCCGTGCGGTGGCAAGGGTGACCGACGCGTCCGGCCGGTCGTCGGCCAGGGCGTTCAGTCCTTCGATGACCGCGGGCAGGTCAGGTCCGGCCACCGCCGCGCGCTCGGCGAAGTGCCGTCGGTGCCGTGTGGTGGTCCAGGCGAGGTCGGTGAGGGTGGTGTCGGGGTGTTCGGTGAGCCAGTCGGCCCATCGCCGGGCCTGGTCCCTGAGGGCCTGTGGG
>NZ_JBIWJA010000076.1:0-9721 GCF_044764905.1 Streptomyces sp. NPDC093586 | reverse complement strand
GAGGGCTCAACGGCCTCGGGCTCAGCCACGTTCTCACTGGTCATCGATGCATCCTCCATGATCGGGAGTTACACCGAACGGTTTACAGTCCCAACGTGATCGCTTGGTTCGGGCTAGGGGGCATGAACTCCGGTCGGCAGCGGGAGAGATGGGGGCGGTTCGTTCGCTCGTATCGCTCGTGGAGGTGGCTGGTGGCATCGGTACTCGGTCTGCTGGAAGCCCGGGAGAAGAAGGTGCGGGAAGAGATCGCGTGGTTGCAGGAGGAGGCCGAGCGGGTGCAGGCCGCGCTCGGCGAGGCGGAACGGGCGCTTCAGCGGCTGGTGGATGCCCGTGCAACGGTGGCCGAGGTGCTGGTCGAGCCGCCTTCCGCGGTCGTGGAGCCGCAGCGGGGCTCAGCGGTCGGCTCGGTGGTGCCGCACCGGACCGAGGGCATGACGGCGTCGGTCCTGGCGCCGGACTACCAGCGGATCGTGTCGGTGCTGGAGTCGGAAGCGGGCCGGGAGGGCATGCGCTGCCAGCAACTGGCCAGGGCCCTGGGGCTTCAGGTGGTCCCGGCGAAGGTCGAGGGGGTGCGGTCGAAGGCGAAACGCCTGGTGGAGCGGGGGTGGGCCCGGCAGGTGCGGCCGGGGGTGTTCACCGCGCTCGCGGTGCCGACCGGCTGAACGCGCCCGGGCGGCGCCCGGCCAGGCGGCCGCTCATGAGCATGGTCATCGACCACAGCACCATGGCCTCGTGCATGGCGGACAGTGTCTCGTAGTCGCGCACCAGGCGGCGCGAGCGCATCAGCCAGCTCAGTGTTCTTTCCACCACCCACCTGCGCGGCAGCACCACAAAGCCCGTGGCGTCGTCGGTGCGTCTGACGATCTCCAGGGTGAGCTGGAGGTTCTCGGCCGCCCAGTCGACCAGTCGCCCGGCATAGCCGCCGTCCGCCCACACCAAGCGGATGGAGAAGTGCACCTTGCGCAGTTGCTCGAGCAGCGGGACGGCGGCGTCGCGGTCCTGCACGCTCGCCGCGGTCACCGCAACGGCCAGTACCAGGCCGAGGCAGTCCACCACCAGGTGCCGCTTGCGGCCGCCCACCTTCTTCCCGCCGTCCCAGCCGGATGTGGAGCGCGGGATGTTCGCCGCGGCCCGCAGTGACTGCGAGTCCACGATCGCGGCCGTCGGGTCCACCGTGCGGCCCTCCTTCTCCCGCACGCGGTCGCGCAGCCGGTCGTGGAGCTCGGCGAGCAGACCCGTCACCTGCCAGCGACGGGCGAAAGCGTGCACACGTCGGTACGGCGGGAAATCCGCCGGCAGATTGACCCACTTGACGCCGTTGTCGACCACGTAGCGGACTGCATCCAGCATCACGCGGTGGCAATAGCCCTCCGGCCGGCCGCCCCGCCCTTCAAGCCACGCGGGCACCGGCAGCACCGCCCGGATGACCTGCCATTCCGCGTCCGTCATGTCCGAGCCGTAACACCGCACACGGTCCGGCCCGTCCGCCGCGTTGCCGAACCTGTGCGCGAGGCAGTCACACGACGGAGACGGCGAGTTGGACTCCACGGGCGCGAGCGCGAAAGACTGCGGCAACAGGGCCTCCTGGTGCTCGTTGGCTTCGACAACCCCGAGCTACCGCGAGGCCCTGTCTTCATGCGCCAACCGCACCGCGATCACCCGATCAAGACCCGTGTTCGACCAGCCCAGCCCGCTGATCGGTAAGCGGATGGCGTCTGAACGCAGCGCCAGTCTCCTGCATTACAGACACCGGGCGGAAGATCGCCTCCGGCCATGCCGACCGCACCTGGGTGCGCGCGCACCGTAGAACCCGGCATGGCGCACCAAGGCGCTCATGTTGAGTTCGCAGCGTTTCGGCGGCGCGGTGGTGGTGCCGGTGGGGTTCACCGGCACCACCAGGGGATGTCAGTGGCGGCCGCCGTGGCGGTTGCTGCCCTGCGCGAGACGGCGGCCGGCTGCCCGGAGCGGAGCGTGACGTACGAGCCGGCCACGTAACCGGCGTCCGGCCGTCAATCCTCGAGCCGCCCCCGGTGGCTCGAGCGCCGTTCGACGTCCTTGGGTGCGTGCCAGCCGGTCCGCGCCTCACACCACTTGATCGCTCGCAGGGCATGCGAACCACTGCGATCAAGTCCGCCGTAGCTGCGACGGGCGTCATTCTCTTCCTGGCCGCCTCCTCGTCGACCTCGGCCCCATGAGCGGACGCGGCATCGGCGGCACAGTGTCGATCTGGGTCAGGGGCGAAGAGGGACCCTTCTAAGATCGTTCGGGGGAGGGATGTGGGGTGGAGCGGATCGGCGCGTACACGGTGGAGCAGGTGCTCGGTGAGGGTGGGATGGGCACGGTCTATCTCGCCCGTTCGAGGGGTGGGCGTGCGGTGGCGGTGAAGGTGGCCAAGCCGGAACTGGCGCGTGACCCTGGGTTCCGTGAGCGGTTCCGTACGGAGGTCGCTGCGGCCCGCGCGGTAGGTGGCTTTCACACGGCACCGGTCGTGGACGCGGGTCCTGAGGCGCCGGCGCCGTGGATGGCCACTGCCTACATCCCCGGGCCGACTCTTGCCGGCCTCCTTGCCACGCAGGGCGCGATGGAGGGACGGGCGCTGCGGCAGCTCGGGCTTGCGCTGGCCGAAGCCCTGCAGGCCATCCACAGCTGCGGTCTGGTCCACCGTGACCTGAAACCGGGCAACATCATCATGGCCGGGGACGGACCGCGCGTCGTGGACTTCGGTATCGCCCGAGCCGTAGAGGGCTCCCGTTTGACCGCCACCGGTATCGCCGTTGGCACACCGGGCTTCCTCGCCCCGGAACAGGCAGAGGGCCTGCCGGTCACACCGGCCGCGGACGTTTTCGCGCTGGGAGCGGTCCTGATCGCAGCCAGCGGCGGAAGCGCCTTCGGGGACGGCACCCCGGCGGCCATGATGTACCGCTCCGTCCATCACGAGCCCGACTTGACCACCGTGCCACCCACGCTGCGCGGCGTCATCGCTGCTTGCATGGGGAAGAAGCCCCAGCAGAGGCCTGCTGCCGGCCAGCTGCTGGACCTGCTCAGTTTGACGGAGCTCGGGGGACCGCCGGCCTATGAGCCCACTCAGGTCGCTTCCGCGTCACCGCCGCCCATGCCCGCCCACCAGCCCTCACCTCCGAGCCTGCCACCCACGAGCGACGCGGACGCCGAGAGCCCGCAGCTTTTCGCCATGGACCGCAAGAACGCCATCGTGGCGGACACCGAAGGCATCTCGCTGGGCAACAACGGCCGCACCATTCATCTGGCCTGGCCCACCGTCCACGCTGTGACCTACGAGGAAACCGGCCGAGGCCTGGGCCTGACTGTCACCGTCCACCTCGCCGACGGCACGGCCCACACATGCCGTGTGACCACATGCGACGAGGAAGAACTGGACGACTGGATCGACCAGCTCATCCTTGCCCGCGAGTACTTCCTCCCTGGCCGCTGACGCCGGGCGTGTCTCGGTGCCCGCTACTGGAGCGGTCGGGCTCCAGTCGTCTGTCCCGTGGGCTGCCGTGAAGTTTCCCCGTGATCCCGGACACGTGATCGTTATGCCGCGAGGGTGTGCTGATGTCGCTGTCCGGTCTCGGCCGGGGTGAGACAGCCGAGGGTCTTGTGCTTGCGCAGGCGGCGGCGGTTGCGGAAGGTCTCGATGAAGTTGAAGACCTCGGCTCGCGCGGTGGCCCGGTCGGGCCGGGCGCGGGTGCCGATCTCTTCCTTGAGCAGGGCCCAGAAGCTCTCCGCGGCGGCGTTGTCGAAGCAGGATCCGGTGCGTCCACAGCTCTGCCGCAGCCCCAGCCGGCCTATTCCTTGGCAGGACTGGGTCGCGTGTATTCCCTGCCGCGATCGCTGTGACCCACGCGGCCGGGCTCCGGTCCGCCCCGGCCGTGGGCCATGCCGTGTAGGCGGGCCCGCGCCTTGCCTGCCGATGGCGCACCCTCCGGACGGGGCGAGGGGGCCTCGCTGCGGAAGCGAGTTCTGACTGGCCGGTCACGAGCCGTTCTGGAGTCGCTCCGCGGCCTGAGCAGGGGGGTCGTAGTAGCCAGGCTGTGCCACCAGGACGGAGCTGAAGTAGTAGCCCTGCTCTTCCTCGGGCTCGTCGTCGGCCGCGAACGGGCGCCAGAAGCTCAGCAGCAAGTCCTGGGCGACGAAGGAAGCAGCGTCGTCGGGGTCTTCCTCGAGAGAGGTGAACGCACCGATGCGCCGGACGACCTCGAGGGCTGGAAGCGCGAAGACGTCCACGCCCTTGAAGAGTACTCGGTCTGTCTGGGCCGACGGCCTTGCCAGCTCGATGGCCTCGAGTGTGTCGCGCACGCAGTGGATGCTGATCATCAGCCCGCTGGGACGGAAGATGTGCCGCCCCGGCTGATCGGACTCCGACGCTGCGGCAGGATCGCGGAGCGAGGCCAACGCGGTGCTGGCCGCGTTCCGCGTCATGCCGATCCGCAACGGGCCAACGCCGGCAGGTGGGGTGAGGTCGAAGTCCATGTGGGGATGATGCCAAACAGTTCTGTCACCTGCCTGGGGTGCCTCCGTGCGGAGTTGTCTTCCCGCTCAGCGGCCGGACTTCAGGACCGACCTGGTCCGCCCGTCGTCGACGACGCACGTCCGTCCTTGCCGTCCTCCGGGCCCCTGCGGCGCTCGGTCCAGCGAGCCGCCGCGGGTGCCCGGAGGCGGCAGCGGATGCTAGACCTTGGCCGGTACCTTCTCGGCGTTGTTGCTCGCGGGCTCGTCCGTGGCGGGGGAGGGCGCCGCGGGCGTGTCGGTGTGGGCGGTGTACATGACGTTGCCCTGCTGGCGGGTCTTCTCGGCGAGGTTCTTCGTGACGAGGGTCTGCAGGCCGTTGCGCACCGTCTGCGCGGACGTCGCCCGGTCGGGGTGGTCCTTGGCGAGCTGCTCGCTGACCTCGCGGGCCACCAGCGGCTGCCCCGGCGTCTTGCGAAGCACACCGAGGAGGAGCTCCCACAGCGGCGGCCCGCCGGCCGCGGCCTTGCCCACCGAAGCGTTCGAGCCAGGGGCCTTCGGTGATACAGCCTGCTCGGCCGCCGGCTTCTTCGCAGCGGGATTCTCGGCTGCCGGCGCTGTCGTCTTGGCGGTGGTCTTCTTGACCGGCGCCTTCGCGGCCGTCTTCTTGGCGGTGGTCTTCTTCGCGGCCGCCGGCTTCTTGGCCGCGGGCTTCGTAGCGGCGGGCTTCTTCGCCCGGGCCGCCTTCTTCACCGTCTGCTTCTGCCGCTGCGCGGGGACGGTCTGGGGCGCCTCGGCGTCGGCCAGGGCGGAGGTCTCGGCCAGCTCCACCGGGGCCGTAGACGGCGTCTCGGCCGCGCTGCCGGACGCGCCGTCCGCAGGCTCGCCCGTCGTGGGCAGGCTGCTCTGCGCCTGCGTCAACCACGCTGCATCCGCCTTGAGTTGGTCAAGACGCTGTTGGAGAGTGGCGATCTGGCCGGTGAGCTCTTCCTGCTCTGCGTGGTTGGCCGTGAGCTCGTCGGCGAATCGCTGGCGTACTCGTTCTTGCACGGGGGTCGTCTGGGGCTCGTTGGCCACGACAGCACACTCCTTCTACCTGGGATGTTGGTGTCGGATGCTACTCACCCCAAACGTCTGGTAGTTGCCGTCCCGCCTGATTGCCGCCCTTGCGGTGTTGTGAGGACTGATCTGCTGTGATCTGGGCATAGGCTCGGTGCTGTCGCCGAGCGCGACGGGGGAGGAACACGATGACGACCACGGTGACGACCGTGACGTACTGGCAGGAGGCTGCCGCCTGCCGCGGCACCGACCCGGACGAGCTGTTCGCCGAGAGCACCCGGCAAAAGCGGGCCAAGGCTGTCTGTGAGGGCTGCCCCGTGCGTATCGACTGCCTGGTGGAAGCACTCGACAACCGCATCGAATGGGGTATGTGGGGTGGCATGACCGAACGCGAACGCCGCGCGCTGCTGCGCCGCCGGCCCCATGTCGCCTCCTGGCGGCACGTCCTGGACAGCGCCCGCATCGAACAGCAGCAGCCGCAGACCAGCTGACCCTGGCTGCCGGCCGGTGGCGGCGAGCAGCCCGGCGCCGGCCCGCGTCCTGTCGAGCGGCTGAACCGCTCGCTCCGGCGCTCCGGGCAGTATACGAATCATGGCTGGGCCGCTCTGGCCGCGTCGCTGCGCGCCTGGCGGACAGCGACCATGGCGCCTCTGTGTCGTCGGCAGCAGGCGGTCGCCCCTGAGCCGTGACGCTGATCGTGTCCGACAGGCCGATGCCGTAAAGGGGGTTGGTCTCGCCCGCCGGCCTGGCCGAAGTAGCCGGCGGGGGACTTTGAGCCGTAGACCCAGCCGCCGTGGCGGGCCGTCTCGATGAGGTCCTTGTCGGCCTGCTTGGCGGCGGTGGCGAAACCGCGGCGCAGGCTGTGCCCGCTCCAGCGAGGCGGGAGGTCAGGCAACAGCTCAATGGGGGCGGTCTGGTGGGCGCGGGTGGCGGCTCTCGTAGCCGGTGAATGGAGCAAATTGAGTGGCAAGGTTAACCTCGTGCTTTCACGAGGCTAAACGCGGCAGCTGTCGGTGTGGGTGACCTCTCGGAAGTCGGCGATGAGGGGGCTGGCCATCGACTCGCGGTAGACGACCGCGGCGCGACCGTAGGGCCAGGTGATGTCGTCGTGGAAGTCCTGCTGGGCCTCTGCGCAGCTGCCGAACATCAGACCGCGGACGATGTCGGTCCAGGCGGCATCGTCCTGGTGGCTCTGCCCTTCGGGGTAGGTGCCGGGGCCAAAGGTGACGAACATCGTCTGCGCCGAGGGGTTGAACGTGACGGTCACCTCGTCGTCCATGTACTGCTGTCCTTGAAGAACGGGAGCCGCGCCATCGCGCAGACGCTGCGCGGCGGCCTTCTCCGCCTGTGTGGCTGGCACCCGGGCGGCGGCCCACTCATCAACGGTGGGCTGCGTGCTGTCGCTGCGGGTGTAAGCGGGAGAGGGGGCAGCCGAAGAACGAGGGCTCGGCGAGGAGGACGACGGTGTGTCGGATGCGGTCAGCGCGGGGCCGGTTGCAGGGCCGGCGGAGTGCTGAGCCGCAGGCGTGAGGCCGGCGGCTGGGGTTTTCTGACCGCCGGGTGAGGAGGCTGGTCCCCGCGCGGTGGTGGATGACTGCGTGGCGGCGAGGATGCCGCCGAGGCTGCCCACGAGGACAGCAGCGGCGACGACCATCAGGTACAGGCGAGTGCGGCTGGTGCGCTGCGAGGGCGCAGGCCAGATCGGCTCCTCGGACGGCAGATCCCAGTTGAGACCGACCAGGTCGGCTATCAGTGTCGGCTGAGGCAGTTCGGCGGGGCCGGTGACGGCCGTGGTCTGGCCGGCAAGCAACTCACCACATGATTGTGCGAGTTCGGGGGCTGTCGGTCGGTCGGACGGTTCCTTCGACAGGGCCCTCTCCACCAGCTGGCGCAGATCATCGCCCATGCCGTCGAGGTCGGGCTCGGCGGACAGGACACGAAAGGCAACGGCGTCGGCAGCGCCGCTGCCGAAGGGGAGACGACCTGTCGCCGCGTAGGCGACCAGGGCACCCCAGGCGAAGACGTCGCCCTCTGGGCCGACCGTGCCGGTGCGGTAATGCTCAGGGCTGATCCAGCCCGGCGTGCCCGTCATCACGCCAGTACGGGTGACGGAGGTCCCGTCCAAGGCATGAGCGATGCCGAAGTCCAGCACCATCGGACCCGAAGGGGCCAGAATGACGTTCTGGGGCTTCACATCCCGGTGCACGACGCCGGCTCCGTGGACCGCGGAGAGTGCAGCTGCGGTACCGGCGGCCAAGGCGTACAGGCGGGCCCCGGTCAGGGGCCCGCTGGCGGCCACGTGCTGATCGAGGGTGGGACCGGGTATGAAAGCGGTGACAAGCCACGGAGCGGGCGCATCGGGGTCGGCATCGACCACCGGAACCAGGCAGGGGCCCGTAACACGCTGGGACAGCTGGACCTCCCGCCGGAACCGAGCACGGAACTCGTCGTCGGCGGCCTGTGCCGGATGCACGACCTTGACGGCCATCCGCTCCCCGGCGGCACTGAGCGCGGCATACACGGTGCCCATGCCGCCGGACCCGAGCCGGCCCACGACGCGATAAGGGCCGACACGATGCGGATCACCTTGCTGCATCGACTGAACACGGCTGGACATGGATGCTTCCCCCTGGTGATCAACGGCACGCATACGCCGAAGTAGTGATCAATCGTATCGGCTCGCCCGCGCAGCCAGACAACAGGAAGGGCCGCGCACCGGCGACGGCACGAAACCATGGCCGAGGCCCGTGCGCTCACCAAGCGGACCATGGATGCCGTCATCGAGGCCTTCAGACAGGACGACGAGAAGGACGCCGGACCGGCTTGAGTCTAGGAGCGGTGCTGCTCCCGGCGAAGCAGCGCCGGATCTTGCTGATGTCAGGTGGTGGCGGGCCAGGCCTGGGGCACAGCGACGGCCGTGTCGACGGCGTGGGCGGGGGCGCGGTGACCGTCTTCTGCCGCGGCTGACGTCTACTGGTCGGGGTGGACGGCTTGGACGCCGGTGCCCGCGTACGCCTTCGGCGTCAGGGTGAGAAGGAACCGGCCGGCGGGGTGGGCGGCGCAGGGGCGAGCGGCGTGGATGGCGTGGACAGCGGCCCAGGAGTGCCCGAAGCGCAGCAGTTCGGTGGCGGTGACCGCGGCGTCGGTGTCGAACGCCTCGATCCGGATGAACCGCAGCCCCTTGACGTAGCCGAGCAGCCCAGGCCGTTCGGCGTCGCCGGCCGTCAGGGACAGCACCGGCGCATACAGATCCCCGAGCCCTCCGGAGGCCTGGACGTAGAACGCGGCGACCGCCTCGTTGAACGGGTCCTTCGGGTCGTACAACGCCCCCGCGGTCGTGTGGTCCAGGACGACCGCGATCCCTGCCACTACGCGGCTGCCCGCGGACCGTGCGCGCTGCCGCCGAGGCGCTCCAGCAGCGCCCGGGCCTTCGCCTCGGCCTCCGGGCTCGGTGCGCTGCCGAGAGCGGAGGCGAGCTCGGAGCGGGCCAGCTCGGCCCGCTCCGCGTACTCCGCCCGTGTCGGAGTGCTCTGCGCGAGCTCCTCGACCAGGCTGCGGATGGTGGTGCCGTGCTCGGCGGCCAGCTGGGCGAGCCGGTCCCGCGCGGCCGTGCCCACCTTGATGCTTGTCTCGTCTGCTGCCATACCCCAACTCTACCGCGCCCCTCTACTCCGAGTAGAGGAAACGTGCTGGACGGACATACCGCGGAAGACCGACCTGCCAGAGCCCGCGTCCGAACAGGGAGCGCCTTCAGCACGCGACTGGCACGCGGGATGTACGCCCTATGGGCGCTCTACGGCGGGCTGCGCGGGCGCCCCGCGATTCGGAGTCGGGCCACCGCTCCTCAGACGGCAGGGGCCCGGCCGGACTGCTCGGTAGCCGGGGCCGTCGGCCAGCAGCGACCTGCACCCACGCCCCCAATCCCTGCTCGCACAGCACCCACGCAGCCTCTGCCCCTGACACTCACGAGGACGGACGGGGTCCCGCCACATCGAGGACCCGGCAGTGCCCCGAGCGAGGTGTGCCCGCGCCCATCATCGCGACGATGAGCGCGGCGAAACGATCACGCTGCGACCGAACAGTCGGCCTTCGGCTGCGCGCCTAGTGACCTGAGTCGGAGATTCGTCGTTGGTTCGGTATGAGTCGTCCGGGTCCGAAGATTCCGCCGTTGTCGGTGACCGATGCCCAGCGGGTC
>NZ_JBIWJA010000075.1:9619-10609 GCF_044764905.1 Streptomyces sp. NPDC093586 | reverse complement strand
TAAGCCGCAGACTCGCCCGAGAAAGCACCCCGAACTGGCGCGACACCTGAAGCTCGAACCAAACAACCCTGCCGGGACAAAACGCTCTTTTAGCCTCCGCGGTCACAATGATCTAGGCGACTCATCTCCCTCAAACTTTGTATGGGTAAGGTTCGCCTGGACGGCCCTGGTGGTCGGATGCTCCTCTCCCAGTACCCGCACGCAGTTGTTGAGAGCCTGCTCGTACAGGGGGATGGCACGCGCCAGATCACCCGCTGCGGCGTAGGCGCCGGCGAGGTTGTTGCGGGAGGCCAGGGTGTCGGGGTGGTCCTCGCCCAACACCCGCACCCGCTCCCGCAGCGTCCGCTCGAACAGCGGGATCGCCCGTTCCAGATCACCCGCCTCCTGGTAGGCGTAGGCGAGGTTGTTGCGGGAGGCCAGGGTCGAGGGGTGGTCCTCGCCCAGCACCCGCACCGCATCGTCCACCGTCCGCTCGTACAGCGGGACGGCCCGTTCCAGGTCCCCGGCCGCGCGGTAGGCGCCGGCGAGGTTGTTGCGGGAGGCCAGGGTCGAGGGGTGGTCCTCGCCCAGCACCCGCACCGCATTCTCCACCGTCCGCTCGTACAGCGGGACGGCCCGTTCCAGGTCCCCGGCCGCGCGGTAGGCGCCGGCGAGGTTGTTGCGGGAGGCCAGGGTGTGGGGGTGGTCCTCGCCCAGCACCCGCACCCGCTCCCGCAGCGTCCGCTCGTACAGCGGGACGGCCCGTTCCAGGTCCCCGGCCGCGCGGTAGGCGCCGGCGAGGTTGTTGCGGGAGATCAGGGTGTCGGGGTGGTCCTCGCCCAGCACCCGCACCCGCTCCCGCAGCGTCCGCTCGAACAGCGGGATCGCCCGTTCCAGATCACCCGCCTCCTGGTAGGCGTAGGCGAGGTTGTTGCGGGAGGCCAGGGTCGAGGGGTGGTCCTCGCCCAGCACCCGCACCCGCTCCCGCAGCGTCCGCTCGTACAGGGGGAT
>NZ_JBIWJA010000075.1:0-9522 GCF_044764905.1 Streptomyces sp. NPDC093586 | reverse complement strand
GATGGCCCGTTCCAGGTCTCCGGCCGTCTCGTAGGCGTAGGCGAGGTTGTTGCGGGAGGCCAGGGTCGAGGGGTGGTCCTCGCCCAGCACCCGCACCCGCTCCCGCAGCGTCCGCTCGAACAGGGGGATGGCCCGTTCCAGGTCTCCGGCCGTCTCGTAGGCGTAGGCGAGGTTGTTGCGGGAGGCCAGGGTCGAGGGGTGGTCCTCGCCCAGCACCCGCACCGCATCCTCCACCGTCCGCTCGTACAGCGGGATGGCCCGCGCCAGGGCCCCCGCCGCACGGTAGGCGCCGGCGAGGTTGTTGCGGGAGGTCAGGGTGTGGGGGTGGTCCTCGCCCAGGACTCGGAGGCAGGTGGTGTGGGCGCGGTCGAGGTAGGCGATGGCACGGCGGACGGTGCCCTGGTCGTTGAGGAAGCTGCCGGCGCGGTCGAGGAGGCCGGCCGTGGTGTCGGTGTCGGTGTCGGCGGTAGCGTGGCGGGCGAGGGCGTCGACGTGGGGCAGCAGTTCCCGCCACAGCAACCAGGTGGCCGGGTCGTTCCAGTCCTGCGGCAGGACGGTGTGCAGACGGCCGGTGGCATGCCGGCGGGCCTGATCGATCTGCTCGGGGGTGCGGTGGGGATGGCCGGGCTCGGGGGTGCGGGCCACGGCCTGGACCAGACGGTGCACCGACACCGTGCCCGCGGCCGGATCGACGGTGAGCATCCCGTACGCCGACAGCACCCCCACCGCCTCCCACACCCCACCCCCGCCGCCCCGGCTGTCCTGGCCGTTCTGGTTGTTCTGGTTGTCCTGGTCTGTTTCTGCCGCCGGGAGGAGAGCGGTGGGAATGTGGTCGGGAGCGAACCAGGCCAGCACGCGCAGCAGATCGGCCGCCTCGGGCTGGATCTGGGCGATACGGTCCAAGGTGACGTCCCAGATCCGGGCGATGGTCCGCTCCGCCGGAGTGTTCACCGCGCCCCGGCCCAGCATCCGGCCCGGCTGCCGGGCGAGGAGCTCACGGTAGGCGCGGGGGGTGGTGAACGGGTTCTGCGCGAGGTAAGCACCCGCCTGCTCCACGGCCAGCGGAAGATGCCCGAGCTCTTCGCACAGACCAGCGGCACCGCTCATGTCCCGGCCCGGATGATCCGCCACGGCGATGCGTGTCAGCAGCTTCAGCGAGTCCCCGGGATCCAGGACGTCCAGACGCACCACGCTCGAGGCCCCGGCCGCGCTCCAGCCGGTGGTGAGACGGGACGTGATCAGAAACCGGCCGCCACGCGCCCGGCCGACCAGAGCGGCGATGTCGGCCGGGACTTGCACATTGTCCAGCACGACGAGCCAGCCGGTGTGGCAGGCCAGCCACTGCAGGCCCCACTCGGCAAGGGCTTCCACCGGCAGGACCCGGGCCAGCAGAGGCTGCAGAGCGACGGCCAGGTCAGCCAGGCCCTGCTGCACACCGGCCGGACTGTCCGCGGTGAACCAGCGCACCGGCACATACCCGTGCGCACGCGTCGCGGCCCAGTGGGCGGCCAGAGTGCTCTTCCCGATCCCGCCCAGCCCCGACACCGCCTGCACCAACGCCACCCCCACCCCCTCCAACGCCGCATCCAACTCCTCCAGCTCACCACCACGCCCCACAAACAAACCGGGGTGGAAGGGGAGAGCGTCGAGGCCTGCGCGTGCCGGTACCTCGGTTGGCGGGTGGGCTTCGGGGGGCAGGTTGAGGGTGATGGAGTTGTCGATTCCGGTGACGGCCTTCGCTCCGTGGGTAGCGGTCGCGTTCCCGCTGCCCGTCACCTCCTGCCAGGTGCCGGCCGCAGGCTGCGCCGGGACCAGGCTGCCGCCCGCGGCGGCATCGGTGATGCGCACCTCTTGACCGCCGGTGTCGTTGCGCGGCGCGGGCTTGGCGACGCCCGGGCCGGGGCTGCCGTCGCTGCGTCCTCGCCGAAACCACCGGGCCATGCCGCCCCCGCTTCTCCCCATGCTGCGTCTTCCTGCCAGCCCGTCGGTCCGGGCGGGCGGTTGCCGAGTCCTACCGGTTGTCGTTGACGATGCCGGTGACGGCGCTGGAGCCCGCGCCGGTGGCCTCCGCGTCCCCGGTGTGGGCTGCCCGTGCCGGGCCCCGGCGGCCCGGACCGGTGTTCTTCACTCCGGTGACCGCGCTGCCCCCGTCCTGGACGACCGCGGCGCCCGTCGCGAACGCTGTATCACCGGCCGTGGCGGCAGCGAACGCCACCAGCTCCCGCAACTCGGTCACCGCGCGCTCGCGGTCTTCCTCGTCGAGACCTTCGAGCAGCGCCTCGAACCGGCCCGCCCACACGCCCTCCTGCCGCAGCCGCAGTGCTGCGGCGTCACCGGAACCGGAAGCCGCGGGAAGGAGGGTCCGCGCGGTCGCCTCCAGCCGCTCCAGTTCCGCCGCGGCCCGCGTACCGTCCCCGCGGCCGAAGAGCTCTGCGACGCGGCGCCGCAGCCCCGTCCACGCGTCCGTCCCCGCCGCCTGCACCACGGCACTGCCCCCCGCCGCGGCCAGCGCCGTCAATCCCTCAGCCAGCACAACCCACACCCCTCGCTCACGACGTTCCAGCCGCCCGGCTGGCGGCCCGGACACCATCACAGCGCTTCTTCTGTCAACACGCGGCACAAACAGCAAGAGTTCCCGCACCCGATCCGGATTCCCGCCCAACGGCAGTTGCGCGGCTGAGGGGGTCACGGCGCCGGCGGCTGACTGGAGGGGGCGGCCTGGTCGGCGGGCTGGTCCAGCTGCTGCTGACGGCGCCGCTGCTCGGTGCGGTGGTCTTCGACGCGCTGGGTGAACAGTTTCATCGCTTCCTGTTCCTGGCCAGGGCCGAAATCGCTGTAGGGGCCGATGCCGAGGGCGACTGCGTTGGCCTCTTCCTCGATGGCGTCGGCAGTCTGTTGGAGAAAGTAGCTGCGCTCACGGAACTTGTAGTAGCCCGTGAACATCGCGGCGACGGTGATGGCGAAGCTGATGAACGTCAGGGTCATGCCCTGCCAGGTCAACTCCTTGCCAGTGTCCAGGGCCGCGATAGTGGTTGTGGAGGCCGATCCGACCATGATGAGGGTCTGCAGCCGGTTGTGGATGCTGCGGTACCTGCGGCTATCTGCTTCGTACTGTTCAATCAGGGAGGCAACGTCTTCTCGGTACACGTTGCGGCGCAGCGTCAGCGACGGCGGGACCACTGCATTCATGATGCGCGCGGTCAGGTGAAGGACCTCGAGGTCATCTTCCAGCTTGGCAAGGGGCTCCGGTTTCCGCAGCCGCGCATCGACTACGACGCACGCGATACAGAGTCCACTCACGCTGGCACAGAGGATGCCAGGTCCGAGAAGGAAAAGGAGGGAGGACGTCTGCCAGTGCCACACCGTCCAGCCGATGCCCACCACGAGTGCCAGGCCAGCGACCGAGACGGCCACCCGACGTATGCGGACCACTGAGTGCGCCCGAGCCAGCTTTCGCTCAAGTCGCGCAGTGTCGATCTGCAATTGCCCCCAATTGATCATCTGTTCCAGAGGGGTGCCGGTGACGTTCGCAGCGGGCTGGGTTTCAGTGCCTGTTTCTGATCTCAGCTCTGAGACGGGTCTAGTGATGTCTTGATCACGGGGTGGTGGTTGGTCCGAGTCACTACGCTGAGCGCCTTCACACCTCGGGAGGTTCGGTTGGTACGGCGGAGCACGCTCGGGCAAGACTTCCGGCGGTTGTGGGGCGCCTACACGGTCAGCGCAGCGGGCAGTGCCGTCGGTATGGGGGCATTGCCGTTGATTGCCCTCCTGGTGCTGGACTCCTCTGCGTTCCAGGTCTCTTTGCTCGCTGCGTTGTCTGCAGTGGCCAGCGGAATGATCGCTCTGCCGCTCGGTGTGCGAATTGAGCACCAGTACAAGCGGCCGGTCATGATCGCCGCCGACCTGGCCCGCTGTGTTCTGTTGGTGAGCGTTCCGGTCGCCATGGCTTTCGGCAGGCTCACCTACACCCAGCTGTGTGTCGTCGGCGTTCTCCAGACGGCGGCGTCTGTCGCGTTCGACGCGGCGAGTGGCGCGCATCTGAAGGCACTTGTCCTGCCCGAGCACCGCCTTCGTGCCAACAGCCTGTTCGAGACGACCAACTGGATCAGCGTTAGCGCCGGCCCGCCCGTGGGCGGGCTTCTCATCGGGGCACTGGGCACGGCCGCCACGATGGTGGTCGACGCGCTGTCCTTCCTCGGATCGGCCCTGGGTATCCGTCGCATCCGGCAGCCTGAACCCGCGCCACCGGCCCGCGCCGCCACCTCTCACCTGGGCCGCGACATCGCTGCCGGTTGGCAATACCTCCTGCGGCACCCGGGACTGCGGCCGCTGTTCTTCAACGCGCTGCTCTTTGGTGGATCCATCATGATGACGTCACCGCTGATGGCCGTCCTCATGCTGAATGACCTCGGCCTGGCACCGTGGCAGTACGGACTCGCCCTGGGACTGCCGTGCCTGGGCGGCGTGCTGGGCTCACGCTTGGCCCCGCTGCTCACCCGGCGATTTGGACAGCGCCGCATTCTGTTGCTGTCCGGTGTTGCGCGCACGCTCTGGACGATCCTGGTGCCACTGACGCCCTCCGGTGCCCTCGGCGTGTTCGTCATCGTGGCCACCGACTTCGGCCTGCTTTTCTCCGCCGGGGTCTTCAACCCGTCGTTCACCACGTATCGCATGGCGGCCACACCGGACGCTTTCATGTCCCGCGTCGGCACATCTTGGTCCGTCGGCTCGAAGGCATGCCAGGCCGCCTTCATGATCGCTGGTGGTCTCATCGTGGCCCCCGTGGGGGTGCGCGGTGCCCTGCTCATCGCTGGGCTGCTGTGTATGGCGAGCGCGCTGCTCCTGCCATGGCGGAAGGAACGCATCTCCACGGGCAATGTTCCGGCGCCCACGACGGAAGCGGCTCCGTCCCCGGTCACGGATAGTCCCTCCGCATAGGTTTCGCCAGATTGCAGTGATGCGGCTTTGTCGGGGTGGGAGAGTAGTGCTCAGGGGCTGCGGTCCGGGCCCGGTGGCCTCTTGGTGGCCCTGCTGACCGTCAGTGCCGAGATGATCAGTCTCGTTGGGCATCGCGGGAGGCCGGCTGTCCGCTCCTGCGGGAGTTTCGGCGGGTGATGCGCCTGGTCATGAGGGTGATCGCGGCCCAGGTGATGAGCGATTCCGAGTGCTGGATGAGCCGTTCGTAGTCGCGCGCGTGTCGACGGGCGTGCATGACCCAGGCGTGTGAGCGTTCGACGACCCAGCGCCGGGGCAGGACGACGAACCCGGAGGCATCCTTCGGGCGGCTGACAGTCTTGATCGTCAGGTTCAGGTAAGTCTTCGCCCAGGTCACGAGCTGTCCGGCATAGGCGGAGTCGGCCCAGACGATGGTGATCTCGGGGTGCATCAGCCGCAGCCGGAACAGCACTTCCTTGGCCGCGTTGCGGTCGGACATGTCGGCCGGGGTGACCATTACGAACAGCGGCAGTCCCTTGGTGTCCACGACCAGGTGCCTTTTTCGGCCGTTGATTTTCTTGCCGGCGTCGTAGCCGCGGGAGTCCTTGCCGACGGTCTCGGCAGCCTTGATCGACTGGGAGTCGATGACGGTGGCGACCGCTCCGGGCGCCTTGCCCATCTCGCGGCGGATCCGTTTGCGGAGCTGGTCACGGATCTGCCCGATGACGCCGGCGGCCGCCCATCGGGCCATGAACCCGTAACACGTGCGCCAGGGCGGGAAGTCCTTGGGCAGGGCTCGCCACTTGCAGCCGGTGTCGACCACGTATCGGATCGCGTCCACGATCTCCCGGCGAGGGTGCTTCTCCGGCCGGCCTCCCGCCTTCGTCTCGCAGGCCGGTGTCGGCAACAGCGGTTCGATCAGGGCCCATTCATCGTCCCAGGTGTCGGAGGGGTAGCAGCGTCGCCGCGGCAACGGGTTTCCCTCCCCTCCAGGACGGGGCGGGGCCGGCCGGAAAGCGGCCGGCCCCGCCGGTCAGGCGTCGATGTAGTCGGCGATCACGTCGAGGGTGGACTCGACCGAGCTGAGCTGGGTGTTCAGGTGCTTGATCCAGCGGCCCTTCGGTTGGAGGACGGCGTGTGGGGCGACGACGCCGGTGATGAACCGGCGGATCTCGGTGAGCTTCTCCCTGATGATCGCGACCTCGTACGCCTGGAGCTCGGCCGGGTCCGAGCAGAACTTGTAGCCGTCCGGGCGGGTCCAGATCAGGGGCGGCCAGCCGCGTTCGGCGATGGTGTCCCGCAGGCAGGCCAGGCCGGCGCGGGTCTGGTGGGGCGACAGTTCGCTGGATCTGACCAGCTGGTGGAAGGTCAGACCGGCCGGCCGGGCCTCGAATAGTACGAACCGGACGGTGTCGGCGTGTCGCTGGGCGGCGGGTGATCTGCGCTCGGAAGCGCGGGGCATCGCCTACTCACCTTGCAGAAGTTTGGCCAGTTCGCCGTCGACGTCCACCTTGCCTGTGTCCACCGCGGTCTCGATCCAGTCCAGGGTGGCCCTCACGCGGGCGACGTTTTCGTGAACGATCGTGCGTTCGTCGTCGCCGAGCTGGCGGTCGCGCATGCCTGGGACGACGCGGCCGGCCGCCGCGACGAACGCGTGGCAGGCGGTGACCAGGTCCAGGAACTCCACCGACCGGTCGATGTTGCGGATCGCCGGGGCGACGGGACTGGTCTCGTCGAAGTGCTCGCGGGCCTGCCGGCCGTGTTCGACCTGGGCGTGGTTGACCTGGTGGCGAGCGGTGTCGTCCGACATCGCCTTGAAGGCGACGTCCGGCCTGCGCAGCAGGCCGGTGGTCACCTCGGCGGCGACGTGCTCGTCACGGGTCAGTTCCTCGACGACCTTCACCTTGTCCGCCTTGGCGACGCGGGCGACGACGGCGGGACGGCGCAGGAAGTCCGGAGCGACGGCGGCGGCGACCTGGTCCTCCCGGGTCAGTTCCTCCACCGCCCGGACCTTGTCCGCGTCCTTGACCTGCGCGACGACCGCCGGACGCCGCAGCAGATCACCGGTGACGGTTGCGGCGACCTCCTCGTCCTGGGCGAGGGCGTGGATGGCGCTGACCTTCTCCTGTGGGGTGACCGGCTTGACGACCTGCCGACCGACCCTCCGGTTCGCCTCGTCCGGCGTCCAGCGGGACTTGCCCTCCGGCGGGTTGAGGACGGTGGCGAACCGTTCCTCGTCGTCGGCGATCGACGCCAGGATCTGGTGGACCGTGAACGACACCCCCGCCACCCGCCGGTCCTTCGGCCACTTCGACGCGGTCCACCGGGCCTTGTCCACCATCGCGTAGGACAGCCCGATGTCCTCGGCCAGGCGGAACAGCGACTCCTTGACCGTGAACAGCGAGTCGCTCCGCTCCTGGCCGCCGGACTCGCGCATCGGCTCGACTTCGAGCGCGTAGTCGCCGACCGTGAACTGGATCCGGCTGGCGGTCTCCACCAGCTTCCGCAGCTCGGCCACGATCTCCGCGTACCGGTTCGCGCTGACGTTGCCGACCTTGTCGGCGTCGTTGATCTCTTCGGGCATGGCATCCACCACCCACCGCGAGCCCGGGGCACGACCCCTCGGCCGCGGCGAGACCCGTCCCGCTCTGACCGAGAGTCAGACCGAAAATACGACGATCACAACGAATGACCGTAATTGACTAGACTCTGACCGGAGTTGGAATCCTGATGCGTTCGCGATGCGGTCACTGTGACCGTTCGCCGAACCTTTCCTTCCGGGCCCTCCAGGCCCTCGTGACGCACCGCCGCGAGCAGTAGACCGCGTTCGAACGGCGATCCACCCCGGCCACCCAGGTCGCCCCGCACTCGGGGCACTCGGCCCGGCCGGCACCGCTCAATTCCGCGGCTACCCGCTTGCGCAACCGGCGGTCCCGGCGCCACTGCCTGGCACGACATGCCGCCGAGCAGTACACGGCAGCGGGCCGTGCATCCGACCGCAGCCGTTCACCGCAGCCTCCGCACATCCGTTCCTCGGCCTCCCCGGCGCCCTCGGACACCCAGCCAGCCTAGAGCCCAAAGCTACTCAAAACCGGGGATCGAAAACAGGCACTGACCGCCGAGCACCTGCGCCGGCACTGCGCCGTCGGCTGATCCGAGCGTCCGGCGGCGGCACCGATGAGTTTGCCGCTCTCGGGGGGTCCTTCCCGCATGGACCGTCCCATCGACCCCCCGCACCCCCGCCGGGCTCCCGTCCCCCACCCCCTACACCACCCCGGAGAGAGTCACATGTCCGCAACCCGAGAGCAGGCCGAGGTCGGCGCCCGCGTCGTCTCCGCCGACGGCACCGAGATCGCCTTCGAGAAGTCGGGCAGCGGACCGGCCGTGGTCCTGGTCGCCTCCGCCCTGGCCGACCGCTCCGACACCACCAAGCTCGCCGCGCTCCTCGCCGAACACTTCACCGTGATCAACTACGACCGGCGCGGCCGCGGTGCCAGCGGCGACGCCGCCTCCTACGCCGTCGACCGCGAGATCGAGGACATCGCCGCCCTGATCGAGCACGTCGGCGGCCGGGCGTCCCTGTTCGGCTCCTCCTCCGGCGCGGTCCTCGCCCTGCGCGCCGCGAACGCCGGCCTGGGCATCGACCGCCTGGCCCTGTACGAGCCGCCCTTCGTCGTCGCCGACGGTGACGGGGGCCCGCCCCGGGACCTGGCCCGGCAGGTGGAGACACTGCTCGCGCAGGGACGCGAGAGCGATGCGGTCACGTACTTCATGACGAAGGTGCAGGGCATGCCCGGCGCGGCGGTCTTCTTCATGAAGCTGATACCGAAGGTGTGGCGTAACCTCACCAAGCTGGCCCCCACCCTGCCCTACGACATCGCGGTCATGGGCGACACCCAGCAGGGCAAGCCGCTGGACGCCGCCGAGTGGAAGGGCGCGGGCATGCCCACCCGGGTGCTGACCGGCGGCAAGAGCCCCGCCGCCTTCCAGCGCGCCGCCCGTGCCGTCGCGGAGATCCTCCCGCAGGCCGACCAGCGCACCCTGCCGGGTCTCAACCACGGCGCGGTCGTCATGGCGCCGAAGAAGGTCGCCCCGCAGATCGTGGAATTCCTCAAGGGCTGACCGGCCGGTGGGCGTTCCTGCGCGGCTGCCCGCTCCTTCGGGGAGCGGGCAGCCGCGGTTCGTGTGCCGTTCCGGTGCCGCGGGGGGCCGGTGCCGTGGGCGGCTTCGGACGCGTATCCCTGGCCCCAGAACGGTGAGCCGATCCGCCGGCTGAGCGCCACGGCGGGCATCGGCCCCATCGGTAATCCGGCGCTCGCCCGTGCATCCGCTGCGGAACCGCGAGTCGTCAAGCAGCCGGAGCCGCACACCGTGACGGGGCGGACATCGGGCCGACGGCCGGTACGGAGCGTCCAGGGGCCACCGCGTCTCCGCCGCATACCGGCTCCGGCTACTCCTCCGGAGCGGGGCCGGCGGGGTGGCTTCCGTATCGGGGGCTAGGGGGGTCCCAGCTCGGTGAGCAGGGTCTTGTAGGCGTCCGGGTGTTGTTCTCGCAGGATCTCCAGCCACACCCGGGCTCCTTGGACG
>NZ_JBIWJA010000074.1:0-11239 GCF_044764905.1 Streptomyces sp. NPDC093586 | reverse complement strand
CCCGCGGAGCGGGTCCCTCCGGGCTGCGCCCGGAGCAAGCGGGGCGGTCGCTGCGCTCCCGCTGGCCCGCGCGATGCGCGGGCGGTCCCCTTCGCTGCGCTCCGGGGACCGGTGGGGCCGGCCGCTGCGCGGCCGGGCGGCTGACGGGGTGTCGGGTGCGGCTAGTGGGGCCTTCAGTGCGGGGGTTGGGGGAGCGCGTGGCGCTCCCGGCGGGTCCGCTGCGCTCCCCCGCCTGACGGTTCTTCCGGCTGCGCCTCCAGAACCGCCTGGGCCCGCTGGCGCGGGCCGGGCTGGCTACGAGGGTGGGGGGCGCTCGTTCGTGTGGGTTCCAGTGTACCGCGTGCATCAGATTGATGCAGCATGTACCGTTGGCGGAAACACAGGACACCCCCCAGCCACCCGGGAACCTCCCCGGAATTCCGAGAGGAACGATCGAAGATGACCGGTCACCACGAATCTACCGGACCTGGGCCCGCGCTGAGCAGCGATTCTCTGCGCCGGGTGAGCCAGTATCAGACGGCAGGCGTCAACGCCCGGTTGAAGGTGTTCGCGCTCCTGGAGGCGCAGGGTGTGCCCGCGGACGAGGCGGACGGCCTGGTGGCCGCGCTGGAGGCCGGGGCGGTCGCCGGGGCGCAGTGCCAGGTGGTGGAGCTGGACGGCATGGCGCCGGCCTCTCGGGGCTCGCTGTCCGCGGACGGCTGGGATGACGGCGTGAGGGCCGTGAGCGAGGCCCTGGTGGGTATCGCGGACCGGGAGTGGGTCCGGCGCGGCGGGCGGTCGGCTGGGGCCGCTGAACTGGCCGTACATATCGCGGACGTAAGGCAGCGTGAGCGGGCGGACCTGGTGCGGCTGGAGAGGTTCGTCCGGGAGAGCGTGCTGCCGGGCACTCACCCGCACACCACGGCGCGGCGGCGGGTGCTGGAGGCGCTGGGCGAGGCCGGCGATCTGTGCACCGCGCGGACGCGGAACGCGGACGGGGACGTCGTGGTCTGCACGCTCGATGCCGGGCACTACGACGTGGACGACAAGCCGCCGTTCAAGGGCGGAAAGCCCGGCGGCTGGCACAAGGCGGATGCGTCGATCTGGAACGACCTGGGCGCGGCCTGCATTCCGCACGCGGCCCTCTGAAAGACCACAGGAATTCAGTGCTCGGGGAGGGCAAGGAAATGTCAGCGATTCAGCTCAAGGAACACCAGGTAGCCCAGCGCGCTGCGTTTCGCAGGTGGGTGGGATTCCCTGCAAGGTCATCTGTGCCCCCTCAGGGTGCCCGTGCCACGATCGTGTCAGCGACCGGCTCGGGCAAGACGATCACGGCCGCCGCGTGCGCGCTGGAGTCGTTCGCGGGCGGCCGGATCCTCGTGACCGTGCCGACCCTGGACCTGCTCGCGCAGACCGCCCAGGCGTGGCGCCTGGTGGGCCACCGGGCCCCGATGGTCGCGGTGTGCTCGCTGGAGAACGACCCGGTCCTGAACGAGCTGGGGGTGCGCACCACCACGAACCCGATCCAGCTCGCCCTGTGGGCAGGGTCCGGGCCCGTGGTTGTGTTCGCCACGTACGCCTCGCTGGTGGACCGCGAGGACCCGGAGGACCCGACGGGTCGGCGGAAGGTTCGCGGGCCGCTGGAGGCCGCTCTGGCGGGCGGGGAGCGGCTCTACGGGCAGCGCATGGCGGGCTTCGACCTGGCGATCGTGGATGAGGCGCACGGAACCGCTGGTGATCTTGGTCGGCCGTGGGCGGCGATCCACGACAACCAGCGGATCCCGGCGGACTTCCGGCTCTACCTCACCGCGACCCCGCGCATCCTCGCCGCGCCCCGGCCGCAGAAGGGCGCGGACGGCCAGGAGGTGGAGATCGCGACCATGGCCGACGACCCGAACGGGACGTACGGCGCGTGGATCGCGGAGCTCGGGCTGTCGGAGGCGATCGAGCGGGAGATCCTTGCGGGGTTCGAGATCGACGTGCTGGAGATCCGCGACCCCTCCCCCGTTCTGGGGGAGTCGGAGGAGGCACGGCGCGGCCGGCGCCTGGCACTGTTGCAGACCGCGCTCCTGGAGCACGCCGCCGCGTACAACCTGCGTACAGTCATGACGTTCCACCAGAAGGTCGAGGAGGCAGCCGCGTTCGCGGAAAAGCTGCCCGAGACGGCCGCCGAGCTGTACATGAACGACGCCTCCGACGAGGACCTGGCGGCCGCGGACAAGCTGCCGAAGTCGTCCATCGACGCGGAGTTCTACGAGCTGGATGCCGGCCGCCATGTCCCGCCGGACCGGGTGTGGTCGGCGTGGCTGTGCGGCGACCACACCGTCGCCGAACGGCGTGAGAAGATCCGCCAGTTCGCCAACGGCATCGACGCGACCGGACGCCGGGTGCACCGGGCCTTCCTCGCGAGCGTTCGCGTGCTCGGGGAAGGCGTCGACATCACCGGCGAGCGAGGCGTCGAGGCGGTCTGCTTCGCCGACACCCGCGGCTCCCAGGTGGAAATCGTCCAGAACATCGGCCGGGCGCTGAGGCTCAACAAGGACGGCAGCACCAAGGTGGCCAGGATCATCGTGCCGGTGTTTCTGGAGCCGAACGAGGACCCGACCGACATGGTCGCCTCCGCCAGCTTCAAGCCGCTCGTGGCCGTACTCCAGGGCCTGCGCTCGCACGATGAACGACTCGTCGAGCAACTGGCCTCGCGGGCGCTGACGAGCGGCAAGCGTAAGATTCACGTCCGGCGGGACGAAGAGGGACGGATCGTCGGCGCCGGCGGCGAAAAGGACGGGGAGCACCAGGAGGGTGGCACCGGCGCAGCTGCCGAAGCCGCCCTGCTCCACTTCTCCAGCCCGCGCGCCCCAGCGACCATCGCGGCCTTCCTGCGCACCCGGGTCTACCGGCCCGAGTCCCTGGTCTGGCTCGAGGGCTATCAAGCCCTGCTGCGGTGGCGCAGGGAGAACGAGATCACCGGTCTCTATGCCGTTCCGTATGACGTCGAGGTCGAGGTCGGGGCGACGAAGGCGTTTCCGCTTGGGCGGTGGGTGCATCAGCAGCGAAAGGCGCTGCGGGCCGGGGAACTGGAGGAGCGGCGCAAGACGCTGCTGGACGCGCCGGAGGCCGGGATGGTGTGGGAGCCGGGCGAGGAGGTGTGGGAGACCAAGCTCGCTGCGCTCAGGTCCTACCGGCGGGCGACCGGGCACCTCGCACCGCGGCAGGACGCCGTCTGGGACGACCCGGCCGGCGGCGGCCCCGTGCCCATCGGGCAGCACATGGCCAACCTCCGCAGGAAAGGCGGCCTCGGAAAGGACCCGGAGCGGGCGGAGGAGCGCGCTGCGCAGCTGGCCGCGATCGACCGGGACTGGAACTGCCCCTGGCCACTGAACTGGCAGCGCCACTACCGCGTCCTCGCCCACCTCGCCGCCGACGAACCCGACGGCCTCCTGCCGGACATCGCACCCGGCGTCCTGTTCGAGGGCGACGATCTGGGCAAATGGCTCCAGCGACAACGCCGCAGCTGGACGGAGCTCTCCCAAGAGCAGCAGCAGCGGCTGTCGAAGCTGGGCGTACAGCGCGACCAGGCGCCGCCTCCCGCCCCGGAAGCCGCTGGCGCAGCGAGGGGGCCGAGCAAAGCCCAGATGGCATTCCAGCGGGGCCTTGCAGCCCTCACACAGTGGGTCGAGCGTGAAGGCGCCCACCGGCCCGTACCACGCGGCCACAGCGAGGAGATCACGGTCGACGGCCAGGAGGAGCCGGTGACCGTGAAACTCGGCGTATGGGTATCGAACACCAAATCGAGGAGGGGCCGGCTGGACGCCGACCAGCTCGACGCACTACGACAGCTCGGCATGGAGTGGGCATGAGGCGTACCAAATACGCATGAAAGGCGCATCTACCGCGTACACCCGTACTTGCACAGCCGCGTCAGGCGGCGTGGCCACCTGCGGTGAAGAGTTCTCATCCGTTCGGGTGAGCGGCGAGGATCGGAACATCTGCGCTTCCGCTCATGCACTTAGCTTCGGGTATGGAGCCTGGCGGAGTTGTTGATGTGGTTTCGGCGGGCGATCTCAAGGTGTCCGCCGCACCTGCGGTTACCGGCAGGGTCGACGCGTGCTTTCGCGATCTTCTGAGAAAGGCACATCGGGTTTCGTGGCTTGAGGCGGCGCAGGACGTCCCCTTTGAGGACTTTTCTGCGGTACGGCCTTTCCCCGTCCGGCCCGGGCGGCGTGTGGCTCCGGGCTGGTGGTGGTCGTCGACGACCGGGCGGCTGGTGGCGTACGGGTCCGGTGTCATGCGGACCGAGCTGATGCTGCTGGACCGGGAACCGGCGGTGGTGGCGCTGGCCTGCCGGCCGGTGGAGCTGGTGTGGCGTGAGGAAAACAGGGTCCTCGGTCATGCGCCGCAGCTGATGGCCAGGCTTCAGGACGGCAGCGGCCTGTTGCTCGACTGCGTGGGACGCAGCGGACCCTCTGCCCGGCTGGTGGCGCGGGCACGGGTTGTGGCGGCTGCCGCCAAGGCGGTGGGCTGGTCCTACCGGCTCGCGGGGCCGCCGGATCCGGTGCTGGTGGTCAATGTGCGGTGGCTAGCCGGTTACCGGCATCCCCGGTACGCCGCAGGGCCGTGGACGCCGGCTCTGGTGGAGGTGTTCGCCAGTCCGCGGCCGGCGGTGGAGGCGGTGTGTGAGCTGGGTGACCCGATCGCCGTATGGCCCGCGGTCTTTCACGCACTGTGGAGCGGCGTGCTGCGGGTACGGCTGGACGAACCGCTGCACGAGCGTGCCGTCGTCTCGGTCGCACGGCAGGAGGCCGAAGCGGCGTGACGCAGGCGGTTGTCGAGGTCGGGGCGCGCCTTCGCTACGACGGACGGGTATGGAGGCTCGCCGCGCTGGAAGGCGCCCGGGCCACGCTGGTGACCGACGAGGGCGCCTCGGCGGTCGTACTGCTGCCCTACCTGTTCGCCCATCCGTCCTTCGAGGTAGAAGGCGGACCAGTGCCGGTGAGGGTGCCGCCGTTCGGCCTGCTGGAGACGCTGCCGGTGGAGGTGCAGGAGCGGGCTCTGGCCTGGCAGCGGCATGTGCGGGAGGTGGAGACCGGCTTCCCGGACTCGGTCGGGCAGGGCGCCCCGCGTGAGCAGTTCGATCCGGCGACGCGGAGCCTGGAGCAGCGGGAGCGGGCGAAGGCCGAGGAGTTGACTGCGGTGGGCTGGGCGGCGAGTGCGGCGACGGTGCGCCGGATGCGGGCGCGCTACCGCAGCGAGGGCTTGTGGGGGCTGGTGGACGGCCGGTCGGTGCGGGAGCGGTCGGCCCTGGGGCGGGCCGATGAGCGGGTGGTCGCGGCAGTCAGGAAGGTGCTGGAGGGGCAGCGGGAGCGGTCGACGGGCACGCTGGTGCGGCTGCGCCGCCGGGTGGGGTGGCTGCTGGAGGAGGAGTACGGCGCCGGGCGGTGGCCCTGCCGCCGGCGTCGACGTTCAACCGGCTGGTGCACGCGGTGGCCGACGGACAGGGGCTGCTGGGGACAGCGGCGCAGCGGCGGTGGCATGCGTCACGGCCGGCACCTCCGTTCACGCCGACGGTGGCACTGCGGCCGGGCGAGCTGGTGATGCTGGACAGCACGCCGCTGGATGTCCTGGCGGTGCTGGACGACGGTGTAACCGGCCGTCTTGAACTGTGTATCGCGCTGGACGTGGCGACGCGCAGCATCTGCGCGGCGGTGGTGCGTCCGGTGGGCACGACGTCGGTGGACGCGGCGATGCTGCTGGCGCAGATGGTAGTGCCGGCCGCGATGCGGCCGGGCTGGGATGCGGCACTGTCCATGCAGCGGTCGGTCATCCCCTACAAGCGACTGGTTGCGTTGGACGCGCGGCTGGAGCGGGCTGCCGCCCGGCCGGTGATCATGCCGGAGACGGTGGTCGTGGACCAGGGCCGGGTGTATGTGTCGGCGTCGTTCGTCTCGGCGTGCGAGAGCCTGGGGGTGTCGGTGCAGCCGGTGCCGCCGGCGAACGGCCCGGCGAAGGGGGACGTGGAACGAACCTTTCGCGCCATCGCCGACGGGTTCAGCCAGTACCTGCCGGGCCACACCGGCTCGGACGTCTCCCAGCGGGGCGCGGCCGCGGAGCAGGATGCCTGCTGGAGCCTGGCGCAGCTTCAGGAACTGCTGGACGAGTGGGTCATCTGCGGGTGGCAGGAGCGCCGGCACGAGGCGCTGCGGCACCCGATGATGCCGCAGGTCGCTATCTCACCGAACGAGATGTGGGCAGCTTTGGTGGCGGTGACCGGGCACGTGCCCGTGCCGTTGTCCGCCGACGACTACGTTGAGCTGCTGCCCTTGCGGTGGCTGGCGATCAACGACTACGGCGTCCGCTTCGGCTACCGCACCTACGACCACCCCGGCCTCAACCCCTACCGGCGCCGCCGCTCACCGCAGGAGGACAAGAACGGACGGTGGGAGGTCCACCACAACCCCTACGATCCGAACCGGGTGTGGGTGCGCCTGCCCGAGGGATGGTTGGAGGTGCCGTGGGTCCACGCGGAGGCGGTACGGCGCCCCTTCACCGCGTTCACCTTCGGCTACGTCCGCCGCACCGTGGAACGCCGCGAGGGCCGCGAAGAACACGAGGCGGCGATCGCCCAGGCGCTGGATGCGCTGCTGCGCCGTGCCAGCCAGGGACTGGGCAGCAGACGAGAGCGGACGGTAGCCGCCCGGGCCCAGGCGGCCGCGCAGATGACCGACCCGTCCCCTGCCACCGCCCCGCAGCAGTGCCCTGCGCCTCTGGCGCCGGGGGCCTCGTTCGGGCTGCCCGGCTCCTTCACCGTCCCGCTTGAAGACGGCGACCGCTGGGACACCGACGACAGCCTGGACGACATCGAGGACGACCCGGACGGCGAGGACTACCTTCTCGCCGCCCTCGCCGACGGCCAGGACGCCGCGGCAGAACACGCGGATGAGGCCGAAGCGTCCGAGTCGACGGCCGGAACGGACCGGGACCAGGCCGTAGGGCAGACGCTGAACGCCGCCGGGGCGGGCGGCATGCTCATCTACGACCCGTACCAGGAGGCCCAGGCATGGTGACAGCGGCCCAGCCCGCCACCACGAGCGCTTTCAGCCCGCTGACCACGTGGGACGGGTGGCAGCAGTTCGTCGACACACCCCACGCCCCGGCACGGAACGCCGGAGACCAGGAGTGGACGCTGGAGCAGCGGGAGGACTACCACGCACGGTTCGTGGTGCTGAAGACCCCCGCCATGGACACCATCTCCACCGCGGTCCGCCGTCTGCTGCTGCTCAACCGCGGCCAGCAGGGCGGAGCCAGACGCGGCCTGATCATCTCCGGGCCCGCCACCACCGGGAAGACCACCGCCATGCAGCAGCTCGGGCGCACCGTCGAACTCGCCGACCGGCGCCGCCACCCGAACCAGGACGGACGTCTGCCGGTCCTGTTCATCACCGTGCCGCCGTCCTCCACCCCGAAAATGCTCATCAGCGAGTTCGCCCGCTTCCTGGGCCTGCCGACGCTGGAGCGGATGAACCAGATCCAGATCACCAACGCCGTGTGCGAGCTGCTGTGCGAGCTGGGCACCCAGCTCGTCCTGGTCGACGACGTGCACCTGATGGACACCCGCAGCCGGGCCGGCGCCGAGACCTCCGACCAGCTGAAGTACCTCGGCGAACGGATCCCGGCCACCTTCGTCTACTCCGGCATCGACGTCGAAGCCTCACCCCTGCTGACCGGCGTGCGCGGCTCCCAGCTCGCCGGCCGCTTCAAAATCGTGCGCAACCAGCCCCTGCGCTACGGCAGCAGCGCGGACAAGCAGGTCTGGAATGCCCTAGTGAACGGCATGGACAGCGCGCTGCGGCTGCGCCAGCACCGGCCGGGCACCCTGGTGACGCACGCCGCCTACCTGCACGCCCGCACTGGCGGACGCATGGGCAGCCTCTCCCACCTCATCCGCGAAGCCGCCCTCGTGTCCCTGCTGGACGGCACCGAAAAGATCACCAAGAAGCTGCTCAAACAGATCGAGCTCGACACCGCCGCCGAACAACGGGCCCGAGCACCCAGGCGCCACCGGATGCCCACGCAACGCCAGCCCTGACCGGCGGCGTCTGCCTCAACCGACCGCACCGATCCACCGTTCGGCCACGGCTCGGATGCCAGCACATCCGTGCCCGCCAGGAAACGACCTCTACTCCCTGATGCACGACTTTCTTCCACCACAGCCGCAGCCGCCGCGTACGGCTGCGGCACGACCGGGGCCAGCACGGCTCGCGCCGCTGCAGGGCGAGACGAACCTTTCGTACCTGGACCGGCTGGCCGACCGCTACCGGCTCGGCGTCAGAGACCTCGTCCCCGCGCTGCTGCAGGTCGGCGGAGGCCTGTTCAAGGGCTACCGCCCGGACGGCGAGGTCTACCTCAACGCCGAAGCCCGCGCCCGTGTCTGCATGTTCAGCCGCGTGCCCGAGGAGATCCTTCAGCGTGCCCTGCCTGCCTGGACCGCCCAGGAACCTCTTTCGCCGGACGGGGCGGGCACGGCCGGGCGGTTCCGCTTCGGCTCCGTGGTTCCGGCTGCGGGGGAAGGCTGCCATCTGTGCACGGCCGCACGCACCGGACGGGCCAAGCCTGCACGGCTGTACTTACAGCCGCACACCCGCATCTGCCCGCGCCACCGGCGCTGGCTGCTCGGCACCCATTGGATCGCAGGTGCGCCGGCCGGCACCGAGCAGATCGACCTAACGGGGCTGCCGGAGATGCTCGCGGCACACCGGCGACACCTGAGTCTGCTGCGCCACTGGCCGGACGGCGTTCGTGCGTTCGAGGTCGCCCATGCCGTGGCCGTCTCCTGGTGGGCGCAGCAGTGGCCTGAGGAAGAGCAGTGGCCGCGCCGGGCACTGCAGCTCGCGCCGCCAGGCACCGATCCCGGCTGGTGGCGGCTGCTGGCCAGGGACGCGGTCACCTACCCGGAGACGGTTGCCATCGCCTCTGTTCTCGTTGACGAAGGCTTCAGGCGGCGGCTGCGCGCCGAGATCAGCGGCCACCTGCCACACACCCTTGCGGACACGCCCGCTCTGGTCAGCGAGCTGGCCCAGATCACCAACCGGGGCTGGCTGCCCGAGAAGATCGCTTCGACCTCAGCCGGGCCCTTGCTGGTATGGGTGCACAACTGCGTGCGGTCCCCTGCTGGTGCAGACGCCGCCGATCGTTTGTGGACGCTGCACATGGCACACCGGCCCCGGCCCATCGCCCGGGAACTGCAGGCCTACCGCAACGGCAGTAAGCCGGAGGCGGTGGGAGGCAGCCCGTCGCGGGGCCGCGGGCTGCGGCTCACCCCCGAGCAGGCATTTCATACCGGTCTGGCCCACGCCCGTGCCTACGCTGCCCTTCACGGCCACCTCGCGGCTCCGATCGGCGAGCGGTTCAACGGCTTTGCGCTGGGCCGGTGGCTGTCGAACCACCGGAAATCTCCCGCGGTACCGCCCGAACACGTCGCGGAACTCGAGGCGCTGGATCCGTGGTGGCGGCCGCCGTGGACGGTGATGTGGCAGCGCACCTACTACGAAGCCCGCGACCATGCCCGCGCCCGGGGCGGCCTGCGGCCCGAGCGCGGCTTCCCCACCACCAACTTCGGTCTGGGTGAATGGCTGCACATGCAGTGCACCGGCTATGCCGACCTGCACCCCGCGCAACAGCGTCTGCTGTCTGACATCGGCCTCACTCCCGAGGCCGTACGGGCGGCCCAGCCTCGCCGCAAGCACATGGCCACCCACTTCGAACGCACCCTCGCAGGTGCACGCGCCTTTGCCCGCACCCACGGCACGCTGGTGACCGCGACCGCCGACACCGTCCAGGACGGATTCAAGCTAGGGCAGTGGCTGGCCAACCAGCGCAGCAAAGACCGGGCCTACCAGCTGCGTCATGGCGCTCCCTCACCCCGAGCACTGGCACTGTCGGCAATCGACCCCTGGTGGAACCCGCCCTGGGCCCTGAAGTGGCAGCGCTCCTGGCACCAAGCACACACCCACATCGCAGACGGTCACGTCCTGGACGCCGCGGCCGGATTCCCCGGCACCAGCCGCGCACTCGCCAGGTGGCTGACCAACCAGTGCGCCCAGTACGACACACTCCAGCCCGACCAGCAGGACCTGCTCACCCGGATCGGGCTGAGCGCGGTCCGGGCCCGCAGCGCGGCCGCACGGCCCGCCGAACGCGAAGCCGACTTCGCCGTCGGACTCGGCTACGCACGTTCCTATCACTCCACACACGGCACTCTCGCCGCCGCGATCAGCACCGTCCACGACGGGTTCGAGCTGGGGCGGTGGCTGCGCCGGCAACGCCAGCACGCCCGAACAGATGCCGACACGGGCGCGCCTCAGTGCGCCGCGGCGAAGGCGCTGACTGCGGTCGATCCGTGGTGGTGTCCGCCCTGGAGCCTGGCGTGGCAACGCGCCTGGCAGCACATCCACCATCAGGTCCAGGCCGGCCACCAGCCAGACGCCATGCACGAGTTCCGCAGCTTCGCCCCAGACGAGCGGGCCTGGCTACGCTGGCAGATCAGGCACTACGCCGACCTGCATCCCGGCCAGCAGCGCCTCCTGGCCGACATCGGCTTGACCGAGGAGAGCACCCGCACCCGGCCCGTCACCCCGTATGCCGAGACCGCACTCGAGCACGCCCGCAGCTTCACAGCCGCGCACGGCAGTCTGGCAACGCCGTACTGCGCCGTCCACGACGGCTTCCCCCTGGGATCCTGGCTCGCCCGACAACGTCTTATGGCCCATAACGCGAACACCCCATACGCCGTTCACCGCGCACTGACCATGATCGACCCCTGGTGGAACCCACCCTGGCCCATGCGCTGGCAGCGCGCCTACCACCACGCCCGCACCACACCCATCAGCTCCACCACCCATTCCTGGGCATCCGCTCAACGCGCCGCCTGGCGCCGACTACACCCGCAACAGCACACGCTCCTCACACGCATCGGCATCACCCCGGAAAACCGCACCAGCACACAGCGCCGCAAAGCGACCCGCCCCTACCCGCCAAGCCCCGGCCTGGCCCACGCCCACGCCTGGGCCAAGGAGACCGGCAACCTCTGCGTCCCCAAAAGCACGCACCATGAGGGCTTTCCTCTCGGGACATGGCTGATCCAACAACGCCGCAAAGCCGGCCAACGCCGCCCCCCGTTATGTTCTTCACGGTCCTGCAAGAGGGCCGCTGGCCTCCGGGCTCGGCATGACTGTTGCCCCCTGTCGAAGGGATGACCTGGGGGGTG
>NZ_JBIWJA010000073.1:0-12487 GCF_044764905.1 Streptomyces sp. NPDC093586 | reverse complement strand
GGGCGAGGTCATCAAGACCGTGCCCGAGTCCAAGATCGTGGAGACCCTGATCGAGGAGGCCATGAAGATCGCCGAGCAGATGGAGAAGGACGGCGCGTCGGGGGAGCCGGCCGTCACCGTGAGCTGAACAGCACGGAGAGAAGGGGGCCCGAGCGTGACGATTCTGGAGACCATCCGGGGACCACGTGACCTGAAGGCGCTGTCCGAGGCGGAACTCGGCGAACTGTCCCACGAGATACGCGAATTCCTGGTGCACGCGGTCGCCCGTACCGGCGGACACCTCGGACCCAACCTCGGCGTGGTGGAACTCACCGTCGCCCTGCACCGGGTCTTCGAGTCACCGGCCGACCGCATCCTGTGGGACACCGGCCACCAGAGCTACGTCCACAAGCTCCTGACCGGCCGTCAGGACTTCTCCAAGCTGCGCGGCAAGGGCGGACTGTCCGGCTACCCCTCGCGCGAGGAGTCCGAGCACGACGTCATCGAGAACAGCCACGCCTCCACCGCGCTCGGCTGGGCCGACGGCCTCGCCAAGGCCCGCCGGGTGCAGGGGGAACGGGGCCACGTCGTCGCCGTCGTCGGCGACGGCGCGCTCACCGGAGGCATGGCCTGGGAGGCGCTGAACAACATCGCGGCCGCCAGGGACCGGCCGCTGATCATCGTCGTCAACGACAATGAACGCTCCTACGCCCCCACCATCGGCGGACTCGCCAACCATCTGGCGACGCTGCGCACGACCGACGGCTACGAGCGGGTGCTGGCCTGGGGCAAGGAACTGCTCCAGCGCACGCCCGTGGTCGGCAGGACCGTCTACGAGGCCCTGCACGGCGCCAAGAAGGGCTTCAAGGACGCCTTCGCCCCGCAGGGACTCTTCGAGGACCTCGGACTCAAGTACGTCGGCCCGATCGACGGACACGACATCGGAGCCGTCGAGTCGGCGCTGCGGCGCGCGAAACGCTTCCACGGTCCGGTACTGGTGCACTGCCTCACCGAGAAGGGCCGCGGCTACGAACCCGCCCTGCGCGACGAGGAGGACCACTTCCACACGGTCGGCGCGATGGACCCGCTGACCTGCGCGCCGCTCAGCCCCTCGGACGGACCGTCCTGGACCTCCGTGTTCGGCGAGGAGATGGTGCGGATCGGCCAGGAACGCGACGACGTCGTGGCGATCACCGCGGCCATGCTGCACCCGGTCGGTCTCGCCCCCTTCGCCGAGCGGTTCCCCGACCGGGTCTGGGACGTCGGCATCGCCGAGCAGCACGCGGCCGTCTCCGCCGCCGGCCTCGCCACGGGCGGACTGCACCCCGTCGTCGCCGTCTACGCCACCTTCCTCAACCGCGCCTTCGACCAGCTCCTGATGGACGTGGCCCTGCACCGCTGCGGAGTCACCTTCGTCCTGGACCGGGCGGGCGTCACCGGCGTCGACGGGCCCTCGCACAACGGCATGTGGGACCTGTCCGTCCTCCAGGTCGTCCCGGGTCTGCGCATCGCCGCGCCACGCGACGCCGACCAGCTGCGCGCCCAGTTGCGCGAGGCGGTCGCCGTCGACGACGCGCCGACCCTGCTGCGCTTCCCGAAGGAGTCGGTCGGGCCGGTCCTCCCGGCCGTGGACCGGGTCGGCGCCATGGACGTCCTGCACGCCGCCGACCGGCCCGAGGTGCTGCTCGTCGCCGTCGGCGTGATGGCATCCGTCTGCCTCGGGGCCGCCGAGCTGCTGGAGGGCCGCGGCATCGGATGCACCGTCGTCGGCCCGCGCTGGGTCAAGCCCGTCGATCCGGCGCTGCCGCCCCTGGCCGCCCGGCACCGGATCGTGGCCGTCGTCGAGGACAACAGCCGCGCCGCCGGGGTCGGCTCCGCGGTGGCGCTGGCCCTGGGTGACGCCGAAGTCGACGTACCCGTACGGCGGTTCGGCATCCCGGAGCAGTTCCTCGCACACGCCAAACGCGCCGAGGTGCTCGCCGACATCGGCCTCACCCCGGTCGAGATCGCCGGCCGGATCAGCGCGAGCCTGGCCGTGAGAAAAGCGGCCGGGGTCGAGAGGACCGTCATGCCTGGGCAAGGAGAGAACTGAATGACCAAGGAGTTCGACCTCGGCGCGCTGCTGGCCGAGCGTGGCGCCGAGCGGTACGAGCTGCACGCGAAGCACCTCAACCACCAACTGCCGCGCATGCTGCGCACCATCGGCTTCGACAAGGTCTACGAGCGGGCCGAGGGGGCGCACTTCTGGGACGCGGACGGCAACGACTACCTGGACATGCTCGCCGGGTTCGGCGTGATGGGCCTGGGGCGTCACCACCCGGTCGTCCGCAAGGCGCTGCACGACGTCCTCGACGCCTCGCTGGCCGACCTGACCCGCTTCGACTGCCCGCCGCTGCCCGGACTGCTGGCCGAGCGGCTGCTCTCCTACAGTCCCCACCTGGACCGTGTCTTCTTCGGCAACAGCGGCACGGAGGCGGTCGAGACCGCGCTGAAGTTCGCCCGGTACGCGACCGGCAGGCGGAGGATCCTGTACTGCGCACACGCCTTCCACGGGCTGACCGCCGGTTCCCTGTCCGTCAACGGCGAGACCGGCTTCCGGGACGGTTTCGCCCCGCTGCTGCCCGACACCGCCGTCCCGCTCGGCGACCTGGACTCCCTGGCGCGGGAGCTGCGGAAGGGAGACGTGGCGGCGCTGATCGTGGAGCCGATCCAGGGCAAGGGCGTCCACGAGGCCCCGCCCGGCTACCTGCGCGCCGCGCAGGACATGCTGCACCGGCACAAGGCCCTGCTGATCGCCGACGAGGTGCAGACGGGCCTCGGCCGGACCGGGAAGTTCTACGCCTACCAGCACGAGGACGGTGTCGAGCCCGACCTGGTGTGCGTCGCCAAGGCGCTGTCCGGTGGGTACGTGCCGGTGGGGGCCACGCTCGGCAAGGACTGGATCTTCCAGAAGGTGTACTCCTCGATGGACCGGGTGCTGGTCCACTCGGCCAGCTTCGGGTCCAACGCGCAGGCGATGGCCGCCGGGCTCGCGGTGCTGTCCGTGATGGAGAACGAGGAGATCGTCGCGAACGCGGCTGCCGTGGGTGAACGGCTCACGTCCCGGCTGACGGAGCTGGCGGACCGCTACGAACTGCTCGCCGACGTCCGGGGCCGGGGGCTGATGATCGGCATCGAGTTCGGCCGGCCGAACTCGCTGAGGCTGCGCAGCCGCTGGACGATGCTGCAGGCCGCGCGGAAGGGACTGTTCGCGCAGATGGTGGTGGTGCCGTTGCTGCAGCGGCACCGGATCCTCACGCAGGTGTCCGGCGACCATCTGGAGGTGATCAAGCTGATCCCGCCGCTGATCATCGACGCGTCGGACGCGGACCGGTTCGTCGACGCCTTCACCGAGGTGATGGAGGACGCCCACAACGGTGGCGGTCTGATGTGGGACTTCGGAAAGACACTGGTCAGGCAGGCGGTGGCGAACCGCTGACCGGAGGACATCCACCGCTTTGCCTGTGAGGCAAAAAAATTGCCCCACAGGCAAAGCTCGGGCTGAATGGAGGTATGTCCTCCTCCGCGAACCATCAGTCGGACGGGCCGCCGGACGCCGTGTCCTCCGTGGTGGCGCCGCAGCTGCGCGCCCTGCGCCGCCGCGCGGCCCTCACCCTGGAGGCGGCGGCCCGCGCCGCCGGGCTGTCGCCCGCCCACCTCTCCCGCCTGGAGACCGGGCAGCGCCAGCCCTCGTTGCCGATGCTGCTCTCGCTCGCGCGTGTTTATGGTACGACCGTCTCGGAACTGCTCGGCGAGAAGGCCGCGGAACGGGACGCCGTCGTGCGGGCCGGGGGCATGGAGCCGACCGCCGCGGGCGGCTGGACGTACTGGCAGGCCGGCGGTTCCGGCCGCGGGATGCAGGCCCTGCGCGTCCGCGTGCCGCACGGCTCGCAGGGCGACATCGTGCGCGTACACCCCGGCGAGGAGTGGCTCTACGTCCTGCGGGGGCGGCTGCGGCTGCGCCTCGGGGACGCCGTGCACCTGCTCGCCCCGGGCGACAGTGCCCACTTCGACTCCCTGACCCCGCACCGGATCGCGGCCCAGGACGTCGACGGGCTCGAGCTGCTCTTCGTCCACACCCTGCTGCAGAGCCCGACGACGGCGCTGTGCCTGGGGCCCGTCACCACACCGACCCGCCACACCCCCGGAGAGATGCCATGAGTGCCATCCAGGACAAGCTCCCGCGCGCCCTGTGGGTGCGACTTCTCATCTACATCGCCCTCGGGCACGTCTTCGGCGGCTTCCTCTACCTGCTCTTCGAGGTGGGAGCCGGATAGCGCCGCCCGGGAACGCGGGCGGGCGGCTCAGTCCAGCAGCCGCTCGCGCAGCCGTTCCCTGGTCCGCGGGGTGATGCCGAGTCCCTTCTCCAGGTAGGCGTCGACCCCGCCCCAGGTCTCCTCGACGGTCTCGAAGGCCGCGGCCAGGTACTCGGCGCGCGCGTCGAACAGGGGGCTGAGCAGCTCCATGACCTCGGGGGAGTAGGCCGAGGCGGCCGTGCTGCTGCGACGCACCTTGTAGCGGCGGTGCGTCGCGTTCGACTTCAGGTAGTCCTCCAGGATGGCTTCGCGCCGCACACCCAGGGCGAGCAGGGTGACCGCGATCGACAGGCCCGCGCGGTCCTTGCCGGCCGCGCAGTGCATCAGTGCGGGGACGCTGTCCTCGGCGAGCGCGTGCAGCACCCGGGAGTGCTCCGCCGTGCGCTCCTTGATGATCGTGCGGTAGGAGGCGATCATCCGGTTCGCGCCCCGGTCGTCCGCCAGGATCTCGCGCAGCTGGTCGAGGTCGCCGTCGCGGACCATCTTCCAGAACTCGGCACCGTCGGCCGGATCGCTCAGCGGCAGGTTCACATGGCGCACGCCCGGCAGTTCGACGTCCGGACCCTCGAGCTTCTGGTCGGCGGCGTTGCGGAAGTCGAAGATCGTGTGCAGTCCCAGCGAGGCGAGGAACGCGGCGTCCTCCTCGGTGGCGTGCGCGAGGTGGCCGCTGCGGAACAGCACTCCATGGCGCACGCTCCGCCCGTCCACGGTCGGCAGTCCGCCCACGTCCCGGAAGTTGCGCACGCCGGCCAGCTCGGGTTCGGTCGACGGGACCTGCTGCGTCACGGGGGCTCCTCCCACTCCGCCCCGTCGGCGCTGCTCGCCGTCGGGCGCCCAGCCGACGATACGGCATCCCTTGCCTGCGGCAACGAGTCGCCCACAGGGAAGCCGATAGAGCCGAATATGGAGTATCTGGGCCTTCTGCACCAATTGCCCACTTCACACCAACTCGCTGGGAAATAAGGGTAACTGGCGCAACCCTCGTGAGCAGCGTCATAGAGGTGACCGAGCGTTGCCCGTCATGCTCACGTAATTCATGCGCTTTTCAAGGCCGTTTACGGAGAGGGACGCTCACGGAATCGACGGAGTGTGACCGCTCATTCCCGTGAAGGATCAAGCGGAACACCGGTCCGGGGAGCCTCTCGCTTGTCCGTGCGCCTCGTGGTCCCTTACGTTCACCACCGATCCGGACGGACGCCTAATCCTGCCGCCGACCGGAGCCCGCACTCATCCACCACCCGTACACGGCAGGAGCGGGGGACCCACAGGTAAGACCGCCTGTTCCGGTTCCCGGAACAGGCTCGGGGTTAAGCCGCGCCATGACGCGGCCGGACATCTCCAGTCCGCACCCGACAGCTCACCTCGCAGGCGCCGGAGAGGAATTCGCCATGCCCGCGAAGGGTAAGCACCGCCGCACCAAGGCCCAGCGCATCACCCGCACCATCGCCATAGCCGGAACCGGTGGCGCCGCGCTCGCGCTCCCGCTGATGGGTGCCGCCGCCCAGGCCGCCCCCGCGCACTCCGCCGCCGGACAGTCCGTCACGGCCGGCGCGCAGAAGTCGGCCGACAAGGGCTCGGCCTCGCACACCTACGTCGTGAAGAGCGGCGACCATCTCTCGAAGATCGCCGACGAGCAGCACGTCGACGGCGGCTGGAAGAAGCTGTACGCGGACAACCGCGAGGCCATCGGCTCCGACCCGTCGCTCATCCACCCGGGTCTCAAGCTGTCGATCGGCCAGAAGGCCGCGGCCGGCACCACCGCGCCCCCGTCACCCTCGCAGAAGACCGCCGAGAAGCCGGCCGAGGCCGAGAAGTCCTCCGCGCGGACCGCCGAGAAGGCGTCGGACGCCGCGGAGACCACCTCGTCGAAGCCCGCCGCGCCGACGTCCTCGAACACGAACACCCGGTCCGCCGGCACCACCAGCGGCTACACCGCCCCCGTGGCCGGCGCCGGCGTCGGTACCCCGTACCACCAGTCCGGCAGCATGTGGTCCAGCGGCTACCACACCGGCACCGACTTCGTCGTCCCGACCGGCACCTCCCTGAAGGCCGTCGGCGCGGGCACGGTCGTCTCCGCCGGCTGGGGCGGCGCGTACGGCAACCAGGTCGTCATCAAGCTCACCGACGGCCACTACGCCCAGTACGCCCACCTGTCCTCGATCTCCGTCTCCGCCGGCCAGTCCGTGACCGCCGGCCAGCAGATCGGTCTCTCCGGTGCCACCGGCAACGTGACCGGACCGCACCTGCACTTCGAGATCCGCACCACGCCGAACTACGGCTCCGACGTGGACCCGATCGCCTACCTGCGCTCGCACGGCGTCTCCGTCTGACGACGGTTTCCGCGCAGACCCCGCGCCGCCGAAGGCCGGACCCCGATCCCCGGGTCCGGCCTTCGGCGCGTCCGCCACCGGGCTTCGCTTATTCCTGAATTGGCAAACACTTTAGGAGTGGCTTATCTCACCGCCCGTCAACCCCTTCCTACGGTCGCGTAGGTCACATTCCAAGGTGAATCATGGGTCGATGTGGCAGACGATTCGAAGAGTGACAGCAGAGCAGTGATCGGGTCGTACGTGGCGGTGGGGGACAGCTTCACCGAGGGCGTCGGCGACCCCGGCCCCGACGGAGCGTTCGTCGGCTGGGCCGACCGGTTCGCCGTCCTGCTCGCCGACCGGCGCCCCGAGGGCGACTTCACGTACACGAACCTCGCCGTACGCGGCAGGCTGCTCGACCAGATAGTGGCGGAACAGGTCCCCCGGGCGATCGAACTCGCGCCGGACCTGGTCTCGTTCTGCGCCGGCGGCAACGACATCATCCGGCCCGGCACCGACCCCGACGAGGTGGCCGAACGGTTCGAGCGGGCGGTGGCCGCGCTGACCGCCGCGGCCGGCACGGTCATGGTGACCACGGGCTTCGACACCCGCGGAGTGCCCGTCCTCAAGCATCTGCGCGGCAAGATCGCCACCTACAACGGACACGTGCGGGCCATCGCCGACCGTTACGGCTGCCCGGTGCTCGACCTGTGGTCGCTGCGCAGCATCCAGGACCGCAGGGCCTGGGACGCCGACCGGCTGCACCTGTCGGCCGAGGGCCACACCCGCGTGGCGCTGCGCGCCGGCCAGGTCCTCGGCCTGCGCATCCCCGCCGACCCGGACCAGCCCTGGCCGCCCCTGCCGCCGCGCGGCACCCTCGACGTCCGGCGCGACGACGTGCACTGGGCCCGGGAGTTCCTGGTGCCGTGGATCGGGCGCCGGCTGCGCGGCGAGTCGTCCGGGGACCACGTGACCGCCAAGGGGACGCTGTCGCCGGACGACATCAAGCTGCGGATCGCTTCGGTGGCCTGAGGGTTCGGGGACCGGGAGGGACCTGAGGGCCGGGGCGGCGGGAGAACCAGGAGGACCGGTAGGGCCTCGGGGGCTTCGGTGCCGGGGCGCTGCCGGCTCCTCAGCGCCGGGGCGCGGTCAACGCCTCCCGGTCCAGGCCGAGTTCCCGGGCGAGTGCCTCGTCCACCCACTGCAGCGCACGGGCCCGGGGCACCGCGCCCTTGTACGACGTCAGCTGTACGGCCAGCCCGTCCAGCAGCGCCGTCAGCCGCAGGGCGGCGCCGTCGGGGTCCGGACACGAGAACTCCCCGGCGGCCACACCGTCCGCGATGACCTCGGCGATGGCCGCCTTCCACTGCCGGTCCAGCTCCCGCGCGACCTCCCGCAGCGCGGGCTCGCGCAGCGACGCCGCCCAGCCCTCGATCCACAGCCGCCAGCCCTTGGCCTGGCCGGTCGGGGCGTACCACCGCAGGGCCGCCCGCAGCCGGCGCAGCGCCGACGTACGGCGGCCGAGCAGCCGGCGCAGACAGGCCAGATCGTCCTCGGCGGCGCGGGTGAACGCGGCGGCGACCAGCTTCTCCTTCGTCGAGAAGTGATAGAGCACGAGCGCGCTGCTGACACCCAGCGCCGCGGCCACGTCGGCGATCCGCAACGCCGCCACGCCCCGCGCCGATATCTGCTCGATCGCCGCGCGCAGCAACTCCTCACGCCGCTGCGCCACACTCAACCGGACTCTCGCCACGCCCGTCACCCTATACAGGCGCACGCGTGTGCGACGACGGTCGTTTCCGGCCCCGCCGGCTCAGTCCGCCGTGGTGCTGGCCGCGCCCGCGCGCCCCGCGACGGGCAGATCGCAGGAGTCCTTGAAGCCCTGGCTGGTGAGGTCGAGCGCGGCGTTGATGCGGGAACGCAGGTTCTCGACGGCGATCATGGCCGTCAGCTCCACGAACGCCGGCTCGCCCAGCCGGGTCCGCAGCCGCTCGGCGAGGTCGTCGCCGACGGTCGGCGGGGTCGCCGTCACGGCCTCGGCGTACTCCATGACGTCGCGCTCCAACGGCGTGTAGGCGTCGCTCTCCCGCCACACCGGCACGTCGTGGAGCTTGCGCCGGTCCATGCCGCGCTCCGCATTCTCCCAGTAGCCGAAGTCCATGCACCAGGAGCAGCCGATCGAGGCCGCCGAGGCCATCACGGCGAGCGCCTTCAGATCCGGGGCCAGCTTGTTCCACTGGGCCACGGACCGCTCGAACCGCAGGTCGCCCCAGAGCACGCGCGGATTGTGGGCGAGCGCCTTGCCGGGGTCGAGGACCTTGCCGTAGGTACGCCGGGAGTACCACTCCATGACGCGGAAGAAGAGAGTCCGGGGAGGGGTGAGGGATACGCGTGCCATGGGAGGCCACCTTCCTGTCCATCGGCCGGGCCGAGCCGACCTCATCGGTTCCGTTCCGTTCCGGGCGCTCCGGCGGGAGCGCCCTCACCGGTACGACGGGTGGCGGGAACCCGGATGTGACATCGCTCGTTCGAGGTGACGTCGGGCAGGACGACAATGAAGAGCCCGACCCACTCCACCAGGAGGTACCGTGGCCGCCCCCCGTTCCCCCCGCACCGGGCTCCGCGTGCCGCGGCCCGCCGCCTTCGGCACGGACCCGGGCGGTGAGCGCATGGCGCGTATCCGCAGATCGCCGCACTTCCGCGACGGGGTCTTCCAGAACCCCGGAGGCACCGCCCGCACCCGGCCCTCCGGATCGGCCCGCGAGTTCGCCAAGGTCTACTTCGACCGGGAATCACGGCTCCGCCGCACCCCGCGGGGCACGGTCCCGGTGCACGCCACCACGCTCGCCGACCTCGCCCGGCCGCCCGCCACCGGGCTGCGGCTGACCTGGACGGGCCACTCCAGCGTGCTCGCCGAGATCGACGGCCGACGGGTGCTCTTCGACCCCGTGTGGGGCGAGCGCTGCTCCCCGTTCCCCTTCGCCGGCCCCAAGCGGCTCCACCCGGTCCCGGTGCCCCTGGCGGCCCTGGGACCGGTCGACGTCGTCGTCATCTCCCACGACCACTACGACCACCTGGACATGCCCACGATCAAGGCGCTGGCCGGGACGGACACCCTGTTCGCCGTGCCGCTCGGCGTCGGCGCCCACCTCGAACACTGGGGTGTGCCCGCCGACCGGCTGCGGGAGCTGGACTGGCACGAGTCGACGCGCGTCGGCGGCCTCACCCTGACCGCCACCCCGGCCCGCCACTTCTGCGGACGCGGACTGCGCAACACCCAGCACACCCTCTGGGCGTCCTGGGTCGTCGCCGGCGAGGAGCACCGCGTCTACCACAGCGGCGACACCGGCTACTTCGACGGCTTCCGGGACATCGGCGCGGCACACGGCCCGTTCGACGCCACGATGATCCAGATCGGGGCGTACGCCGAGTTCTGGCCCAAGAACCACACGGACTATACGCCTCTGCCTGGCATGTGGCCAGACATTCACATGACGCCTGCGCAGGGGGTTCAGGCCCATCTTGACCTGCAGGGAGGCGCTGCGGGCGGGGTGCTGCTGCCGATCCACTGGGGGACGTTCAACCTGGCTCCGCATCCGTGGGCGGAGCCGGGTGAGTGGATGAAGGACGCGGTCGAGGAGGTCGGGCAGGCGGTGGCGTTCCCGCGGCCGGGGGAGCCGTTCGAGCCGGCGGGGGAGTTGCCGGTGGAGGCGTGGTGGCGGGCGGTGTCCGGTCCGATTGCCCATCCGTGGCGTCGTCCCCGGATCGCTGAGGGTATGGCCGAGACGAGCAGGGGTGATCTCGACCTCGCGGGGGAGCGGTGAGGTCGGTCGGGGACGAGCTTGGGGAGATGGTCCGGATGCTGGAGTGTCTCCCTGCTGACGAGCGAGATCGTTTGCTGCGAGCCTTGGACGGAGCGCCTCGCGTGGACCGTGAAGCCACTGCTCAGCTCTTCAGGCCCTTGCCGTCCGTGGAAGGCCCGTCCCGGGTTGTTGTCCGAACGCGCAATGTGGAGCGCTGAGCTTGCGGGAGGGGCCTGGCTGGGCAGCGTTCGGCCGCACTGCTCGGCCAGTGTCGGTGGCAGCGTCTAGGGCGCGGCGCATGCCTGCCTCGTCACCTTGGCCCGAAGCCGAGACTCCCGTGTCGCCGGCGTACCCCTCAACGCGCCAGGGGAGGCGATAACCCTCTATGACGGGCCGGTTGTCGGACCGGCCGGGATCGAGTGGCCCCGGTCCTCTGTGCGCTCGGAGATACCGTTCCGCCCGGGCGGGTACGAGAGGCCGCCGGAGACCCCACGGGAGGCCGGGACGATTGATGCCTGGTGCCGCGCGCTGGCCGTCCGGTGGTCCGGCTGTCGGGTCGGCGGCCTCCGGATTAGGCCACGCCTTCGCCAGGCGGTCTGCAGCCGGTCCTCGGCCAGGTGCGTGTCGCAGGCCAGCAGTCACGCGGTACGCAGCAACCGCGAGCCGCACCCTTCGGCGAACTCCTCGAAGTCCGGTGCGCTGCTGCTGTCGTCCATTGCGTGGCTCATGCTCCCGCCGTCGCGCCCGTGCCATCGCCTTGGCTCTCACACCCGGTGAACCGTGTGACCCGCGGATCGGGTTGCCCAACGAGGTCCATGACCTGGGCATGTCTGTTTCTCGGAGCAAGAGCGTTACAGGAGGCGGCCGGGCGGACAATGCTCCTCACCCCTTGGCCGTCTGCGGCTCGGACGGTCTCACGGCCGTGCTGGACAGGGCATGACCTGCGAATACCACCGAAGTCATTGCAATATAAAGTACCTCGGGAGGAACGGCTCCACCGGGAGCCGTAACCATGGTCCGTCCGGGGAGAACCGAGTGGCGAGAAAACGCAGGACCCCCGTGTCGGTGCGCGGCCACAAGCGCCGCCTACCCAACGGCCGAACGACGTACGTACGTCGGCACACCCGAACCTACTGGACCGGGCGGAACCCCTCAGCCGCCGTGCGCAGGCCGGAACGCTCCACAGTATCGGCGCGACGCATCCCGACGCGATCGACGTCGGACAGTACGCGATTCCCCTCACCGAAGGCTTCGACGATCATATCGGCCAAGCCGACGGAGGCAAGCGCGGCCTGTGGCGCGTGGGGATGCTTCGGTCTTCTGTCTACCGTCATAATTCTCGCCTCGCTGATATCGGAGGACGGTGAGCGGCCGTACCTGTCCATCATCGTTCCGTGTTTCCTCGCGGCGGTGGCCGCGGGCTGGCTGTGCGGCCGCGCCTTCTCGCCCAGCACGGCCCGGGGAAAGAGGCGCTTGACGACAGCCAGGCGGATCGCGCTGACCTCGGGCATCTCCATCGCAGTAGTGCCGATGCTCATTTGGGAGGCGATGTCCAACACCGAGGAGCTGGCGCCCCTGTGGCTCAACGTCACCCGAAATATCGGCATGGGCTTCCTCCTGTCCTGGGTAGCCGGCACTCGAAGGGGAGTCAGTCGCACCGCTTCGGCGCAGAGCACGTCGCCCGAGTCATGCCCGCCACAGCATGAGGCTGCTCGGAATGACCGGATCACCGACCAGGAGGTGGCCACACCATCCCATCCCACCAGGTATGACGGGCCGTAGGTACGACACGAGGGCGAATCGGGTGCGGCCTGAGGCATGTCTGATTGTTCTGGAATGAGACTGCTCGGTCGGGAAGCTCTCATTCCGAAACGATCAGCTAGTCTCCCGGCGTGCGAGAGTCAGTCAGGGGGCTGTAGAGGCGGCGACCAGGAGGCCAGCCAGTGACTGACGTTTTCTCAACGATGATCATTTCCAGATTCCGTTGAGGACGATGGCAGCGCGGGCGATGTCTCCGATCCGGTTGGGGCTGAGGGTGACG
>NZ_JBIWJA010000072.1:0-13078 GCF_044764905.1 Streptomyces sp. NPDC093586 | reverse complement strand
GTATTCACGTGGTGCCGGCACTGCTCGTGGTTCTCCTTCGGGCCAGGACCATAAGCCTGGCTTCAGGGACTCCACGAAACCGGGATCAGCTCAGTCTCACCCGGCCGCGGAGCCCGTACGCTGCACGGCAACAATGCTGGAGAGCGAACACCCTGGGGGCGAGACATGGAAGATCGTGAGCGGTTCACTCTGCTTCGGATCACTGGCAAGTACGGTGGCAGCGTGGCTGTCGAACTGGATGAATCCGGGGCACCCGGTATACCCGACACCAGCGGCGAGCTGATGGTGCACAACGACTTCGTGGCCGGAATCACCCGCACCTACGTCGAGCCGTACGACCTCACTCCCTGGGAGCATGTGTTGAACGAGGTCGAAGCCGGCCGAGACGCGGTTTGGCGCGAGCGCGCCCGAGTGGCCGAGATCGGCATCCGGCTCGTGGACCGGGAAGATGATCAGGACCAGATCACTGTCACGGTCGCCGACCAGCAGACAACACGGGTGGCCATCAGCCTGGAAGTGAACCGCGGTTGGATCGAAGAACAACGTGCGCTGCTCCATGGAATCCGCAAGGCTTGGAAGCACGTGCACCCGACCGCGTCGCGGTAGCTGCCTCGGTACGGCAGCGGGGTACCGCAGCCCCAGCGACCCACGCCGACTGTGACCGGCGCAAGAGGTGCGCTGGGCCCTCGCCACATCCGCCTTAGAGGTCCTGACAAAGGCGTTGGACGTGGCGGTGGGTGATCAGGCAGGTGGCGAGGCCGGGGAAGGCCTCGTGGATGGCGTCGCGTCGTTCCCCGCGGATGCGCAGCCGGCGGAAGCCGTGCAGCCGGGCGATCGTGCGCTCGACCACGTAGCGGAAGGTACCAAGCCCGGATCCGTGTTGCACACCGCGTTCGGCGATGACCGGCTGGATCCCGCGTCGCCGCAGCAGACGGCGGTACTTGTCGTGGTCGTAGCCGCGGTCCGCGAGGAGTGCGTCCGGCCGACGTCTGGGCCTGCCGACGGCACCGGCCACGGCCGGTACCTTGTCCAGCAGCGGGATCAGCTGGGTGACGTCGCCCGCGGTTGCCGCCGGTCAGCGACACCGCGAGCGGGATGCCCTGTCCGTCGGTGAGGACGTGGTGCTTGCTGCCCGGCCGCGCACGGTCGACCGGGCTGGGACCGCTTTGGGGCCGCGCCGGGCCGCCCGGACATGGGTGGGGGTACCCCCGGCGAAGCCAGGGGGAGAGTCGATCACCGCCCTCGACCAGTCCAGCTTCTTCGCCGACCGCAGCTTCTTCAGCAGCACCAGGTGCAGCTGGTCCCACACGCCGGCCTCGTTCCAGGCGGCCAGGCGCCGCCAGCACGTCATCCCCGAACCGAAGCCGAGCGCTTCCGTCACCTTCCTCGTGCGGCCGGGCGGATGGCGGTCAGGCGCCCTGCAGGGTCGCAAGGACCTCCTTCGCCGTGGTCACGCTGGACTGCGGGTTCTGCCCGGTGATCAGGTTGCCGTCGACGACGACGGTGTCCGACCACGGTGCGCCCGCCCGGAAGTGCGCGCCGCGCTCGCTGAGGCGGTCTTCGACGAGCCACGGAGTGGCATCGCCGAGGCCTCCCTGGTGCTCTTCGTCGTTGGTGAAGCCCGTGAGGCTGCGGCCGGCGAACAGGAAAGTCCCGGCGGCGTCGGTCGCGCTGAGCAGGGCGGCGACGCCGTGGCACAGCGCGGCGACGGTCCGGCCGCGCTGATCGGCCTCGGTGAGCAGTGCGCCCAGCGCGGGGTTGTCCGCCAGGTCGGCCATAGGCGCGTGGCCACCGGGCAGGTAGAACGCGTCGTAGTCGATGGCCTTGACCGAGCCGAGGTCGAGCGGCGCGTCGAGGCTCGCGGCGATCGAGTCCAGGTAGGCGCGGAACTCGGCGCCGTCGGCCGCCTGCACTCCGCCGCGCTCATCCAGCGAGATGGGGTCTACGGTGGGGCGGGCTCCGGCGGGGGTGGCGATGTCCACCTGGTGGCCCGCTTCGACGAGCACCTTGTGGGACGCGGCCACCTCCTCCGCCCAGTAGCCGGTGGGGTGGGCGCTGCCGTCGGCCAGCACCAGAGTGTCTGCGGCCGAGATGACCATAAGGATCTTCGCCATGGCGGGTTGTCCCTCCGAGTTCAGCGTTTGTCGGTCGCCGCCTACTTTCCATCAAAATCCCGTTACTGGTCGGCACGTCTCATAAGAATTCTTATGTATCCTTCTTGCGTGAGCGACCTTGATCTGCTGGCGACTTTCCTGGAGATCTACCGCCGCGGCTCACTGACCGCCGCCGCCGCGGCCCTAAACATCTCCCAGCCCGCCGTCAGTGGTCAGTTGGCGCGTCTCGAAGGCCAGATGAACGCGGTCCTCTTCGAACGCTCCAGGCGCGGAGCCGTCCCGACGCCGCCTGCGCACGAACTCGCTCGGCGCATCGCCTCCCCCCTGGACCAGTTGCGGGGCGCCTTGACCCAGGACGCCGACGGCCAGGCCCATCAGGGCACGGTCCGGCTCGGCGCGGCAGGGGAGCTGACCGCTTCCCGGCTGGTCCCGGCTCTGGCGCCCTTGGTCAGCGGCGGCCTGTCCCTGCACATCACGCTCGGGCTGGCCCAGGACCTGCTGACCGGTCTCGCCGACGGGGAACTGGACCTGGTGGTGTCCTCCGTCCGGCCCTCGGCCGGCAAGCGTGGTCTCACCGCCATGCCGTTCGTCGACGAGGAGTTCGTCCTGGTGGCGACTCCGACGACGGCCCGCTCGGTCGACCGGGACCGGCTGGCCGAGGACCCCCTGGCGGCCCTCGCCCATCTGCCGATCGTGGCCTACAGCCGGGAACTGCCGATCATCCGCCGTTACTGGCGGAGCGAGTTCGGCCGTCGGCCGCCCAACCCGGTCTCGATGATCGTGCCCGACCTGCGGGCCGTGCTGACCGCCGTCATCGCGGGTGTCGGGATCTCTGTACTGCCGCGCTACCTGGCCGACCCCGCACTGGCCGCCGGCTCGCTGGAACTGCTGCACCACACACAGATCCAGCCGCTCAACACCCTCTATCTCGTCACGCGCTCCGGCCCCGCACCGGCATCCATCGCACGGGTGCAGCATCAGCTGCGCCGACAGGCCGAGACCTGGGGACCCCTGTGAAGCGGGCCGGCTCGGTTCGGCTCCTCGCCGCGAGCCACCGGCCGCACACCAGGACGTCCTGATCACCCCGCTCGGCCTTCCCGCTCCGGACGCGGCCTCCGGAGGCCGGACGCCGTCCGGCGTCGGAACGTGGTCGAGTGCCGCCGCCGGCGGTGGCAGGTGGAGACCTGCTGCTTCTCGCTGAAGTCCACCGTCCTCGACGGTCTCCCCGGCAGACGGGCTTCGCGGTCCCGCCGCAGGCCGACGCCGATCGGATCGTCACCGGGAACGGCGTCACCGTGAGTGCACCGGTGACGTCGGCCGGCGCGATGGCCACACCGTCCTGGCGAACCTGACTCCACGGCAGCGGCAACGGCGACGGCGGGTGAAGCCGCGGATGTCGTGCATCCGTTCACGCGACGGTCACGCTCCGGGCCGAGCGGGTCCGGCACGCCCCGGAGCCGGAACTGCCGCCTCGTGCCGCCTGCCCTCTGGCGTGACGCCAGGTCCGCCGCCTACTGGGTCAGGTGGCGCAGTTCGCTGTCGTACAGCTCGTCCGGGTCGAGGCCCATGCCGGTGAAGTGGCCTGCCAACTCCAGGGAGAGGACGCCGTGCAGGCGGGTCCAGAAGCGCAGCGCGCGGCGCAGGGCGGCCGGCGCCGCGGGGTGGTCGGCCGCCCACTGCCGGTGCTCGGCGAGGTGGGCTTCCAGGCGGGCGTCGGGGTGGCCGTCGGACGGGGTGGTCGCGGCTGCGCCGGCCGACTGGGCGGCGTCGAGGAGAGCGCCCATGATCTCTGAGGCGATCATGGTGATGTCGTCGGGTGCGCGGTAGCCGGGGACCGGTGTGCCGTAGACGAGGAAGTAGCGCTGGGGGTCCTCCCGGGCCCAGGCGCGCAGCGCGCGTCCCAGTCCGGCCAGATCCGCACCCGACGCGGCGGCGGTGCGGATGGTGTCGGCGAGGCTGTGGTAGGCGTCGCGGATCAGTTCGGTGATGAGGTCGTCCCGGCTGGAGAAGTACCGGTAGAGCGCGGGGCCGCTCATGCCCATCTGCTTGGCGATGGCGTTCAGTGACAGTCCCGGTGCGCCGGCGGCGGCGATCTGCTCCCAGGCGCGCTCCTTGATCTCGGCCCGTAGCTGGGCCCGGTAACGCTCGCGTGGTGTCTCTTTGCCCGCGACGGTCATGGTGGATGTCCCTTCCCTCTGGTGTGGTCGCCGGCTGCCGGGAGCCGGGCGAGCCGCTCGGCACAGCTCTCTGTTAGACCCTATTACGAACGCTCTTGACTGTCACACGAATGGTCGGTTATAACTTCTCACGAAAGCACCAGGGGATAACGGTCCCTGGTGGGAAGTCGATGGAGGTCGTCATGAACGCTGAAGCGATGGTCGAGGTCGTGCTGCCGGGCAAGGTCGAGCCGGAGGACCTTCAGATGCGGCAAGGGCCCATCCCGACCGCCGGCCCGGGCCAGGTCGTCGTACGGATGGAGGCGACCGGGGTCTCCTTCGCCGAGCAGCAGATGCGCCGCGGTCGCTACTACGACCAGCCTCCCTTCCCGTTCGTCCCCGGCTACGACGTGGTCGGCACCGTTTCGGCGACCGGGGACGGTGTCGCCGCGAATCTGGTCGGAACCCGGGTGGCCGCACTGCTGAAGGTCGGCGGCTGGGCCAGCCACGTGGTCGTCGACGCCGCCGATGTGGTGCCGGTGCCGGAGGGGATCGGCGCGGCGCAGGCGGAGACCGTGGTGATCAACGGCATCACGGCCTGGCAGATGCTGCACCGCAAGGCCCGCGTCCGCGCCGGGCAGACCGTCCTGGTGCACGGCGCCAACGGGGGAGTCGGCTCGGTCTTGGTCCAGCTCGCCCACGCCGCCGGCGCGAAGGTGATCGGCACCGCCTCCGCACGCCACCACGCCGCCCTGCGTGCCCAGGGAGTGACGCCGATCGACTACCGCACCGAGAACATCCCCGCCCGTGTCCGCGAACTCGCCCCGGACGGTGTGGACGCCGTCTTCGACCACGTCGGCGGTCGCAGCGTCACCGACTCCTGGCACCTGCTCGCCCCCGGCGGCACGCTCGTCTCCTACGGCAGCGCCTCCACCCGCGACGACGAGGGCTCCAAGCAGTGGCCCGTCCTGAAGTTGCTGGGCCGCGTCTGGCTGTGGAACATCCTGCCCAACCGCCGCCACGCCTACTTCTTCAACGTCTGGGCCGGCCGGGCCCTGAATCGCAGCCGTTTCCGGACCCGGCTGCGCACCGACCTCACCGAGGTGTTCGAAGCGTTGCGGCGAGGCGAGATCACCGCCCGGATCGCGGCCGAACTGCCTCTCAGCCAGGCCGCCGAGGCGATGCGGCTGGCCGAGTCCGGCACCGTTGCCGGAAAGGTCGTCCTGCACGCCTGACGCATCACGCAGGAGCCGCCGCCCCGCACTCCCCGGCGGTCGCAGCGTCCCCGCGCCCGCCGCACCGTCCCGCATCCCCTCCGCGCCGCGTCACGGCGCGCACACCACCAGGAGAACCCCGCCATGCCCAGGCCCGGACTGCGGACCTACATCCGGCGCACTCTGACCGCCGCTCTCGTCGCCACGGCCACCCTCACCACCCCGGCGCTCGCCGCCCCGGCGCAGCCCCAGAAGGCCGCCCCCGCGAGCCGGATCAACTGGAGCGCCTGCTCCGACGCGGAGTTCGAAGGGATGCAGTGCGGAACGCTGCGGGTCCCGGTCGACTACGCCCACCCGCGTGCCGGCAGCCTCAGCCTCGCCCTGGTCCGCCGCCCCGCAGACGACCGGGCCCACCGTCAGGGCACCCTCCTGCTCAACGACGGAGCCGGCGGGTCATCGATCGAACAGCTCCGCCTGGCGATGCGCATCGGTTTCCCCTCCTTCGCCGGCGCCATGAGCCGCAACTTCGACCTGGTCGCCGTCGACCCGCGCGGAGTCGGCCACAGCACCCCGGTCCGCTGCACCACGCCCCTCAAACCGGCCGGCGTCACCCACTTCCCGCGCACCCGGCAGCAGTTCGACACGCTCATCGCCCACAACCGCGCCTTCGCCGAGAACTGCCTGCGCGAGAACGGCCCCCTGATCGCCCACACCGACCTGACCAGCACCGCACGCGACTTCGAAGCCGTCCGCACCGGCCTGGGCGAGAAGCAGCTGAACTGGTACGGCATCCACTACAGCACCCTGCTCGGACGCACCTATGCCGGCCTGCACCCCGGCCGACTGCGCACCATGGTCCTCGACACCGCACTGGACGACACCACCACACCCACCGAACGCATCCGCCGCGAAGCAGCAACAGCCGAAGAGGCGTTCGGCCGCTTCACCACGTGGTGCGCCGCCTCGACGGACTGCGCCCTGCACGGCAAGGACGCCGCGGTCGAGTACGACGCCCTCGTCGCCCGCGCCGACCGCACCCCGATCCCCACCGCCGACGGCAGCCGGACACTGACCGGCGAGGACATCCGCGCCGCCACCCAGGACTACCTGACCCTCTCGGGGGTCACCTGGCCCGCCCTCGCCCAGGCCGTCGTCAAGGCCCAGGCCGGCGACGCGAGCGACTTCACCTACGAGCCTGACGACACCCTCGACCCCGTCCAGGTCCAGGTCCCCGCCTGCCTGGACACCGCACGCCCGGTGACGACGTTCGACCAGCTCACCAAGTTGCGCGACGACCTGGCACGGATCTCCCCGCACCTGGGCGGCGCCGTGCGCTCCTGGACCGCCCTCACCGGCTGCCTCGGCTGGCCGATCCCCGCCCGCCCCGTCGCGGCCGGCACCCCCGTGCACGGCGCGCCCCCCGCGCTGATCGTGCAGTCCACCCACCAGGCGCTCGCCCCGCACAGCGCGGGGGTTGCCATGGCGGCCCAACTGCCCGGCAGCGTCGTTCTCAGCCGCGAGGGTGACGACTACAGCATGTTCCTGCTCTCCCAGTGCGTACGCGACGCCACCAACCGCTACCTGACCACCCGCATCCTGCCCGCGCCTGGCACCACCTGCACCGACTGACACTCCGGCTCGACCCGCACCGACTGACACCACCCTTCGTCCCAACGACTTGTGAGGAACCGTCATGAACATCGCCGTACGCAACCGGATGCGGCTCATTGCTCCCGCGGCCCTGGCCGCCCTGACCGTCGGCGCCACGACGGCCGCCGCCCACACCTCGACCGTCACCCCGGCCGCCCACTCGGTCACCTCGCAGCACCACCGGCCGGCCGCGAAGAACCCGAAGAGCATGCTCGACACATGGCTGCGCCTGTGGAACGGCGACTACACCCAGGCGCCGGACATCATCTCGCCGGACTTCAAGGTCCACGCCGCCCTCCTGGACGGAGGCGACGGCAGCAGCGTCCGCGGCGCCGACGGCCTGGTGGCCTGGATCTCCCAGACCCGCGCCGCCTTCCCCGACCTGCGCTTCACCCTCCAGATCGACCCCCTGGTCGCCGGACACCGCGCCTCCGTGCGCTGGACGGCCACCGGAACCTACGCCGGCGGCTTCCCCGGAGCCACGGCCCAGCCCGGCACGACCGTCACCTTCACCGGCACCGACACCCTGCGCATCAAGGACGGCAAGTTCGTCGAGTACTGGCTCAACTCCGACACCCTCCAGCTCCTCAACCAGCTCCACGCCCGGTAAACACCGACCCCCACCACCCGCCGCCCTCACCGAGCACATGACCGGTGAGGGCGGCCGACCGCTGCGTGGCGGGTGGTGCAGACCGCTCCGGCCCACTCGAACACGGCCCGCTGAGGCATGAGGAGCGTCCGTGAGACGGAACGCGGGGCGGCGTACGAGGAACGCCGGGGAAGCAGAGCGCTGGGCGCTGGGGATCAGCTTGTGGGCCGCGTGACGGGCGGCTGCCGCCACGGTTCTTCGCGTTCTCGCCGCGAGTTCTCGGGGCAGGCGCGGTGAGTGCCGCGCCGGTGACGGACGTAGGCGAAGCCGGTGACCGGAGCCTCCTCCTGAGCGGTGGACACGCTGATACCGGATCTGCTTGATCCGCCGGGTGCCGGCCGGGAGGACACCGGCCCGGACCGGACCGGAAATGCGGAGGCGACATCACCTACCCGCCTCTGGCGGACGGGGAGTTCCTCTGCCCGGCGACGGTGCGGGACCGCTTCGGCCGGAAGGTCGTCGGCTGGTCCGTCGCCGGCCTCTGCGACCAGCTGAAGGCCACCGTCACGCCGAACCGACGCGGGCCGCGGGCCGTAGCAACGGGACGAGCCGTGTTTCGTTTCAGGCCGGCCCGTCCATTCAGCAACAGCCCGTCTCGGGCGGAAAGCAGTCTTCACGCATACCACCCTCAGCACCCTCATGGCTGTCGTCATCGTCATCGCTCTGGGTGCCACCGCCCTCGCCAGAGGCCGGTGGTCCGGCCCCTGGTGGCTGGTGTTGATCGGCGCGGTGGTGGCCTGCCCCTTCTCGCACACCTTGCTGGACCGCGTCTCCGACGCTCCGGGCGGCCGGCTCCGCTGGGCTTTCCAGACAGCCTGCGGCATGCTGCTGGCCGTGCTCGTCGCCCCCTTCACCACCGGTTCCGCAAGCCGAACGGCGTCGGCCCCGTTCCCCGTTGAGGCTCAGCCGAGGTGGCCGCGGACAGCCAGGACACGCCTCAGCGCACGCATCGCGTGATACTTCCGGGGTCTCTCGGTGCCGGGCGGCACACCGATGAGTTCCGAGACCCGGAGCACGTTGTGCCCCTCGGTGTACATCCCCCGGAGGACCACCAGCTGTTGCTCGGGCAGGTACTCCAACGCCTCCCTGACGACTTGGGCGGTCAACGACCGGCCCGTGGTGTTCAGGTGTCGGGAATCCTCGGCATCCACCGCCCGGCCGCGGGTGTCGCGCGCGAACAGCCGGGCACACGCGCGGGGTTCGGCCGACCGCCTCTTGCTCAGGCGACTCTCCCGGTCCCTTGTGGTGATGCGACTTCCGCCCGCTTCCTTCTCCATCGGTCCGAGAGGCCCATCCGGTTCACACCGTGGAAAGCACATGCCCGGCGGCCCACACCACCGGCCGTGAGCCGCCGCCGGTCAACGGCTCTTCCTGGTCGTGCTGTGAACGCGGCCCGGAAGGCGTGGAAGTCGTTGGTGACGACCGCGCAGCGGTAGCCGCTGCCGCGCTCGTCCATGAGTGCCTTGCTGTTGCGGAGGTTCTCCTCGGTGGTGGCGGACTCCGCCTCGCGCAGCAGGTTCTCGGCCGGTATCCCGCGTGCGGCGAGGTAGTCGGCCATCGCGTGTGCCTCGGGGACGGTCTCGTCCGGTCCCTGCCCGCCGGACATGATCAGCACGGGCAGGCCGCCCCGGGCCAGTTCGGTCTCGAGAAGTGCGTGTGCCCGGTCCAGCCGGGAGGCGAGCAGCGGCGGCACCCGGTCGCCGCCGATCAGGCCGGAGCCGAGGACGACGATGTAGTCGAGGCCGGACGGCACGGCCGGCCGGCTGTAGGCGTAGCCGTACACGGTGAAGCAGACGAAGAGGAAGGCGAAGTAGGAGGTGAGGAGTGCCGCGATGACGACGGCGGCGGTCAGCGAGCGCAGACCGGTCGCGAACGTCACCACGGTCAGCAGCAGGAGGGACAGGAGTCCGAGGCCCGCGGCGAGGGCCAGGAGGTTGGCCGGGCGGCTGCCCTCCTTGCGTGCCATCCGCACGCCGTTGCCGATCAGCAGGCAGCAGACCAGCAGCACGGCCAGGATCTCCAGGACGGGGCTGGCCAGTCCGGTGTCGTCCAGCCCTCGGTGCAGGACCAGCAGGCCGGGTCCGTGGGCGAGCGCCATCAGCATGAGGAAGACGCCGAGCAGCACGGCGTTGGCGAAGCGCCTCGCCTCGACGACGACACCGATGACGAACAGCAGCAGCACGACGGCCGCCAGTACCTGGATCAGCACCCAGGACTTCCTCGGTGGGCCGGGGCCGTACCGGCCCCGGCAGGATGGGAGACGGAGCCGTCAGATGGTTGCCCAGAGCTGCTTGTCGCCGTAATTGTCGAAGTGGAAACTGACGGTCCCGGTGTTCCAGCCGGCGAGCCTGAACTCCGAATCCACGGGGCCGATCTTGATGCGATTTCCACCCCGTGAGCCCCAGCCGATGAGCTGGCCGTAGTCTTCGACGCTGCACGGGGAGAGGTAGACCTCGGTGGTCATCTTGTCGTAGTTATGGTCCAGGCACATGCCCGTGGCCACGTGCACCAGCATCGGGCTCTCAGCGCCGGGCGGCGTCGTGCTGTTGTGGCGGAAGATCTCCATCCACTTGGCGTTGGCGTCACAGGGACCCTGGCGGACGGTGCGGTCGGCGTGTCCGGACAGGCACCGGCCGCTGGCGACGTTCTGCACGGTGTACTGCTGCTCCGCGTGTGCGGGCGTTGCCGTCAGGAAGGTGGAGAAGGCGGCGCTTGCCAGAGCGGTTCCCAGCAGTGTGCTGAGCTTTCTCTTCATGGTGACTGACTCCCTGTCTCGGTGTTCTTCACCGCCTTCAACGGTGAGCCGGACGGTCCGGTTCGACCGGCGTGGTCTTCTGTCTTCAAGACCGCGTCGGTGAACGACATGCCCTGGACCACCGTTGTCCCGGATGACACAGGCACCACCCCATGCACACACCTGGAGAACCATCATGAGTACTGTCACCACGTCCGCCGCCGTCGGAGCGCTCGTCCCGGTCGAGGTCCACTTCGACGAACTGGACGCCATGGGGCTGCTGCACAACAGCCGCTACCAGGTGCTGGTCGAACGTGCCTGGACCGCCTTCTGGTCCGCGCAGGGATTCGGCGGCTCGAACGGGCTGGAGAACGACGCCTTCAACGTCGTCAAAGCCTTCACCGTCACCTACGACGCCCCCATGTCCGCGCCGGGAACCTACGCCGTCAACCTGTGGATCGACCGTCTCGGCACCACCTCGGCCACGGCCGGTTACCGGGTGTGCTCCTCCGACGGTGGGACGACGTACGCGCACGGCACCCGCACCGCCGTCCGCCTCGACCCGAACACCTTCCTGCCCACCCCGTGGTCCGACCGCGCCCGTGACGTCGCGCGCACGATCACGGCGCCGCGGAAGGACTGAGACCACCCGTGACCGCCCTCCCCGCCCGACGCACCTTGGGCGCGGCGGCCGTTCGGGGCACAATGAGGACGCCGCCGTAGTCCTGTCGCGCGACGGCGCGTCGACACACCGTTTCCGGGAGGCCCTGGGTGGACTGCGTGGATGCTCGCCAAGATATTGCGCCGGGGCTGTTCGGTGCTCTGGACGAGACCGATCGCTCGGCGCTGGCAGAACACCTGGAGCGGTGCGGGTCCTGCCGCACCGAGCACGAGGAACTCGCCGAGCTGCTGCCGTTGCTCGAACTGGTGCAGTTCTCGGGACTGGGCGGAGCACCGGTCCCGCATCCGCCCCTGCCGGATCCACAGCGTGCCGTCGAAGCCGTGCGCGCCGAGGCGGCGCGGCCTTCGAACAGCACACGCGGCGGATCGATGTCGAGGGTGAGCGGTGGGAGGCCCGGGCGGACCGGACTGTGGGCAAAGGACGGCCTGTCTGATCACCCGGCGGGCACCGGCAACACCCGTTCGTCCATCGCTCGCCGCCGCGGGCGACCGGGCTGAGCCCCCCGCGGTCCAGGTGCTCGGTGCGGTGGTGCGGGGGCTCACGCGCGGCCTCGTTGCCGTGCCGGGCCCCTCACTCCTGGGGCGCGGCCTCTCCCGAGGGAACACCCGGGCGCCTCACGACCGGATGCCGCGGTTGTTCAGGGCCAGTTTGAGCGCCTGCACCGCGTAATACGTACGCGATTTGACGGTCCCCTGGGCGATCCCGAGCGCCTCCGCCGTCTCGGCAACGCTGTGACCCTGGAAATACGTGTGGTGCAGGATCTGCCGTTGCTGAGGTGTCAGGTCGTCCAGGGCGTCGTGAACGACCTGACGCATGAGAGTCCGTTCGATGTCATCGTCGACGGGTATGACGAGGCCGTCGGTCGAGCATGAGCTGACGGGACGGATGAGGCGCGCCCGATGGTCGTCGATCACCAGGTTGCGCACGACGGTGAAGAGCCACGGCCGGACTCCGTCCTCCCCTGATGTTCCCGCAGGCCGATGTGCCGCCAGGCGCGGATCGCGGCTTCCTGGAGGATGTCCTCGGCCCGGAGCCGGTCACCGCCCAGCAGGCGTGCCGCGAAGCGTATGAGCGCGCTGCCGTGCTCGTCGTAGACCAGGCGGACGAAGCGCTCGCTGTCCGTGTCGCCGGCCTCGGAAAGCGTCCGCCGCCGCTCGCGCGGCGGTTCGCCCGTCCCCGCGGCGGAAGCGCCCTGCCGGATCTTCTCGGCTTGCTCCATCATGCTGGTGGCCTCCATGTCCTGTCCCGACCGATGTCCACCGCATCCGTCGTCGGTGGCATCGCCAGCGTGGGGAGGGCGTCTTGGCGAAGTCTTGCCGCCGTCTTGTCGGAGCATCACTCCGCACGGACATGCGCCGCGTACGGCCGTGGGCCCTTCGTCCCGCTGCAACGGTGGGCCGGGACATCCGGTTCGGTTACCGCCGGATGAACCGACGCCGGCGACTCCTCGTGGAAGAGGTGTACGCGCCGCTTTCTGCCGGCCGGGGAGCCGGTGAGGTGCCGGCCGCCGGGTGAGCGGAAGCGAAGAGACACTGAGCAGCACCGGGCTGGTGATGAGCAGCGTACGGACTGTCGAGTGAGCACATGAGTGGGTGAGGGTGGCACCGATGCGAGAGAGGTGCCACCGTGGAGTTTCGTTCGTTGGGCCCTCTGGAAGTGCGGCGGGACAGCGAGGTAGTGGGCCTGGGGCCGCCCATGCGGCGCGCTCTGCTCCTGCGTCTGCTTCTGGGGAACGGTCACACCGTCGGAGTCGAACGGCTCTGCGACGACCTGTGGAACGGCCGCCCCGTTATGTTCTTCACGGTCCTGCAAGAGGGCCGCTGGCCTCCGGGCTCGGCATGACTGTTGCCCCCTGTCGAAGGGATGACCTGGGGGGTGG
>NZ_JBIWJA010000071.1:0-14672 GCF_044764905.1 Streptomyces sp. NPDC093586 | reverse complement strand
CCGCTCGCCGCGGAACATGGCGTCGCGCAGCCCGAACACGTCGGTCGCGGCGGCCAGTTCACGCAGCAGGCGCAGCGTCTCGTCGGTGACCAGGTTCTTGGAGTAGTCGATGCGCAGGTCGCCGACGCGCACGACGTACCGCTCGGCCCGGCCCGGGTCCCGGTCGAACAGCTCGCGCAGGTCCGGACGCGCGAGGGCGTCCGAGCGGTGGTCCTTCAGCGCCGCCCACTCGGGGCGGTCGGTGAGCTCGGGGATGTCAGACATGAACGGGGGTCTCCTTGCCGGCCTCGCCGCGCAGGGCGATGGCGTACATCTCGTCCGCGTCGAGGCGCCTGAGCTCCTCGGCGATGAGTTCGGAGGTGGGACGGACCTTCAGCGCGAGGGAACGCGGCGGCTGGTCCGGCAGGGTGAGGGTGGCGAGCGGGCCCTCGGGCCGGTCGATGACGATCTCGCCGTTCGCGGTGCCCAGGCGGACCGCCGTGATCACCGGTCCGTCGGTGACCACACGCTCGACCTTCACGCCCAGGCGCGCCTTGAGCCAGCGGGCCATCAGCTCGGCGGCCGGGTTGTCGGCCTCGGCCTCCACGGTCGCCGACGTCACCGGCACCCGGGCCTGGTCCAGCGCCGCGGCCAGCATGGAGCGCCACAGCGTCAGCCGGGTCCAGGCGAGGTCGGTGTCGCCGGGCGCGTAGGTGCGCACCCGCTCCTCCAGGACCTCCATCGGGTTCTCGACCGCGTACAGGTCGGTGATCCGGCGCTGGGCCAGCGCGCCCAGCGGGTCCTTCGCCGGGTTGGCCGGTGCCTCCACCGGCCACCACACGACGACCGGGGCGTCCGGCAGCAGCAGCGGCAGCACGACCGAGTCGGCGTGTTCGGACACCTCGCCGTACATGCGCAGCACCACCGTCTCGCCGGTGCCGGCCTCCGAGCCCACGCGGACCTCGGCGTCGAGGTGCGAGCGGGTGCGGTCGCGCAGGTTGCGGGCGTGCCGCTTGATGACGACCAGGGTGCGCGAGGGGTGCTCGCGCGAGGCGTCCTCGGCGGCCTTCATCGAGTCGTAGGCGTTCTCCTCGTCCGTGACGATCACCATCGTCAGGACCATGCCCACGGCCGGGGTGCCGATGGCGCGGCGGCCCTGCACCAGCGCCTTGTTGATCTTGCTTGCCGTGGTGTCGGTCAGGTCGATCCTCATGGCCTGCGCCAGCTCCGTCCGTCTCGTGCGAGCATCTCGTCGGCTTCCCGGGGCCCCCAGCTGCCCGAGGCGTACTGTGCGGGCCTGCCGTGCGCGGCCCAGTACTCCTCGATCGGGTCGAGGATCCGCCAGGACTCTTCCACTTCCTGGTGACGGGGGAACAGGTTGGCGTCGCCCAGAAGGACGTCCAGGATCAGCCGTTCGTACGCCTCCGGGCTCGACTCCGTGAACGACTCGCCGTAGGCGAAGTCCATGGACACGTCCCGGATCTCCATCGACGTGCCCGGCACCTTCGAGCCGAACCGCACCGTCATGCCCTCGTCGGGCTGGACGCGGATGACGATCGCGTTCTCGCCCAGCTCCTCGGTGGCCGTCGTGTCGAAGGGGGAGTGCGGCGCCCGCTGGAAGACCACCGCGATCTCGGTGACCCGACGGCCCAGGCGCTTGCCGGTGCGCAGGTAGAACGGGACGCCCGCCCAGCGGCGGTTGTCGATCGCCAGCTTGACCGCGGCGTAGGTGTCGGTGGTGGAGGCCGGGTCGATGCCCTCCTCCTCCAGGTACCCGGGTACCTGCGCGCCGCCCTGCCAGCCGCCAGCGTACTGCCCGCGCACGGTGTGCTCGCCGAGGTCGTCGGGCAGCCGCACCGCCTTCAGCACCTTCAGCTTCTCCGTGAGCAGCGACGCCGCGTCGAAGGAGGCGGGCTCCTCCATCGCGGTCAGCGCGAGCAGCTGGAGCAGGTGGTTCTGGATGACGTCGCGGGCGGCGCCGATGCCGTCGTAGTAGCCGGCCCGGCCGCCGATGCCGATGTCCTCGGCCATGGTGATCTGCACGTGGTCGACGTAGGACCGGTTCCAGATCGGCTCGTACATCTGGTTGGCGAAGCGCAGCGCCAGGATGTTCTGGACGGTCTCCTTGCCCAGGTAGTGGTCGATGCGGAAGACCTGCTCCGGGTCGAAGACGTCGTGCACGAGCGCGTTCAGCTCGCAGGCGCTGTCCAGGTCGTGCCCGAACGGCTTCTCGATGACCGCGCGGCGCCAGGAGCCCTCCGGGGCGTCGGCCAGCCCGTGCTTCTTCAGCTGCTGGACGACCTTCGGGAAGAACTTCGGCGGCACCGAGAGGTAGAAGGCGTAGTTGCCGCTGGTGCCACGGGAGGCGTCCAGCTCCTCGACGGCCTTGCGCAGCTGTTCGAACGCCTCGTCGTCGTCGAAGTCACCGGGGATGAAGCGCATGCCCTCGGCGAGCTGCTGCCAGACCTCCTCGCGGAACGGCGTGCGCGCGTGCTCCTTGACGGCGTCGTGCACGACCTCGGCGAAGTCCTGGTTCTCCCAGTCCCGGCGGGCGAAGCCCACCAGCGAGAAGCCCGGCGGCAGCAGACCCCGGTTGGCGAGGTCGTACACGGCCGGCATCAGCTTCTTGCGGGACAGGTCGCCGGTGACGCCGAAGATGACCAGGCCGGAGGGGCCCGCGATGCGCGGGAGGCGGCGGTCCTGCGGATCACGCAGCGGATTGCTCCAGTCGAGCGGCGGCACCGGCTCCACGGAGTCCTCGCCCGCCTTCCCGTTCTTCGCCTTCCCGGCGGCGCCGGACGCGTCGGACTTCTTCGCGGACCGCGCGGACCTGCCCGCCGCGGCGCGCTTCGGCGCCCCGGCCGTCCCGGTCCCGCCGGTCTCCCCGGCCGCCGGCGGCCCCGCGGCCTCCTGGGACGTCCTCGCCTCCTCGGCTTCCTTCGTCTCCTTGGTCCCGCGGACCGTCGTAGCGGGAAGCTCCTCGCTCATTCCCCGTCAACTCCCTTGCTGTTGAGGGACTTCGTCACGGCGTCGAGCAGGTCCTGCCAGGCCACCTCGAACTTGGCGACGCCCTCCTGCTCCAGCTGCTCCACCACCTCGTCGTACGAGATGCCGAGCCGCTCCACGGCCGCGAGGTCCGCCCGCGCCTGGGCATAGCCACCGGTGACCGTGTCGCCCCGGACCTCGCCGTGATCGGCGGCGGCGTCCAGGGTGGCCTCCGGCATCGTGTTCACGGTGCCGGGGGCGACCAGCTCCTCCACGTACAGGGTGTCCCGATATGCGGGGTCCTTCACACCGGTGGACGCCCACAGGGGGCGCTGGGCGTTGGCGCGGGCGCTCGCGAGGGCGGTGAACCGGTCGCTCGCGAAGACGTTCTCGTACGCCTCGTAGGCCAGTCGCGCGTTGGCCAGTGCCGCCTTCCCCTTCAGGGCGAGGGCCTCGTCCGTGCCCAGCAGCGTCAGCCGCTTGTCGATCTCGCTGTCGACGCGGGAGACGAAGAAGGAGGCCACGGAGTGGATGCCCGACAGGTCGATCCCGGCCGCCCGCGCCTTCTCCAGACCGGCGAGGTAGGCGTCCATGACCTCACGGTAGCGCTCCAGCGAGAAGATCAGCGTGACGTTGACGCTGATGCCGGCGCCGATGACCTCGGTGATCGCCGGGAGACCGGCCTTCGTCGCCGGGATCTTGATCATCACGTTGGGGCGGTCGACCAGCCAGGCCAGCTGCCGGGCCTCGGCGACCGTCGCCGTCGTGTCGTGGGCCAGCCGCGGGTCGACCTCGATGGAGACCCGGCCGTCCCGGCCGCCGGTGGCGTCGTACACCGGGCGCAGCACGTCGGCCGCGGCGCGGACGTCGGCCGTGGTCATCATGCGGACCGCCTCGTCGACGGTGACGCCCCGGGTAGCCAGGTCGGCGAGCTGCTCCTCGTAGCCCTCGCCGGAGCCGATGGCGGCCTGGAAGATCGACGGGTTGGTGGTGACGCCGACGACGTTCTTCGTGTCGATCAGCTCGGCGAGGTTGCCGGACTCGATCCGCCGCCGCGACAGGTCGTCCAGCCAGACGGAGACGCCCGCCTCGGACAGGCGTCGCAGTGCTCCCGCGGTGGCGGTTGCTTCGGTCACAGTGATCATCTTCTCTTTCTGCGAGGTGTGCCGCGGTTCTTCCCGCGGTGGGATCCGGTCGTCTCAGCCGCGGACGGCGGCCAGGGACTCCCGGGCGGCGGCGGTGACGTGCTCGGCGGTGAAGCCGTACTCGGCGAACAGGGTCTTGGCGTCGGCGGAGGCGCCGAAGTGCTCCAGGGAGACGATGCGGCCCGCGTCGCCCACGAAGCGGTACCAGGTCAGGCCGATCCCGGCCTCGACGGCCACCCGGGCCCGCACGGACGGCGGCAGCACGCTGTCGCGGTACTCGCGCGGCTGCTCCTCGAACCACTCGACGGACGGCATCGACACCACCCGGGCGGGGGTGCCCTCGGCCTCCAGCAGCTCCCGCGCGGCCACGGCGAGCTGCACCTCGGAGCCGGTGGCGATCAGGAGGACCTCCGGGGTGCCGGTGGAGGCCTCCTTCAGGACGTAGCCGCCGCGTGCGGCGTCGGGGTTGGGCTCGTACGTCGGCACGCCCTGGCGGGTCAGCGCGAGACCGTGCGGGGCCGGGGCGGTGGAGTGCCGCTTGAGGATCTCGGCCCAGGCGATCGCGGTCTCGTTGGCGTCGGCCGGGCGCACGACGTTCAGGCCCGGGATGGCGCGCAGCGCGGCCAGGTGCTCGACGGGCTGGTGGGTGGGGCCGTCCTCGCCCAGGCCGATGGAGTCGTGCGTCCACACGTACGTCACCGGCAGCTGCATCAGCGCGGACATCCTGACCGCGTTGCGCATGTAGTCGGAGAACACCAGGAAGGTGCCGCCGTAGACGCGGGTGTTGCCGTGCAGGGCGATGCCGTTCATCTCCGCGGCCATCGAGAACTCGCGGATGCCGAAGTGGATCGTGCGCCCGTACGGGTCGGCCTCCGGCAGCGGGTTGCCCTCGGGGAGGAAGGAGCTGGTCTTGTCGATGGTCGTGTTGTTGGAGCCGGCCAGGTCGGCGGAACCGCCCCACAGCTCGGGCAGGACCGGGCCGAGGGACTGCAGGATCTTGCCGGAGGCGGCGCGGGTGGCGACCGCCTTGCCGGGCTCGAACACCGGCAGCGCGTCCTGCCAGCCCTCGGGCAGACGGCCCGCGACCACACGGTCGAACAGCTCGGCGCGCTCCGGCCGGGCGCCGCGCCACTTGTCGAGCCGCTTGTCCCAGGCGGCGTGCGCCTCGGCGCCCCGGTCCAGGGCCCTGCGGGTGTGGGCGAGGACCTCGTCGGCGACCTCGAAGGACTTCTCCGGGTCGAAGCCGAGGACGCGCTTGGTGGCCGCGACCTCGTCCTCGCCGAGGGCGGAGCCGTGGGACGCCTCGGTGTTCTGCGCGTTCGGCGCGGGCCAGGCGATGATCGTGCGCATGGCGATGATGGAGGGGCGCCCGGTCTCCGCCTTCGCCGCCGTCAGCGCCGCGTACAGGGCGTGCACGTCCACGTCGCCGTTCCCGGCGGGCTCGATGCGCTGCACGTGCCAGCCGTAGGCCTCGTACCGCTTCAGCACGTCCTCGGAGAACGCGGTCGCGGTGTCGCCCTCGATGGAGATGTGGTTGTCGTCGTACAGGAAGACCAGGTTGCCGAGCTTCTGGTGCCCGGCCAGCGACGACGCCTCGGCGGAGACGCCCTCCTGGAGGTCGCCGTCGGAGACGATCGCCCAGATCGTGTGGTCGAAGGGGGACTCGCCCGCGGGGGCCTCGGGGTCGAACAGGCCGCGCTCGTAGCGGGCGGCCATCGCCATGCCCACTGCGTTGGCGACGCCCTGGCCGAGCGGGCCGGTGGTGGTCTCCACGCCCGCGGTGTGGCCGTACTCCGGGTGGCCCGGGGTCTTCGAACCGTGCGTGCGGAACGCCTTGAGGTCGTCCAGCTCCAGCTCGTACCCGGCCAGGTAGAGCTGGGTGTAGAGGGTCAGCGAGGTGTGTCCGGGGGACAGGACGAAGCGGTCACGGCCGGTCCACTCCGGGTCCGCGGGATCATGCCGCATCACCTTCTGAAAGATCGTGTACGCGGCAGGAGCGAGGGCCATCGCCGTGCCCGGGTGGCCGTTGCCCACCTTCTGTACCGCATCTGCCGCCAGAACGCGGGCGGTGTCGACGGCACGCCGGTCGAGTTCGGTCCATTCGAAGCTGTCCGTGGTCTGCGTGCTCATCTTCAAGAAGTCCTCGATCGGAGCGGAGTATCGGGTCTGACGTGTTCAAACTTAAAAGTCTGACTTTTTGGAGTGAAGGTCATGGTGTGCCAGCCTGTGGTGAAACTGGGACACGCCCCGGCGTCACGGCGCACGGGTGGCACGGCACGAGAAGGACATGGCGGACGAACACACCCAACACGGCGACGGTGGCGACGGGATCAGAACCTTCCCCTTCCCGGTCGATCTCAGCCTCCTCGGCGTCGGCATGCAGGTCGGCCCCATGGGCACCGGCCGCACCTGGCACGCTCATGCCCCGCTGCACCGCGTGCACCGCATCGACTTCCACCTCGTCATGCTCTTCACCGGCGGACCGGTCCGTCACATGATCGACTTCGCCGAGCACGAGGCGACGGCCGGCGATCTGCTGTGGATCCGTCCCGGCCAGGTCCACCGCTTCTCGCCGGACAGCGAGTACCGCGGAACCGCACTGACCATGCAGCCCGGCTTCCTGCCCCGTGCCACCGTGGAGGCCACCGGCCTCTACCGGTACGACCTGCCGCCCCTGCTCCACCCCGACGAGGCCCGGCTCGCCGCGCTGACCGCCTCGCTCGACCAGCTGCGACGCGAGTACGAGGACGCCACGACCCTCCCGCTCAGCCTGCACACCGCGGTGCTGCGCCACACGCTGACCGCGTTCCTGCTGCGCCTCGCGCATCTCGCGGTCAGCTCGGCGCACGAGGCGCGGCGGGGACGGGCGGACGCGCCGGGGGACACCACCTTCACGCTCTTCCGGGACGCGGTCGAACGGGACTTCGCCACCAACCACAGCGTCAGCGCCTACGCCGACGCGCTCGGCTACTCCCGGCGCACCCTCGTCCGCGCGGTGCGCGCCGCGACCGGCGAGACACCCAAGGGCTTCATCGACAAGCGGGTGGTGCTGGAGGCCAAGCGGCTCCTCGCGCACACCGACATGCCGATCGGCCGGGTCGGGGCGGCGGTCGGCTTCCCGGACGCGGCGAACTTCTCCAAGTTCTTCCAGCAGCACACGGACGTGACCCCGGCGGCGTTCCGGGCGGAGCTGCGCTGAACCGCGCACGGCGGCGGGCTCCACGCGCGCGCGTGGAGCCCGCCGCCGTGCGCGGTTCAGCGCAGCTCCGCCCGGAACGCCGCCGGGGTCACGTCCGTGTGCTGCTGGAAGAACTTGGAGAAGTTCGCCGCGTCCGGGAAGCCGACCGCCGCCCCGACCCGGCCGATCGGCATGTCGGTGTGCGCGAGGAGCCGCTTGGCCTCCAGCACCACCCGCTTGTCGATGAAGCCCTTGGGTGTCTCGCCGGTCGCGGCGCGCACCGCGCGGACGAGGGTGCGCCGGGAGTAGCCGAGCGCGTCGGCGTAGGCGCTGACGCTGTGGTTGGTGGCGAAGTCCCGTTCGACCGCGTCCCGGAAGAGCGTGAAGGTGGTGTCCCCCGGCGCGTCCGCCCGTCCCCGCCGCGCCTCGTGCGCCGAGCTGACCGCGAGATGCGCGAGGCGCAGCAGGAACGCGGTCAGCGTGTGGCGCAGCACCGCGGTGTGCAGGCTGAGCGGGAGGGTCGTGGCGTCCTCGTACTCGCGTCGCAGCTGGTCGAGCGAGGCGGTCAGCGCGGCGAGCCGGGCCTCGTCGGGGTGGAGCAGGGGCGGCAGGTCGTACCGGTAGAGGCCGGTGGCCTCCACGGTGGCACGGGGCAGGAAGCCGGGCTGCATGGTCAGTGCGGTTCCGCGGTACTCGCTGTCCGGCGAGAAGCGGTGGACCTGGCCGGGACGGATCCACAGCAGATCGCCGGCCGTCGCCTCGTGCTCGGCGAAGTCGATCATGTGACGGACCGGTCCGCCGGTGAAGAGCATGACGAGGTGGAAGTCGATGCGGTGCACGCGGTGCAGCGGGGCATGAGCGTGCCAGGTGCGGCCGGTGCCCATGGGGCCGACCTGCATGCCGACGCCGAGGAGGCTGAGATCGACCGGGAAGGGGAAGGTTCTGATCCCGTCGCCACCGTCGCCGTGTTGGGTGTGTTCGTCCGCCATGTCCTTCTCGTGCCGTGCCACCCGTGCGCCGTGACGCCGGGGCGTGTCCCAGTTTCACCACAGGCTGGCACACCATGACCTTCACTCCAAAAAGTCAGACTTTTAAGTTTGAACACGTCAGACCCGATACTCCGCTCCGATCGAGGACTTCTTGAAGATGAGCACGCAGACCACGGACAGCTTCGAATGGACCGAACTCGACCGGCGTGCCGTCGACACCGCCCGCGTTCTGGCGGCAGATGCGGTACAGAAGGTGGGCAACGGCCACCCGGGCACGGCGATGGCCCTCGCTCCTGCCGCGTACACGATCTTTCAGAAGGTGATGCGGCATGATCCCGCGGACCCGGAGTGGACCGGCCGTGACCGCTTCGTCCTGTCCCCCGGACACACCTCGCTGACCCTCTACACCCAGCTCTACCTGGCCGGGTACGAGCTGGAGCTGGACGACCTCAAGGCGTTCCGCACGCACGGTTCGAAGACCCCGGGCCACCCGGAGTACGGCCACACCGCGGGCGTGGAGACCACCACCGGCCCGCTCGGCCAGGGCGTCGCCAACGCAGTGGGCATGGCGATGGCCGCCCGCTACGAGCGCGGCCTGTTCGACCCCGAGGCCCCCGCGGGCGAGTCCCCCTTCGACCACACGATCTGGGCGATCGTCTCCGACGGCGACCTCCAGGAGGGCGTCTCCGCCGAGGCGTCGTCGCTGGCCGGGCACCAGAAGCTCGGCAACCTGGTCTTCCTGTACGACGACAACCACATCTCCATCGAGGGCGACACCGCGACCGCGTTCTCCGAGGACGTGCTGAAGCGGTACGAGGCCTACGGCTGGCACGTGCAGCGCATCGAGCCCGCCGGGAACGGCGACGTGGACGTGCACGCCCTGTACGCGGCGCTGACGGCGGCGAAGGCGGAGACCGGGCGCCCCTCCATCATCGCCATGCGCACGATCATCGCCTGGCCCGCGCCGAACGCGCAGAACACCGAGGCGTCCCACGGCTCCGCCCTCGGCGAGGACGAGGTCGCGGCCACCAAGCGCGTCCTCGGCTTCGACCCGGAGAAGTCCTTCGAGGTCGCCGACGAGGTCCTCGCCCACACCCGCAGGGCCCTGGACCGGGGCGCCGAGGCGCACGCCGCCTGGGACAAGCGGCTCGACAAGTGGCGCGGCGCCCGGCCGGAGCGCGCCGAGCTGTTCGACCGTGTGGTCGCGGGCCGTCTGCCCGAGGGCTGGCAGGACGCGCTGCCGGTGTTCGAGCCCGGCAAGGCGGTCGCCACCCGCGCCGCCTCCGGCAAGATCCTGCAGTCCCTCGGCCCGGTCCTGCCCGAGCTGTGGGGCGGTTCCGCCGACCTGGCCGGCTCCAACAACACGACCATCGACAAGACCAGCTCCTTCCTCCCCGAGGGCAACCCGCTGCCGGAGGCCGACCCGTACGGGCGCACGATCCACTTCGGCATCCGCGAGTTCTCGATGGCCGCGGAGATGAACGGCATCGCCCTGCACGGCAACACCCGCGTCTACGGCGGCACCTTCCTGGTGTTCTCCGACTACATGCGCAACGCGGTCAGGATGTCCGCGCTGATGCAGCTGCCGGTGACGTACGTGTGGACGCACGACTCCATCGGCCTGGGCGAGGACGGCCCCACCCACCAGCCCGTCGAGCACCTGGCCGCGCTGCGCGCCATCCCGGGCCTGAACGTCGTGCGCCCGGCCGACGCCAACGAGACCGCGATCGCCTGGGCCGAGATCCTCAAGCGGCACTCCACCGCCCCGGCCCCGCACGGTCTCGCGCTGACCCGCCAGGGCGTGCCGACGTACGAGCCCAACCCCGACGCCGCACGCGGCGGCTACGTCCTGAAGGAGGCCTCCACCGGCACCCCGGAGGTCCTCCTGATCGCCACCGGCTCCGAGGTGCAGCTCGCCGTGGCCGCGCGGGAGCTGCTGGAGGCCGAGGGCACCCCCGCCCGGGTGGTGTCGATGCCGTCCGTCGAGTGGTTCGAGGAGCAGCCGCGCGAGTACCGCGACAGCGTGCTGCCGCCGTCCGTGCGGGCCCGGGTGGCCGTCGAGGCCGGGATCGGCCTGACCTGGTACCGCTTCGTGGGCGACGCGGGCCGCATCGTCTCCCTGGAGCACTTCGGCGCCTCCGCCGACGCCAAGACCCTGTTCGCCGAGTACGGCTTCACCGCCGAGCACGTCACCGCCGCCGCCCGGGAGTCCCTGGCCGCCGTCCGCGGCTGAGACGACCGGATCCCACCGCGGGAAGAACCGCGGCACACCTCGCAGAAAGAGAAGATGATCACTGTGACCGAAGCAACCGCCACCGCGGGAGCACTGCGACGCCTGTCCGAGGCGGGCGTCTCCGTCTGGCTGGACGACCTGTCGCGGCGGCGGATCGAGTCCGGCAACCTCGCCGAGCTGATCGACACGAAGAACGTCGTCGGCGTCACCACCAACCCGTCGATCTTCCAGGCCGCCATCGGCTCCGGCGAGGGCTACGAGGAGCAGCTCGCCGACCTGGCTACCCGGGGCGTCACCGTCGACGAGGCGGTCCGCATGATGACCACGGCCGACGTCCGCGCCGCGGCCGACGTGCTGCGCCCGGTGTACGACGCCACCGGCGGCCGGGACGGCCGGGTCTCCATCGAGGTCGACCCGCGGCTGGCCCACGACACGACGGCGACGGTCGCCGAGGCCCGGCAGCTGGCCTGGCTGGTCGACCGCCCCAACGTGATGATCAAGATCCCGGCGACGAAGGCCGGTCTCCCGGCGATCACCGAGGTCATCGGCGCCGGCATCAGCGTCAACGTCACGCTGATCTTCTCGCTGGAGCGCTACCGTGAGGTCATGGACGCCTACCTCGCCGGTCTGGAGAAGGCGCGGGCGGCCGGGATCGACCTGTCGGGCATCCACTCCGTGGCCTCCTTCTTCGTCTCCCGCGTCGACAGCGAGATCGACAAGCGGCTGACGCTGCTGGGCACGGACGAGGCCCTCGCCCTGAAGGGGAAGGCGGCACTGGCCAACGCGCGACTGGCCTACGAGGCGTACGAGAACGTCTTCGCGAGCGACCGGTTCACCGCCCTCGCGAGCGCCCGCGCCAACGCCCAGCGCCCCCTGTGGGCGTCCACCGGTGTGAAGGACCCCGCATATCGGGACACCCTGTACGTGGAGGAGCTGGTCGCCCCCGGCACCGTGAACACGATGCCGGAGGCCACCCTGGACGCCGCCGCCGATCACGGCGAGGTCCGGGGCGACACGGTCACCGGTGGCTATGCCCAGGCGCGGGCGGACCTCGCGGCCGTGGAGCGGCTCGGCATCTCGTACGACGAGGTGGTGGAGCAGCTGGAGCAGGAGGGCGTCGCCAAGTTCGAGGTGGCCTGGCAGGACCTGCTCGACGCCGTGACGAAGTCCCTCAACAGCAAGGGAGTTGACGGGGAATGAGCGAGGAGCTTCCCGCTACGACGGTCCGCGGGACCAAGGAGACGAAGGAAGCCGAGGAGGCGAGGACGTCCCAGGAGGCCGCGGGGCCGCCGGCGGCCGGGGAGACCGGCGGGACCGGGACGGCCGGGGCGCCGAAGCGCGCCGCGGCGGGCAGGTCCGCGCGGTCCGCGAAGAAGTCCGACGCGTCCGGCGCCGCCGGGAAGGCGAAGAACGGGAAGGCGGGCGAGGACTCCGTGGAGCCGGTGCCGCCGCTCGACTGGAGCAATCCGCTGCGTGATCCGCAGGACCGCCGCCTCCCGCGCATCGCGGGCCCCTCCGGCCTGGTCATCTTCGGCGTCACCGGCGACCTGTCCCGCAAGAAGCTGATGCCGGCCGTGTACGACCTCGCCAACCGGGGTCTGCTGCCGCCGGGCTTCTCGCTGGTGGGCTTCGCCCGCCGGGACTGGGAGAACCAGGACTTCGCCGAGGTCGTGCACGACGCCGTCAAGGAGCACGCGCGCACGCCGTTCCGCGAGGAGGTCTGGCAGCAGCTCGCCGAGGGCATGCGCTTCATCCCCGGTGACTTCGACGACGACGAGGCGTTCGAACAGCTGCGCAAGGCCGTCGAGGAGCTGGACGCCTCCCGTGGCACCAGCGGCAACTACGCCTTCTACCTCTCGGTGCCGCCGAAGTTCTTCCCGAAGGTCGTCCAGCAGCTGAAGAAGCACGGGCTGGCCGACGCCCCGGAGGGCTCCTGGCGCCGCGCGGTCATCGAGAAGCCGTTCGGGCACGACCTGGACAGCGCCTGCGAGCTGAACGCGCTCGTGCACGACGTCTTCGACCCGGAGCAGGTCTTCCGCATCGACCACTACCTGGGCAAGGAGACCGTCCAGAACATCCTGGCGCTGCGCTTCGCCAACCAGATGTACGAGCCGATCTGGAACCGGTCCTACGTCGACCACGTGCAGATCACCATGGCCGAGGACATCGGCATCGGCGGCCGGGCCGGCTACTACGACGGCATCGGCGCCGCCCGCGACGTCATCCAGAACCACCTGCTCCAGCTGCTCGCGCTGACCGCGATGGAGGAGCCCGCCTCCTTCGACGCGGCGTCGCTGCTCACGGAGAAGCTGAAGGTGCTGAAGGCGGTGCGGCTGCCCGACGACCTCGGCGAGCACACCGTGCGCGGGCAGTACGCTGGCGGCTGGCAGGGCGGCGCGCAGGTACCCGGGTACCTGGAGGAGGAGGGCATCGACCCGGCCTCCACCACCGACACCTACGCCGCGGTCAAGCTGGCGATCGACAACCGCCGCTGGGCGGGCGTCCCGTTCTACCTGCGCACCGGCAAGCGCCTGGGCCGTCGGGTCACCGAGATCGCGGTGGTCTTCCAGCGGGCGCCGCACTCCCCCTTCGACACGACGGCCACCGAGGAGCTGGGCGAGAACGCGATCGTCATCCGCGTCCAGCCCGACGAGGGCATGACGGTGCGGTTCGGCTCGAAGGTGCCGGGCACGTCGATGGAGATCCGGGACGTGTCCATGGACTTCGCCTACGGCGAGTCGTTCACGGAGTCGAGCCCGGAGGCGTACGAACGGCTGATCCTGGACGTCCTTCTGGGCGACGCCAACCTGTTCCCCCGTCACCAGGAAGTGGAAGAGTCCTGGCGGATCCTCGACCCGATCGAGGAGTACTGGGCCGCGCACGGCAGGCCCGCACAGTACGCCTCGGGCAGCTGGGGGCCCCGGGAAGCCGACGAGATGCTCGCACGAGACGGACGGAGCTGGCGCAGGCCATGAGGATCGACCTGACCGACACCACGGCAAGCAAGATCAACAAGGCGCTGGTGCAGGGCCGCCGCGCCATCGGCACCCCGGCCGTGGGCATGGTCCTGACGATGGTGATCGTCACGGACGAGGAGAACGCCTACGACTCGATGAAGGCCGCCGAGGACGCCTCGCGCGAGCACCCCTCGCGCACCCTGGTCGTCATCAAGCGGCACGCCCGCAACCTGCGCGACCGCACCCGCTCGCACCTCGACGCCGAGGTCCGCGTGGGCTCGGAGGCCGGCACCGGCGAGACGGTGGTGCTGCGCATGTACGGCGAGGTGTCCGAACACGCCGACTCGGTCGTGCTGCCGCTGCTGCTGCCGGACGCCCCGGTCGTCGTGTGGTGGCCGGTGGAGGCACCGGCCAACCCGGCGAAGGACCCGCTGGGCGCGCTGGCCCAGCGCCGGATCACCGACCTGTACGCGGTCGAGAACCCGATGGAGGTCCTGGAGGAGCGGGTGCGCACCTACGCGCCCGGCGACACCGACCTCGCCTGGACCCGGCTGACGCTGTGGCGCTCCATGCTGGCCGCGGCGCTGGACCAGGCCCGGGTGCCGGTGACGTCGGCGACCGTGGAGGCCGAGGCCGACAACCCGGCCGCCGAGCTGATGGCCCGCTGGCTCAAGGCGCGCCTGGGCGTGAAGGTCGAGCGTGTGGTCACCGACGGACCGGTGATCACGGCGGTCCGCCTGGGCACCGCGAACGGCGAGATCGTCATCGACCGGCCCGAGGGCCCGCTCGCCACCCTCACCCTGCCGGACCAGCCGCCGCGTTCCCTCGCGCTGAAGGTCCGTCCCACCTCCGAACTCATCGCCGAGGAGCTCAGGCGCCTCGACGCGGACGAGATGTACGCCATCGCCCTGCGCGGCGAGGCCGGCAAGGAGACCCCCGTTCATGTCTGACATCCCCGAGCTCACCGACCGCCCCGAGTGGGCGGCGCTGAAGGACCACCGCTCGGACGCCCTCGCGCGTCCGGACCTGCGCGAGCTGTTCGACCGGGACCCGGGCCGGGCCGAGCGGTACGTCGTGCGCGTCGGCGACCTGCGCATCGACTACTCCAAGAACCTGGTCACCGACGAGACGCTGCGCCTGCTGCGTGAACTGGCCGCCGCGACCGACGTGTTCGGGCTGCGCGACGCCATGTTCCGCGGCGAGCGG
>NZ_JBIWJA010000070.1:0-15527 GCF_044764905.1 Streptomyces sp. NPDC093586 | reverse complement strand
TCCTTTGGTGTGGGCCGGTATCTGGAGTGTGGTCCGGCGGCGGTGCTGTCGGCGATGGGTGCCGGGTGTGTGGAGGGTGGGGCGGTGTTCGTCGCTTCCCAGCGTGCCCCGCGTGCCGGGGGTGACGTGGTCGACGAGGTCCGTGTCCTGGTGCGGGCGTTGGCCGCGCTGCACGTCGCGGGTGAGGACCTCGCCTTCGACCGTGTCCTGGCCGGCGGCCGGCCCGTCGACCTGCCGACCTACGCCTTCCAGCGCGAACGCTACTGGCTGGAGCCCGCACGCGGCGAACGCTCCGACGCCCGGCACAGCGGTCTCGTACCGGCCGGACACCCGTGGCTGGCGGCCGTCGTGGCGCTCGCCGACGGCGAGGGTCACCTGCTGACCGGTCGGCTGGCGCTCGCCGACCAGCCGTGGCTCGCCGACCACGCCGTCTTCGGCACGGTCCTCGTCCCCGGTACCGGACTGCTGGAGCTGGCGTTCACCGCCGCCCGCGCCGTCGGCGCGGCACGCGTCGCCGAACTCGCCCTCACCCAGCCGCTCGTCCTCACCGAGGACACCCCCGTGCGACTCCAGGTGCGGGTCGGGGCCGCGGGCGAGGACGGCCGCAGGACGTTCACGGTCCACTCCCAGCCGGAGACGTCGGCGGAGCCCGGCGCATGGACCGCGCACGCCACCGGCGAACTGGCCGACGACACCGCCGACGCGCGCCACGAGGGTCTCGGCGAGCTGCTCGACTGGCCGGTGCCCGGCGCCGAGCCGCAGTCCCTCGAAGGGTTCTACGACACCCTCGGCGGTCAGGGACTGCACTACGGGCCCGCCTTCCGCGGACTGGCCGGCCTGCTGCGGCGCGACGGCGTCGCCTACGGGCGGATCGTCCTGCCCGCGCCGCAGACCGGCGGTCCCGGCGCCGACGACGGCTTCGGGATCCATCCGGCCCTGCTCGACGCGGCCCTGCACACGCTCGCCGGGGTGGACACCGGCGAGCGGCCCGAGGACACGGTGCTGCTGCCGTTCGCGTGGACGGACGTGACCCTGTACGCGACCGGCGCCACCGAGCTGCGCGTGCGCGTCGAACTCTCCGGCGGCGGTGGCGAGGGCGGCCGTGCGGTCACCCTGCTGGCCACCGACCCGGCCGGCGAGCCCGTGCTGTACGCGGCCGGGCTCCAGGTTCAGCAGGCGAGTGCCGAGCAACTGCGGGTCACCGCGCCGGCCGCCGCCGACGACCTGTACCGCGTCGACTTCCAGCCGGTGGACCCGCCCGCGGCCGACGCCGTGCCCGAGGGCACCGTCGTGCTGGGCGGCCCCGACACGTCGGTGGCCGCGGCCCTGGGCGTGCCGTGGTGCGCGGACCTCGACGAGCTGCTGGCCGTCCGGCCGGACGCCCCGCTGATCGTCGTGGACGCGACCACCGCGGCCGACACGCCGCCCGGTGATGACGTCCAGGCCTCCGCGCGGGCCGCCGTGCTCGGCGCGCTCGGCACGCTCCAGGGGCTGCTCGGCGAGCCGCGTCTGGAGCGGGCCCGGGTGGTCTGGCTGACCAGGGGCGCGGTCGCCGCCCGGCCCGAGGACGTCGTCGGCGGCCTGGCCGCCGCCCCGCTGTGGGGCCTGGTGCGGGCCGTGCGCGGCGAGCATCCGGACCGGGTGCTGCGGCTGGTCGACCTGGACGGCGCCGAACCCGTGTCCGGCGTGCCGGCCGGTGTGCTGGCCCTGGACGCCGAGCCGGAACTGGCGGTGCGCGCCACCGCCGTGTACGCGCCGCGGCTCGTGCCCGCCCGGCGCGGCGGCCCGCTCACCCCTCCCGCCGACGGCGCCTGGCACCTGGACATCCGGGAGAAGGGCAGCATCGACAGCATCGAAGCGGTGCCGGTGGACTCCTCCCGGCCGCTGGGCGAGCACGAGGTGCGGGTCGCCGTGCGCGCCGCGGGCATGAACTTCCGTGACGTGCTCAACGCCCTCGGCATGGTCGAGACCCCCGCGCTGGGGCTGGAGTTCGCGGGCGTCGTGGTGGAGACGGGCGCCCGGGTGAGCCATCTGCGGCCCGGCGACCGGGCGATGGGCCTGGCCCTCGGCGCGTTCGGCACCGAGGTGTGCGGCGACGGACGGCTGATGGCGCCGCTGCCGGACACGCTCACGTTCGAGCAGGGCGCCACCGTGCCGCTGGCCTTCCTCACCGCGTACTACGCGCTCACCGAACTGGGCGCACTGCGCCCCGGAGAGCGGGTGCTGGTGCACGCCGCGGCCGGCGGCGTCGGCATGGCCGCCGTGCAGCTCGCCCACCACCTGGGCGCCGAGGTGTACGGCACGGCCAGTCCCGGCAAGTGGGCGGCGCTGCGCGGGCTCGGCCTGGCCGACGACCGCATCGCCTCCTCCCGCGACACCGGGTTCGAGCAGCTGTGGCGGGAGACCACCGGTGGCGAGGGCGTCGACGTCGTCCTCAACTCGCTGGCCGGGGAGTTCACGGACGCCTCCCTGCGGCTGCTGCCGCGCGGCGGGCGGTTCCTGGAGATGGGCAAGACCGACATCCGCGACGCCGGGCAGGTCGCCGTCCGGCACCCCGGCGTCCGCTACAGCGCCTTCGACCTGATGTCGCTGGAGCCGGACCACCTGCAGCGGATGCTCACCGAGCTGTCGGCCCTGCTGGGCGAGGGCACCATCGAGGCGCTGCCGTACCTGGCGTACGACGTGCGCGAGGCGCCCGCGGCGTTCCGCCACATGGCGCAGGGCCGGCACACCGGCAAGATCGTGCTGACCGCGCCGCCCGCCCTCGACCCGCACGGCACCGTGCTCGTCACCGGCGGCACCGGCGAGCTGGGCCGCGAGGTGGCCCGCCACCTGGTGACCCGTCACGGCGTGCGCCACCTGGTGCTGACCTCCCGGCAGGGGGGCGCGGCACCGGGCGCCGCCGAGCTGGCCGCCGAACTGCGGGCCGCCGGCGCCGAGTCGGTGCGGCTGGCCGCCTGCGACGTCGCCGACCGCGACGGCGCCGCCCGCGCCCTGGCCGAGGTCGCGCCGCAGCACCCGCTGACCGGTGTGGTGCACCTCGCGGCGGTGCTCGACGACGGCGTCGTACGCAACCAGACCGCCGAACGGTTCGAGCGGGTGCTCGCCCCCAAGCTGTCGGGCGCCTGGCATCTGCACGACCTGACCCGCGAGGCCCCGCTCGCCGCGTTCGTGCTGTTCTCGTCGGTGGCCGGCACGCTCGGCTCGCCCGGACAGGGCAACTACGGTGCCGCCAACGCCTTCCTGGACGCGCTCGCCGCGCACCGCCGCCGCCACGGCCTCGCCGCGCAGTCCCTCGCCTGGGGGCTGTGGGCGCAGGGCGGCAGTGGCATGACCGCCGCGCTCGGCGAGGCCGAACTGGCCCGCATGCGCCGCCAGGGCGCGCGGGCGATGACCGTGGAGCAAGGGCTCGCGCTCCTCGACGCGGCGCTCGCGCGGCCCGAGCCGCACCTGGTGCCGGCCCGGCTCGACCTGGGCGTGCTGCAGCGGGCCGGCGAGGACGGGCTGCCCGCTCTGCTGCGGGCCCTGGTGCGGCCCCGGCCCAAGCAGGCGGGGCAGGCGGCGGAACAGGCGTCCGCGTTCCGGGACCGGCTGGCCGGCCTGCCGGAGGAGGAGCGCGCCACCTCGCTGCGCCGCTTCGTCCAGCAGGAGGTCACCGCGGTGCTCGGCCTCACGGCGCCCGTGCCGCAGGACAAGCCGATGCGGGAGTTCGGCTGGGACTCGCTGATGGCGGTCGAGCTGAAGAACCGCATCGCCAAGCACACGCAGGTCGCCGTGCCCAGCACCCTGGCGTTCGACTATCCGACGCCGCGGGCCATCGCCGACTTCCTGCACGGGCGGCTGTCCCTCACGCCGTCCACGTCCGCGGCGGCGGGATCCGCCGCCTCCGACACCCCGCCCTCCGATCCGGCGCAGGCCGCCCAGTGGGCGCTGGCCCGGGTCGCCCCGGAGCGGCTGCGGCAGAGCGGCCTGCTGGACCGGCTGCTGGAACTCGCCCGCCCCGCCGGCGGCGACACCCCCGGCACCGGAACGGACGACGTGCTGCGCGCCGCGGAAGAACTGACGGCCGAGGAGATGGACGAGGCGCTCGACGCCGTCCTCGGCGGTCTGTGACCGCGCCCCGGGCCCGGCCCGGGGCGTGTCCCCCCACCCGACCGTGTTCCTACGGGAGTTGATCAAGTGACAGTGTCCACGACAGAGACGACACCTGCGCAGGCGGGTGGCCGCCGCAAATGGGCGGCTCTCGCCGTAGTGCTGCTCGCAGCGTTCCTCGACAACGTCGATTCCACGATCGTCACTGTCGCCCTGCCCAGCATCCAGGACGACCTGGGCGCCGACTTCGCCACCGCGCAGTGGACCCTCGCGGGCTACGCCCTCGCCTTCGCCGTGTTCCTGATCACCGGCGGCCGGCTCGGTGACATCTACGGCCGCAAGCGGCTGTTCATCGCCGGCGTGGTCGGCTTCACGCTGGCCTCGGTGGTGTGCGGCGTGGCCGCCTCTCCGACCGTGCTGGTGAGCGGCCGCCTGGCGCAGGGCGTGATGGCGGCGCTGATGGTGCCGCAGGTGATGAGCGTCATCATGACCACCTTCGAGCAGAAGGAATGGGTCATGGCGTTCTCCATGATGGGCGCCGTGCTGGGCCTCGGCGGTGTCAGCGGTCCGCTGCTGGGGGGTGCCCTGACCGATCTGGACGTGTTCGGCCTGGGCTGGCGCGCCATCTTCCTCGTCAACGTCCCGTTCGGTGTGCTCGCCGTGGCGCTGGCCGCGTGGTGTCTGCCCGAGAGCCGCTCCGAGCGGGCGACGCGCCTGGACATCCCCGGTGTCGCCCTGGTCAGCCTGGCCGCGATCGGCCTGATGTTCCCGCTGGTCCAGGGACGCGAACAGGGCTGGCCCGCCTGGATGTTCGTCATGATGGGCGTGGGTCTCGCGCTCCTCGTGCCGTTCGCGTTCTACCAGCGCCGCCGGCACGCCAGGGACGCCTCCGCGCTGGTCCCCCCCACCCTGTTCAAGCTCCGCTCGTTCACCGCGGGCGCGTTCGTGGTGATGCTCGCCTTCTCCGGCATCACCTCGTTCTTCCTGGTCCTGACCTACCAGATGCAGCTCGGACTCGGCTGGTCCGCGATCCGCACCGCCCTGGTCACCGTGGCCTTCCCGATCGGCATCACCGCCACCTTCCAGATCGCCTGGCGCAAGGGCACCGCCAACGGGCGCGCGTTCGTCGCCCTCGGCACCACCGTCATGGCACTGGGCACCCTGCTGATGATCGTGCTCACGAAGACCCAGGGCGCCGACCTGACCTGGCTGCAGGTGGCGGGCGCCGAACTCGTCGTCGGCCTCGGCATGGGCCTGTGCTCGCCGATCCTCACCAACGTCGTCCTCGGCGACGTCCCGCAGCAGGACGCGGGCGCGGGATCCGGTGTGGTCAACGCGCTCATCCAGTTCGGCACGGCCGCCGGCATCGCCATCGTCGGCGTGATCTTCTTCAGCCTCTCCGGCTCCGGGCCGGGCGGCACCGCCGAACGCTTCAGCGACGCCACCGCCGCCACGCTCTGGTACAACGCGGGCGTGTTCGTTCTGGTGGCCCTGCTCACCCCGCTGCTGCCGGCCGGCAAGAAGACCGGCTCCGCCGAGGCCGCCGAACGTCAGGCGGACCCCGCCGGCGGCCTCGTGCCCGACCCGGCATAGGCCGAATTCAATTCCCCGGACGGAAATGACGTCTGGCCGGTGCGGGATTCCTGTGCCAGCCTGGATGTCGAGCATTTCCCACAGGAGGCATGTATGGCAGAAATTCCGGAGACGAATTCCTTCGAGAACGACGACCGGGCCAAATTCCGTGAGGCCCTCTCCCGCAAGGCGAACGCCAACCGGGCGCGCCAGGCCCACGAGGACGGCCGGCTGCGGGTGAAGGGCATGAGCGGACCCGCCGGTCAGAAGCGCTACTTCCGGCGCAAGACCGGCTGAGCGGCACGCCGCACACGCGCCCCGGGGCTGCTGCGGGCTCTTTTCGACCGACTGGAAGAAAAGAGCCCGCGGCAGCCCCTTTCGCATGCGCGGGACGCAATCTCCGGGAAGTGCCGCACATGTGGTCGCCCGGCACTCGGGAATTGCTCGAGAAACGCTGGAGGGGTGATGGAGAACCCCTGGAATCCACGGCTCTGAGCAGCGAATTTGCGACAACGTCCGGCGCGCCGCCCGAACCGTCCCTGGACGGCGGTTCGAGCAGGGCCCCAGCGGCCCGCGAGGCGGCGGGGTGAGGGTGGCGTACGGGCGCGCGACCGGCCCGTCCCGGACGAAGGAGGCTGACCCCGCGCCATGACCACCACCGTCGAGACCGGACCCGCGCCGGGCGCCGCACGGGGCGACTGGGAGGCGGCCGCGAGCCTGCGCGCCGCCCGGCTCGAGGCCCGGCTCGGCGACCCCTACGACCCCGCCAACCCGCACGGCCTGCGCGCCCTGTTCGCCGCCGACGACCGGCGCACCCCGCCCCGCGAGACCGAGGAACTCCTCGACGAGACGGGCCTGGCCGCCGAGTTCGTGCCCGTCGAGTACGGCGGCCGGCTCACCCGCGCAGATCTGCTGGCCCGCACCCTGCGGCCCGTCTTCCGGCGCGACGTCGCACTCGGCTTCGGCCACGGCATCACCTCGCTGTTCGCGATCGGCGCCGTCTGGGCCGCCGGCGACGAGGAGCAGCGCCGTCACCTCGCCCGGCTGCTGCTGGGCGGCGGGCGGGCGACGATCCTGCACCACGAGCTCGCCCACGCCAACGCCATCCTGCGCCACGAGTTCACCGCCCGCCCCGCACCCGGCGGCGGCCACCTCCTCGCCGGCCGCAAGGACCTGATCATCAACGCCGCCCGCGCCGACGCCCACGTCGTCTACGCCCGCACCGACCCCGCGCGCGGGTCCCGCAGCCACTCCGTGTTCGTCCTCGACCCCGCCGACGCGCCGCCCGGCACGGTGCGGCGTCTGCCGCGCGTGACGACCTCGGGCATGCGCGGCGCCCTGTTCGGCGGACTGGAGTTCGAGGACCGGCCGGTGCCCGCCGACGCGCTCGTCGGCGGTGTGGGCGACGGCGTCGCCCTCGCCCTGCGCACCTTCCAGGTCAACCGCAGCGTCATCTGCGGCGTCGTCACCGCCGCCGCCGACACCGTCCTGCACTCCGCGGTCCGCGCCGCCACCACCGGCCGCAGCGGACCCGTGGCCCGCCGCTGGCACAAGCCGCTCACCGGCGTCTTCGCCGACCTGCTGGCCTGCGACGCCATGGCCACCGTCGCACTGCGCGCCCTCGGCCTGCTGCCCGACCGCGCCCATGTGTTCGCCGCCGCCGTCAAATACGTCGTCCCCGACCTGCTGCGGGAGAACCTCGAGGAGCTCGCCGCCGTCCTCGGCGGACGCGGCTACGAACACGACAGCCCCGAGTACGGAGCCCTCGACAAACTCGTCCGCGACCTGCCCGTGGCCGGGCTCGGCCACGCCGGCACCGCCTCCTGCCAGTCCGTGATCGTGCCGCAGCTGCGCACCCTCGCCGAGACCTCCTGGTTCGCCGAGGAGGAACCGCCGCCCGAGCTCTTCCGCGCCGGCGCCGAACTGCCCCCGCTGGACTACCGGGCCCTCGGCATCGCGGGCGGCGGCGACTTCATGGCCGCCTCCCTGCTGCGCTCCGCCGCACGCCTCGCCCCCGCCCGGGGCGTCGGCGGGCAGATCGCCGTCCTCGCCGAACTCGCCGAGGGGTTCGTCGCCGAACTGCGCGCCCTGCGCGAGACCTGCCGGCGGCTTCCGCGGCACGGCGGGCGGCCTCCGGCCGACCCGGCGGTGGCCGTGCTCGGCGACCGCTACAGCCTCGTCGTGGCCGCCGCCGCCGTCCTCGGCGTCTGGGAGGGCCAGGACGGCACCGACCCGTTCCTCTCCGACGCCCCCTGGGCCGTGCTCGCGCTGTCCCGGATCGGCGCCCGGCTCGGCATCCCGGTGCCCGACCTGCCCGAGGGCTGCACCCAGCAGGTCCTGGACGAACTGATCCGCCGCTACCGGGCCGGCCTCGGCTGCGACCTGGACGCCACGGTCCTCGCCCAGTGACGCCCCGCCACCACCGCCCACCGGGCGCACCCGGACCGCACACGACCCGCGCGACGACCCACGGAAGGGGCGGACCGAGGTGAACCCGCTCACGCTCATCGACCCGGCGTGCGTGCCCGACGACCCCGGCCGGATCAGCGAACCCGTCCACGTCGGCGGCCCCGACGGCCCCTGGCACCGGGTCCGCGAGGGCATGCGACTGCGCGGCAACGCCGTCGTGTTCGCGACCTGGGGCGAGTGGCTCGGTCCCGCCCTCACCGACCCCGGACTGCGGCCCCTGCTCGGCCGGGACTGGCAGCGCTACCGGCGGACCGCCGACCCGCTGGTCCGCTTCCGGTTCGTCACCTCACGCCTCGTCACCAAGTTCGCCGCCGCCGCCGCGCTGGACGCCGAGGCCGGCGAACTCGACCTCGCCTACAAGATCGGCGGCCGGCCCTATCTGCGCGGACTCGACCAGGTCGACATCAGTCTCACCCACACCGACGACCTGATCGCCGTCGGCGTCAGCCGCAACGGCCGCATCGGCGTCGACGCCGAACCCGCCGACCGCTCCATGTCCTTCGACCTGCTCCACGGCCATGTGTGCACCCCCGCCGAACGCGCCGAACTCGAACCGCTCCCCGAGGCACAGCGCGCCGCCGGACTGCTCAGGCTGTGGACCCTCAAGGAGGCCTACACCAAGGCCATCGGGCAGGGCCTGCGGCTCGGTTTCACCGAGTTCGGCTTCGGCGTCGGCAGCGGCGGGCTCCTCGCCCCCGACGGCCGGCCCGCCTCCCGCGGCGAATGGACCTTCGCCACCCACCGGGCACTCGGCCGCTACCTCATCAGCGTCGCCTGCCACGACGCCGGCCTCGACACCGCCCGGGACACCGCCCCGCACACCATGCTCGACGAGGGCTTCATGGGCGCCGTCACCGACCTGCTCGCCCCCTGACCTCACGGCGGCCGGCCCCTGAGCCCCGCTCGCGTCCGCGTCCAGGACCGGTCGAGGAACCGGCGCCCGCGCACCGGGCCCGATTAGCGTTCCCGGCGACGGTTACGGACGTGAGGGACGAGGAGGCCGTCGTGGCAGAACCGGGTTTCCCCGTGCGCCGGCCGGTCCGGCGCGCGTCGCTGCACGTACTGCCCGGCCCACCGCAGACGGCCGCCGCCCCGGGCACCCCGGTGCGGGTGTACGTCCTGGCGGCGGACGCGCTGGCCCGCGCGGGCATCAGATCCCTGCTCGCGGATCACCCCGCCGTGCACCTGGTCGGCGACGGGGACCCCGGCACTCTCGACCGGCTGCCGGCCCTGCGCCCCGACGTGGTCCTCGCGCACGGCGACAGCGCGGCCCACCAGGTCCGCCGTCCGGTCCGGCACCCGGCGGACGCGCCGCAGCCACGGCTGGTGGTCGTCGGCGGCGGCACACCGGAGGGGCCCGGCCGCGGCTGCCGGCTGCCGGACACCGCCACCCCGGACCAGCTGGCCTCCGCGCTCGTCCTCGCCGCCGCCGGCTACCGCGTCCAGCCCGACGACCCGCCGCGGCGGGACGCGACGGCCGCCCCGCCCGCCGACGAGCCGTGCGGCCAGGAGCGCGGCGCCGTCTCCGGCGTGGGCCCCGAGGCGCTCACCGGACGCGAACGCCAGGTGCTGGAGCTGCTGGCGTGCGGACTGACCAACACCGAGATCGCCGGCCGGCTCACCCTGTCCGAGCACACCGTCAAGACCCACGTGCAGAACCTGTTCGGCAAGCTGCGCCTGCGCAACCGCGTCCACGCCACGATCTACGCCTTCGAGACGGGGCTGCGCACCCTGGCCTGAGCCCCGGACACGACGGCCGGCCGCACCGTCCATCACGGTGTCAGCGCCGTATCAGGTCCGTATGGGCGGCCCCGCACATACTCATGGGGCGCTCGCACAGAGGGGAGGGAGGGGGCCTTCAGCCGTACACCGAGGTCGTGCACACAAGCCGTACGCGTCGACCGCACGCCGTACGCGCGGCCACGACAGGTACGCGCCCCGTACAGCCGATGACCGCCAACCACACCCCACCCCCGCCGGACGGGGAGACGACCTGCGTCGTCGTCGACCTCGGAGCGGCTCCGTGCGCCGAGCCGCTCCTGGAACTGCACGGCCCGCTGGACGAGGCCCGGCTGCAGGCGGCGCTCGACCAGGCCGCCGTCCGCGTCCCCGGCGCGCCCGCCCTGCGGCACCGGATCGACCGGCACGGCCGCGGCCACCACGTCCTGCGCCTGACCGCCGAGGACCCGGATGCGGCCGGTGACCCGTTCCCCTACGGACTGCTCGCCGACCTGCTGACCGGCCCGCCCACGAGCGGCGCCCGCGTCACCCGGGCGCTCGCACCGACACCGCTGATGCGCGAACTGCTCGCCGACGCCGACACCCACCCCGGCCGCCATGTGGAGCGGCTGTCGTGGGCCTGGCACGGGCCGCTCGACCCGGACCGGTTCCGCGCCGCCTGGCAGTCCGTCGTCGACCGCGAGAGCGTGCTGCGCGCCGCCTTCGACGACGGGCCCGAGCCGCTGCTGGTGCTGCACGACGACGTCAACGCCGACGTGCTGTGGCTGCCGCACGGCTCCGTCCGCTGGAACGACCTGGTCGAACACGACGTACGGCGCGGCCTCGACCCGCGCCGCCCCTGCGGCCTGCGCGTCACCGTCCTCGGCGGCACCGCGGCCGGCAGCGGTCCGGGCACGCCCGCCCGGGTGCTGCTCACCTACCACCACGCCCTGATCGACGACTGGAGCGCGCGGCTGCTGCTGCGCGAGTTCTACCGCGCCTATCTGGCGGGCGGCCGGCTGCCCGGTGGTGAGCGCCGCCCCGATCTGCGCGACTACGTCCGCTGGCTCGGCCACCAGGACACCGCGCCCGCACAGGACTTCTGGTCGCGGGGCGCCCCGCCCGCCGACGCCGTCTCGCCCGTCCCGCTCGCCGCGGCATCCGGTCCGGCACGCACCGGCCGCACCCGGATCCGGCTGACCGCGGAGCAGACCGAGCGACTGGCCGCCTGGGCAGCCCGCCTGGGCAGCACCGAGAGCGGTGCGCTCCAGGCCGTGTGGGCGGTGCTGCTGTACCGGGCGAGCGGCGCCGACGGCACCGCACGCGTCCGCTTCGGCGTCACCGCCTCCGGGCGCGGCATCCTCTTCGAGGGCGCCGACCGCCTCCCGGCCGCGCTGCGCACCCCGCTGCCGCTCAGCGTCGAGGTCGACCCCGGCCGCACCGTCGCCACCCTGCTCGCCGAACTGCGCGACCGCACCCTGGGCGTGACGTCGTACGAATGGGTCTCGCCCGGCCAGGCCCGCACCTGGTCGGCGGCGGACGGCACCGGCCCGGACGGAGGTCTGCCCGCCGACGGCAGCCTTCTCGTCTTCGAGGGCAGGCCGCACCCCGCCGACGACCTCACGGAGGAACTCGCCGCGCACGGCGTGCGGGTGGAGCGGCCCGAGCCGCTGGGCGCGCACACCGCCTTCTCGGTCACGCTCGTCGCCCACCAGGGCGGCGACGGCGGCCTGGAGCTGACCGCGTCCTACGACCGTGGCCTGCACACCGACGCCGCCGAGGTGCTCACGCACAGCGCGCTGCTGCTCGGCGAACTGCCCTACCTGCCGGGCGACTCCACGACCGTCGCCGACCTGCTGCGCCTGCTGGCCGGCGCGGACGGCATGGCCGGGCGGCGCCCGGCACCGCAGGAGGACCCCGACCCCGTCGGGCCCCGCAGGCCGTCGCGGGCCCCGGGGACCGGCGAGGGAGCCGACCTGCCGCTGGTGTCGCTCCGGCTCGCCGCCGACCCCGGCGCCGGAATCGTCTGCCTGGTGCAGACGCACGACACCCCCCGTTCCCGCTACGAACGGCTCGCCGCCGCCTACCGGGGCCCCGAGTCGATCGTCCTGCTGCGCAGCGTGCCCGGCGGTGCCCGGGCCCGGCACAACGCGCTGCGGCCACTGGCCGACGGGGGCGGTCTGCTGGTGCTGTGCGCGTTCTCCGGCGGCGGCAGCGCCGCCTGCGAGATCGCCCGGCTGATCGCGGCGAACGGCGGCCGCTCCCCGCTCGTGGTGCTCACCGGCGCCACGACCGGCGCCGCCCCGCTCGCCCGGATGCTCGAAACCGTCGCCGCACGAGCCGGACGTCCCTGAACCCCGGCCGCTCGGCGACGGCGTACGGACGGCCCCCAGGCCGTCGTGAGACGTCAACCTCTGGAGAGTCATGTCCCGTCGCCTGTTCACCTCGGAGTCCGTCACCGAGGGCCACCCCGACAAGATCGCCGACCAGATCAGCGACGCCGTCCTCGACGCGCTTCTGCGCGAGGACCCGCGCGCCCGGGTCGCCGTCGAGACGCTGATCACCACCGGCCAGGTCCACATCGCCGGAGAGGTCACCACGACGGCGTACGCGCCGATCGCCCAGATCGTCCGCGACAAGATCCTGGAGATCGGCTACGACTCCTCCGCCAAGGGCTTCGACGGCGCCTCCTGCGGCGTGTCCGTCTCGATCGGCGCGCAGTCCCCGGACATCGCGCAGGGCGTCGACACCGCCTACGAGAACCGCGTCGAGGGCGACGAGGACGAGCTGGACCGGCAGGGCGCCGGTGACCAGGGCCTGATGTTCGGCTACGCCACCGACGAGACGCCGACGCTGATGCCGGTCCCGATCGACCTCGCCCACCGGCTCTCCCGCCGCCTCGGCGAGGTCCGCAAGGACGGCACCGTCCCCTACCTGCGCCCGGACGGCAAGACCCAGGTCACCATCGAGTACGACGGCGACAAGGCCGTCCGCCTCGACACGGTCGTCGTCTCCTCGCAGCACGCCGGCGACATCGACCTGGAGACGCTGCTCACCCCCGACATCCGTACCCATGTCGTCGAGCCGGTCCTGGCCCGCTTCGCCGAGGACGGCATCAAGCTCGAGACCGACGACTACCGCCTGCTGGTCAACCCGACAGGACGCTTCGAGATCGGCGGCCCGATGGGCGACGCCGGTCTGACCGGCCGCAAGATCATCATCGACACCTACGGCGGCATGGCCCGCCACGGCGGCGGCGCCTTCTCCGGCAAGGACCCGTCCAAGGTGGACCGCTCGGCCGCGTACGCGATGCGCTGGGTCGCCAAGAACGTCGTCGCCGCGGGCCTCGCCTCCCGCTGCGAGGTCCAGGTCGCGTACGCGATCGGCAAGGCCGAGCCGGTCGGCCTGTTCGTGGAGACCTTCGGCACCGGCCGCGTTCCCCAGCAGCGCATCGAGGACGCCGTCGCCGAGGTCTTCGACCTGCGCCCGGCCGCCATCATCCGCGACCTCGACCTGCTCCGCCCGATCTACTCCCAGACCGCCGCCTACGGCCACTTCGGCCGCGAGCTGCCCGACTTCACCTGGGAGCGCACCGACCGCGCCCAGCTGCTCCGGGACGCGGCCGGCCACTGACGCGGCCCGCCCCGACGCCCCCCGAGGAGATCCCGGCATGCGCATCGCCGTCACCGGTTCCATCGCCACCGACCACCTGATGGTCTTCCCCGGCAGGTTCGCGGATCAGCTGATCCCCGACCAGCTCGCCCATGTCTCGCTCTCCTTCCTCGTCGACACGCTCGAGGTGCGGCGGGGCGGGGTGGCGGCCAACATCGCCTTCGGCCTCGGCGGACTCGGCCTCGCGCCGCTGCTCGTCGGCGCCGTCGGCGACGACTTCGCCGAGTACGAGGCCTGGCTGAAGAAGCACGGCGTCGACACCGGGACGGTCCACGTCTCCGGCACCCGCCAGACCGCCCGCTTCCTGTGCCTGACCGACCAGGACGCCAACCAGATCGCCGCGTTCTACGCGGGCGCCATGCAGGAGGCCCGCGACATCGACCTGGGCCGGGTCGGCCCGCCGGCCGCGCAGCGGCCCGACCTCGTGCTGGTGTGCCCCAACGACCCCGAGGCGATGCTGCGGCACACCGCCGACTGCCGTCGCCTCGGCCTGCCCTTCGCCGCCGACCCCTCCCAGCAGCTCGCCCGGCTCGAACCCCGCCAGGTCCGCGACCTGGTCGACGGGGCGCGCTGGCTGTTCACCAACGAGTACGAGGCCGCGCTGCTGCTGGAGCGCACCGGGTGGTCCCGCGAGGGCGTCCTCCTGCGGGTCGGTGCCTGGGTGACCACCCTCGGCGGCGACGGGGTGCGCATCGAGCGCGCCGCCGAGCCGACGCTGACCGTGCCCGCAGTGCCCGGAGTGCGGGTGGTCGACCCGACCGGCGGCGGCGACGCCTTCCGCGCCGGGTTCCTCGGCGGCGTCGCGCGCGGCCTGGACACCGTCCCCGCCGCCCGGCTGGGCTGCGCCATGGCCGCGCAGGCCCTCGCCGCCGTCGGCTCCCAGACCTACCGCGCCGACCGGACACGGCTGCTCGACACGGCGGCCCGCGCCTACGGCACCGACGCGGCAGCCGAACTTGCCCCCGCGCTGGACCGTATGACCGCCGACCGCGGGACCGCGGCCCTCGCGTCCGCACTCGGCGTGTCCGCCGACCGCGCCCCGGCCCTGAGAGGCACGGCATGACCGGGCCCCGCACTTCCGCCGACAGCCGGGCCCGCGTGTCCGCGCTCCGCGAGGCGCTCGCCACCCGTGTGGTGGTCGCCGACGGGGCGATGGGCACCATGCTCCAGGCCCAGGATCCGACCCTGGAGGACTTCCAGCAGCTGGAAGGGTGCAACGAGGTCCTGAACGTCACCCGGCCCGACATCGTGCGCTCGGTGCACGAGGAGTACTTCGCCGCCGGCGTCGACTGCGTGGAGACCAACACCTTCGGCGCCAACCACGCGGCGATGGCCGAGTACGACATCGCCCACCGCGTCCACGAGCTGTCCGAGGCCGGCGCCCGCATCGCCCGTGAGGTGGCCGACGGGTTCACCGCCCGGGACGGCCGGCAGCGCTGGGTCCTCGGCTCGGTCGGCCCGGGCACCAAGCTGCCCACCCTCGGCCACATCGACTACACCACCGTCCGCGACGGCTTCCAGGCCAACGCCGAGGGTCTGGTCGCCGGCGGCGCCGACGCCCTGCTGGTGGAGACCACCCAGGACCTGCTGCAGACCAAGGCGGCGATCGTGGGCGCCCGCCGGGCCATGGACGCCCTCGGAGCCGACGTCCCCCTGCTGTGCTCGATGGCCTTCGAGACCACCGGCACGATGCTGCTGGGCTCGGAGGCCGGCGCGGCGCTGACCGCGCTGGAGCCGCTCGGCATCGACATGATCGGCCTGAACTGCTCCACCGGCCCGGCGGAGATGAGCGAGCACCTGCGCTATCTGGCCCGGCACTCGCGCATCCCCCTGCTGTGCATGCCCAACGCCGGCCTGCCCGTCCTCACCAAGGACGGCGCCCACTTCCCCCTCGGCCCCGAGGGACTCGCCGACGCGCAGGAGACGTTCGTCCGCGAGTACGGGCTGTCCCTGGTGGGCGGCTGCTGCGGTACCACGCCCGAGCACCTGCGGCAGGTCGTGGA
>NZ_JBIWJA010000069.1:0-16440 GCF_044764905.1 Streptomyces sp. NPDC093586 | reverse complement strand
CACCCCAGGCCGTTCGTCTGGACGAAGACCGCCGACGAGATCCTCGACAAAGTCGCCGCCTACTGCCGACGAATCTCCGACTCAGGTCACTAGCGGGACTCGAGGGGTTCTCGTCCGGTCCTGGACCATGCTGCACAGCGAGCAGCGACGAGGACGGAGACCCACGTGAGCCACGACGAGTTCCTGCGCATCCGGAAAGGGCAGGCCGGTCCCGAGGAACTGGCCGCGCTGACGGCGGTCCTGCTGGCCCGTGCGGCTGCCGGGCGGACGCGGCGGCGTCCGCCGGCCCGCCCGCCGGCCGTCCGCTGGCGCCGACCGGAGCACCGGCCGCACTACGCCTCACCGCATTCCTGGCAGGTGAGCGCCTGACGGTCTGGCAGACATCTGTCAGGCGGTCGGACGACTCCGGAATCCCTTCCTAGGGTGAGCTCACGAGTGATCGCTGTGCGAGCTCTTCGCCGCACCGGCCCCCGGCCGAGCCCACTCGGCGGTGGAGCCGGCTGTCGGCCACCGTCCGGAGAACCCTGCGAGGACGACCGAAAGGCAACAGGAGCATGGCGCCCCTCACGTACGCGCGACAGCACATGCCGTCCACCGGCCGGTTCGAAGAGGTCGAGGCCGCGCTCCGGAAGCGGGACGGCGTGGCGCAGGCGGCGGTGGTCTCCCACGAAGACCGGACCGGCGAGCGGCGCCTGGTGGCGTACGTGGTGCCCGAGGCGCCGGACGCGGACGTGACCAAGCACGTCGAGATGTGGCGCGCGATCTACGACGAGATGTACGGCGGCACCGCGCCGGACGCCACCGGGATCGGCGACGACTTCACCGGATGGAACAGCTCCTACACGCGCGAACCCCTCCCCCTGCCGGAGATGCGCCAGTGGCGCGCGTCCACGGTGGAGCGGGTGCGCGGTCTCCAGGCGCGCCGGGTGCTGGAGATCGGGGTCGGCTCCGGCCTCCTGCTCGGGCCGCTGGCCCCGGAGACCGAGGCCTACTGGGGCACCGACTTCTCGGAGCCGGTCATCGAGCGCCTCCGCGCCCAGGCAGCCGCGGATCCGCGGCTGCGGGACAGGGTGACGCTGCGATGCCGGCCCGCCGACGCCGCCGACGGACTGCCGGCGGAGTACTTCGACACGGTCCTGCTCAACTCGGTCGTGCAGTACTTCCCCGACGCCGCCTACCTCTCGGGCGTCCTGGACGTCGCGCTCCGACGGCTCGCCCCGGGCGGCCGGATCCTCGTCGGCGACGTCCGCAACCACGGCACCATGCGGGAGTTCCTGACGGCCGTCCACCACGCCCAGCGCCCCGGCGACGAGCCGTCCGCCGTCCGGGCGGCGGTCGCGCGCGCCATGCGCCGCGAGACGGAACTGCACCTCGATCCGGGCTTCTTCACCGAGTGGGCCGACGCGCACCGCGACGTCGTGGCCGTGGACGTCCGGCTGAAGCCCGGGGCGAACGGGAACGAACTCACCCGTCACCGCTACGAGGTCGTCCTGCACAAGCGGCCGGTCAGCCCGGCACACCTCGCGGACGTCCCCGCCCTCACCTGGGGCACGGACGTGCACCGGGTCTCCGGTCTGGCGGCCGAGCTGGCCCGGCACGGCGGCCGCCTGCGGCTGACCCGGATACCGAACGCCAGGCTGGTGAGCGAGGCGGCCGAGTACGGGGTTCCCGTCACGGCACAGCAGACGCCGCTCGACCCGCACGCGCTGGAGACCTGGGGCGAGGAGCACGGCTGTGCCGTCCTGTGCACCTGGTCGGCCGAGGCGCCCGGCTGGTTCGAGGCGGTGATCGTGCCCGCGGACGGTACGCGGTGCTACGACGGCGTGTACCGGCCCATGGACACCCGGTCCAGGCCGCTCGCCAACGCGCCCGCGGTGTCCCGCAGGGCGTCGAAGCTGCCGGCGGTGCTGCGGCGGGACCTGGCGGCCGAACTGCCCGGCCACCTGGTGCCGGACGAGATCGTGCTCGTCGCACGCATGCCGCTGACCTCCCGCGGCGAGGCCGACCGCGCCGCGCTCCCCGAACCGGACGAGAAAGCAGCGGAGGAGACATGGCGGTGAACCCGTTCGACGACGAGAACGGCGAGTTCTGCGTGGTGGTCAACGACGAGGAGCAGCACTCGCTGTGGCCCACGTTCGCCGCCGTGCCCGCCGGCTGGCGGGTCGTGGCCGGGCCGGCGGGGCGGGCGGAGAGCATCGCGTACGTCGAGGAGAACTGGACCGACCTGCGGCCCCGGAGTCTGCGCGAGGTGATGCCGGCGTCCTGAGGCGGAACCGGACCCGCACCTCCGGCCAGGACGCCGGGCCGCCTTCCCCGAACGCACGGCCGACGCACTCCGAGGACCCGCTCGCCGGGTGCCGTACCGACGGACTCCACCGGGGCTCGTCCGCGCCGAGAGGTCCCTGGGCTTTCTTGGGACGGTCCGGTACGTACGTGGGATGTGCAGGGAGGACGTGCTGTGGGCGGACGGAATTCCGACGTCGTCTTCGTCCGATGGCCGGCGCAGGCGGCTCTGAGGACCCGCTGCCGGAACGAGGGGATGCCGCGACTGCTCGTCGTGGAGGCGGGTGCGCAGCCGCCGATCAGCAACGACCCGGTCGAGGACTGGGTACGCCCCCCGGTGTCCCGGGACGACCTGGAGGCCCGCGTCGCGGTCCTCCAGAACCGCTTCGACAGCAACCGGGTACCGGCGATCGACTCGTCCGGGACGCTGAGCTTCGGCCGTCACTCCCTCACCGTCTCCGCCACGCAGGCCGAGCTGATGCGGCTGCTCATCGACCGCTTCGGTGACGTCGTGCACCGCTCCGAGTTCGCGCAGTGCGCCGCCCTGCGGACGCTGACGCTGAACAGGAACTCGCTCGATCTGCACATCATGCGGCTCCGCCGCCGGCTCCTGCCCGTCGAACTGTCCATCCGGACCGTGTGGGGGCGGGGCTACATGCTGGAGAACGCGGTCTCCGCCGGGGTCGTCCCGATGACGAACGCCATCTGAAACGCCATCCGACCGGCACGAAGCCGAAGGTCCGCCGCCGTGGTACCGGCACCCGGGCCCAACCGACCACTCGACATCGGAGATCACCTTGGACTCCTCGACGACCAGCACTCTCTACGAGATGGGTGATCTGCCCCCGCTCGGGACCGTCCCCCGTTCCATGTACGCGTCGGTCATCCGCCCGGAACGGTACGGGGATCCGGCGACGGCCTTCCGGACGGAAGTGGTCGACACGCCCGAGGTCCCCCCCGGGTTCGTGCTCATCGCGGTCATGGCCGCCGGCATCAACTACAACAACGTCTGGGCCGCCAAGGGGCACCCCGTCGACGTCGTGGGCGCACGTCAGCGGCAGGGCGCCACGGAGTCCTTCCACGTCGGCGGATCGGATGCCGCCGGAATCGTCTGGAAAGTGGGAGCCGGCGTCCGGCACGTCAAGGTGGGCGACGAGGTCATCGTCTCGGCCGGCCTGTGGGACGCGGACGATCCCGACGTCCGGCTCGGCGTCGACCCGATGTTCGCGAAATCGCTGAAGGCGTGGGGCTACGAATCGAATTGGGGTTCGTTCGCCCAGTTCGCCCTGGCGGCCGATTTCCAGTGTCTGCCCAGGCCCGCCAGGCTGAGCTGGGCGGAGTCCTCGGCCTTCCTGCTGACCGGCGCGACGGCGTACCGGCAGCTCAACGGCTGGGCACCCAATACGGTCCAGCCCGGGGACCCGGTCCTCATCTGGGGCGGCTCCGGCGGCCTCGGCTCCATGGCCATCTCCCTGACCCGGCACCTGGGAGGCAGGCCCATCGCCGTCGTGTCCTCGCCGGAGAAGGCCAAGTACTGCCTCGACCTGGGGGCCACGGGCGTCATCGACAGGACCCGGTACAGCCACTGGGGACGCGTGCCCGAGGGCGGCAGCGAAGAGCACAGGCGGTGGACCTCGGAACTCCGGCGCTTCGGGCGCGAGATCTGGGACATCCTCGGTGAGAAGGCGTCGCCCAGCATAGTTTTCGAGCATCCCGGCAGCGACACCATCCCCACGTCGGTCTACGTGTGCGGCACGGGCGGGATGATCGTCATCTGCGGGGCCACGTCCGGCTACAACGTGGACGTCGACCTCAGGTACCTGTGGATGAGGCAGAAGCGGCTCCAGGGATCCCATTTTGCCAATCCGCGCGAGTACCACGCCGTGACCCGACTCGTCGACATGGGCCTGCTGGACCCGCACCTGGGACACACGTACGGCTTCGAGGAGATCGGCCGGGCCCATCAGGACCTGCTCGAGGGTGTGCAGGCACCGGGCAACTCGGCCGTACTGGTCGGCGCGACCGGCAACCCCGGACTCGAGGGCCGCTGAGCCGTTCGAGGGCACCACGGCCGCCGCCGGCCCCGGGCGCTCGGGGCCGGCGCCGCAGAAGCCCTGGAAGAGCGCTAAAGAAGTGGCTGTGCCGCAATCTCGGTAAAGCCGCGCACGACATGAACGAACAGATCGAGATCCGGGTTGTCTGGCACCATCGGGTAACGCCCATCCGCGGAACTTTTCCCGAACCTGGCCGGACGAACAGGCCGTCACAATCACGGAGTCGACTTGCCCAGGACCGATCTGGAACCGGTGGAATTCCCCACTGAGCGCACCTGCCCCTTCAGCCCTCCCCCGAAGCTGGCCGAACTGCGTGACGAGCACCCGGTGAGCAGACTGGCCTATCCGGACGGCACCACCGGATGGCTGGTCACCGGGCATGCCGCGGCGCGTGCCGTGCTGAGCGATCCACGGTTCAGCGCACGCGGTGAACACCGCAGGATGGCGGTCGGGGGAGGCATCCCCGAGCCCGCGCGGCCGGGGGTTTTCATCTTCATGGACCCGCCGGAGCACACCCGTTTCCGGAAGCTGTTCACCGGTGAATTCACCGTACGGCGGACCCAGAAAATGGAACCCAAGGTGGAAAAGATCACCGCGGACCGGATAGCGGCCATGCGGGAGATGGGGCCCTCGTTGGATCTGGTGCGGGAATTCGCCCTGCCCATCCCCTCGTTGGTGATCTGTGAGCTGCTGGGTGTTCCGTACGAGGACCACGCGTTCTTCCAGCGGCATTCGGAGATCATGCTCGACCACGAGCGCACCATGGAAGAGGCGGTGGGGTCCTACACCCTGATGGCGGAGTTCCTGAGCGAACTCGTCCGGCGCAAGCGCAGCGAGCCGGAGGACGACCTGCTGAGCAGGGTGGCCGCATCCGATCTCACCGACATCGAGGCCGCGGGTTCGGCGATGCTCCTGCTCGCGGCGGGTCACGAGACCACCGCGAAGATGCTGGGGCTCGGCACCTACCTGCTGCTGTCGAACCCGGACCAGCTGGAGATGCTGCGGAACAAGCCGGAGCTGATCAACGGCGCGGTCGAGGAGATGATGCGCTACCTGAGCATCGTCCAGTTCGGTGTCGTCCGGGGGGCCGTGGAGGACGTCGAGCTGGAGGGCCGGCTGATCCGGAAGGGCGAGGTCGTCACCGTGGCCCTCTCCGCGGCCAACCGGGATCCCGCGCTCTTCCCGGGCCCGGACGCACTCGACCTGAGCCGCAACGCCGGGCGGCACCTCGGCTTCGGCTACGGCGTGCACCAGTGCGTGGGCCAGCAGCTCGCCAGGGTCGAGATGCGCGTGGCCTTCAGCCAGTTGATCAGCGCGTTTCCCGGCCTGCGCCTGGACGTGGACCCCGGCGAGATCGAGACCACCCGCCTGGCGTCGATGTACGGCGTGCGGCGCCTGCCCGTCAGCTGGTGACGGCGATGAGAGTCGACGTCGACCGGACCAAGTGCTGCGGCTCGGGCATGTGCGCCCTGACGGAGCCCCAGGTGTTCGACCAGAGCAAACAGGACGGAACCGTCGTGCTGCTCTGTCCGCATCCGCTCGAGGAGCTGTGGGACAGCGTCGAGGAGTGCGTGCGGCTGTGCCCTTCCCAGGCGATCAGTCTCGACGACTCCGCGCTCCCCGCGGACCGGATGCCCTGACTCCGGCGCCCTGCCGGCGAGGTCTCCCTCGAATCCTCTCCCGCCGTCGGCCTCGTCTGCGGACCGTCGTGCCTTTCACCTGCCCGAAGCGAGGATGCGTGATGAACGCTGACGACATAGCCATCATCGGACTCGGCTGCCGCCTCCCCGGCGGGATCGACTCCCCGGAAGACCTCTGGCAGGGCCTGCTGGACGGGATCGACGCCGTCAGCGAGGTCCCCCCGCAGCGCTGGAGAGCCGACGACTGGCATGACGCCGACCCCTCGGCACCCGGCAGGATGACGACGCGCTGGGGCGGGTTCCTGGACGACGTCGCGGGGTTCGACGCCGAGTTCTTCGGCATCTCGCCCACCGAGGCCCGTCAGATGGACCCGCAGCAGCGGCTGGCGCTCGAGGTCGCCTGGGCCGCGGTGGAGGACGCCAGGATCCGGCCCGACCGGCTCGCCGGGTCGGCCACCGGCGTGTTCTTCGGCACCATGTGGCAGGAGTACCACCTCGCCACCGGAGCGTCCGCCCACGAGATCCGTACGCACACGGCCACCGGTACGGACACCTCGATCATCCCGTCCCGTATCGCCTACACCCTCGGCCTGCGCGGCCCCGTGATGTCCATCGGCACCGCGTGCAGCTCCTCGCTGGTCGCCGTCCACCAGGCGGTCCGGAGCCTGCGGTCAGGTGAGACGGACCTCGCACTGGCCGGCGGCGTCAACCTCATCCTCCATCCTCACACCACCGTGGCCATGTCCAAGCTCGGCACGCAGAGCCCCGACGGGCAGTGCCGCGCCTTCGACGCCGACGCCAACGGGTACGTCCGGGGCGAGGGCTGCGGCGTGGTCGTCCTGCGCAGGCTCGCGGACGCCCACCGGAACGGGGACCGGATCTACGCGGTGATCCGCGGCAGCGCCGTGAACAACGACGGCGCCACCGACGGCCTGGCCACCCCGAGCGCCGAGGCCCAGGCCGAAATGCTGCGCGCGGCCTGGCAGGAGGCGGGCGTGGACCCCGGCCTGGTGCACTACGTGGAGGCGCACGGCACGGGGACCCGCCGGGGCGATCCGGTCGAGGCGGCGGCACTGGGCCAGGTGTTCGGCCGGGGCAGGAAGGACCCCCTGTGGATCGGGTCGGCCAAGACCAACTTCGGTCACCTCGAACCGACCTCCGGCGTGCTCGGCGTGCTCAAGACCTCCCTCGCCCTCTTCCACGGCGAACTGCCCGCCAGCCTCCACTTCCGGCGCCCGAACCCGAAGATCGACTTCGACGCGGCGAACCTGGCCGTGGTCACCGGCCGGCAGCCGTGGCCGCAGGGGCCGCGCCTGGCCGGCGTCAGCAGCTACGGCTACGGCGGCACCAACGCCCACCTCGCGCTGGCCGGCCCGCCGGCGCGGGCCCCCGAGGCCCCCGAGGCCCCCGAGGCCCCCGAGGCCCTGGAGCCCGCCGGGCGGACGCGCCTTCCCTGGGTGCTGTCGGCGCGTTCCGCGCCCGCCCTGCGGGAACAGGCCCGCCGCCTGCGCGCCCACCTCGCCGCGCACCCCGGCCTCTCGCCCGCCGACGTCGGCCACTCCCTGGCCACCACCCGTGCCGATCACGAGCACCGGGCCGTCGTCCTGGGCCGGGACGACGCGGAGCTGGTGCGCGGGCTGGAGGCGCTTGCGTCGGGAGCCCAGGCGCCGAACCTGGTCGTCGGAGCCGGCGCCGGGCACGACCCGGTCCTGATGTTCGCCGGGCAGGGCGCCCAGTGGCCGGGAATGGCCGCCGAGCTGCTCGCCTCCTCCCCGGTCTTCGCCGAGCGGTTCGCCGAGTGCGAGACGGCCCTCGGACCGTACGTGGACTGGAAGCTCAGCGAGGTGATCTCGGACGCCGACGCCCTGGAACGCGTGGACGTCGTACAGCCCGCCCTGTGGGCGATGATGGTGTCGCTGGCACGGCTGTGGAACCACTTCGGCGTCGAGCCGGCGGCCCTGCTCGGGCACTCGCAGGGTGAGATCGCCTCCGCGTGCGTCTCCGGAGCGCTGTCGCTCGCGGACGCGGCGGCCGTGGTGGCGCTGCGGGCCCGGGCCATCCGCCGCGGTCTGGCGGGCCGGGGCGGCATGGTCTCGCTGGTGTGCTCGCGGTCCGACGCGGAGGCGCTGACCGGGCGGTGGCCGGGCCGGCTGTCGGTGGCCGCGGCCAACGGGCCCGGGAACACCGTGGTCTCCGGCGATCCCGAGGCGCTGACGGAGCTGATCGCGCACTGCGGGGCCGAGGGGATCCGGGCCAGGCGGATCCCGGTGGACTACGCCTCGCACTCGGCGCAGGTGGAGACGATCCGCGAGGACATCCTCACCGCACTGGCGGGGATCCGGCCGCGTTCCGGCGCGGAGGGCTTCTTCTCCACCGTCGACACCGGCCGGATCGACACCGCGGCCCTGGACGCGGGCTACTGGTACCGGAACCTGCGCTCCACGGTCGAACTCGACGCGTGCGTACGCGAGCTGGCCGCCGAGGGCCACCGGGTGTTCATCGAGTGCACTCCGCACCCCGTGCTCACCATGGGCGTGGAGGAGAGCGCCGACGTGCACACCGTCGGAACGCTGCGCAGGGGGGAGGGCGACCGGTTCCTGACGGCCCTGGCCGAGGCGTACACCAGCGGGGTGGACGTCGACTGGAGCCGGGCCTTCGGGCGGGCGCGCGTCGTGGACCTGCCGACGTACCCCTTCCAGCACCAGCGGTACTGGATCGACGCCGAGGCGGCGGGCGGCGGGCCGGCCGCGGACGCGCCGTTCTGGGACGCGGTGGGCCGCCAGGACGTCGACGAGGTGGCCCGGACCCTGGGCCTCGACCGGGACGCCCTCGCTCCCGTCCTGCCCGCCCTGGCCTCCTGGCGCCGGCGGCGCGCCTCGGACGTGGTCCTGGACGACTGGCAGTACCGGATCGGCTGGAAGGAGGTCCACGCGGCCGCGGTCCGCCGGGGTGACTGGCTGGCACTGGTGACCGCGGGCGACGCGTGGGCGCACTCCGTGGTCGAGGCCCTGAACGGACAGGGGCTGCGCGTCACCGTCATGGAGGTCGCCCCCGGCCTCGGCCGGGATGCGCTCGCCGCCCGCCTGCGGGGCGTGACCTGCGACGGCGTGCTCTGCCTGCCGGCCCCCCAGGACGGTCCGCACCCCGCGCACCTGAGCGTTCCCGCGGGCTACGCCACGACGCTGACCGCCGTGCAGGCGCTGGGGGACGCGGAGGTGACCGCCCCGCTGTGGTGCGTCACGCTCGACGCCGTCGCGGTCTCGGACGAAGCGGTCGTGCCGGACCGGAGCCTGGTGTGGGGGCTGGGCAGGGTCGTCGCCCTGGAGCACTCCGCGCGCTGGGGCGGTCTGATCGACGTGTCCGACGCGTACGACGCCGCGGTACTGGCCGGGACGCTCACCGGCGGGCACGGCGAGGACCAGGTGGCGATCCGGGGTTCGCGCGCGTACGGGCGCCGCCTGGTGCGCACCGCCGGCGGCCCGGCCCGCGACTGGAGCCCCCGGGGGACGGTTCTGATCACCGGCGGCACGGGCGCGCTCGGCGCCGCGGTCGCCCGCCGGCTGGCCGAGCGGCGCGCCGAACACCTGGTGCTGGTCAGCCGGAGCGGACCGGACGCCCCCCGGGCCGAGGCCCTCGCCGCGGACATCCGCCGGCTCGGGGCCGGTGTCGAGATCGTCGCCTGCGACGTCGCCGACCGGGAGGCGCTGCGCGAGCTCGTCGAACGGACCCGGCCCAACGCCGTGGTGCACGCCGCCGGGGCACTGCACGACTCACTCGTCGAGGACCTCACCCTCGACCAGGTCGACGCGGCGCTGCGGGTGAAGGCCCAGGGCGCGTGGAACCTGCACGAACTCACCACCGGACTGGACGCGTTCGTGCTCTTCTCCTCGTGGGGCGCGACCGTCGGCGTCCCGGGACAGGGAAACTACGCGCCCGGCAACGCGTACCTGGACGGTCTGGCCGCGCTCCGGCACGCCCGGGGACTGCCCGCGACCTCCGTGGCGTGGGGCCCCTGGGGCGGCGACGGCATGGCGCAGGGACCGGTGCGGGAGGTCCTCGACCGCCACGGCGTGCCCCCGATGGCGCCGGACACGGCCCTGCAGGCCCTGGACCGGGCCGTGGCGGCCCCCGAGCCCTGCGTCACCGTGGCGGACGTGCACTGGGACCGGTTCCGCACGGTGTTCACGGCGACCCGTCCCAGCGCTCTGCTCGGCGACCTTCCCGACGGCGCACAGGCGTCGTCCGTGCGGACGCCCGCCCTGCGGCAGCACCTGGCCGGTCTGCCCGCGGACCGCCGGCCGCACGCCGTACGGGAGGAGGTCAGGGCGCAGACCGCCCTCGTGCTCGGACACGCGGCAGCCGACACGGTGGACGTCGAACGCACCTTCAGGGAACTCGCCTTCGACTCGGTCCTCGGGATCGAACTGCGCAACCGGCTGGGGGCCGTCACCGGGCTGCGGCTGCCCGCCACGCTGATCTTCGACCACCCCACGCCCGCACAACTCGCCGACCACCTGCTCGACGAGTTCCTGCTGGACGGCTCCCTTCCCGACGTGCCTGTTCCGGCGGTCGCCGACGTGCCTGTTCCGGCGGTCGCCGACGTGCCTGTTCCGGCGGTCGCCGACGTGCCCGCCCCGGCGGTCGCCGACCTGGCCGCCGCCCCGGCCGCCGGCGCACCGGCACCCGGCCCCGAGAACTCCGCGGAGCCCATCGCCATCGTCTCCATGAGCTGCCGGTTCCCCGGCGGCGTACGCGATCCGGAGGGCTTCTGGCGACTGCTCGCCGACGGCGGGGACGCCATCACCCCGTTCCCCGAGGACCGGGGCTGGGACCTGCCCGCGCTGTACCACCCGGACCCGGACCACCCCGGTACGAGCTACGTCCGCCACGGCGGGTTCGTGGCCGCCGCCGAATTCGACCCGGAGTTCTTCGGGATCAGCCCCCGGGAGGCGCTGACCATGGATCCGCAGCAGCGGATCCTCCTGGAGGGGTCCTGGGAACTGCTGGAGCGGGCCGGTATCGCACCGGACACGCTGCGCGGCAGCGACACCGGCGTCTACCTGGGCACCAACGGCCAGGACTACGCGGTCCTGGGCACTCCCCACGGCTCCGAGGGTTTCGGGCTCACCGGCAGCGCCGCCAGCGTGGTCTCCGGCCGCATCTCCTACGCACTCGGCCTGGAAGGGCCCTCGGTCACCGTGGACACCGCGTGCTCGGCCTCGCTGGTGGCCGTCCACCTCGCCGCGCAGGCCCTGTCGAGGGGCGAGTGCGCGATGGCCGTCGCCGGCGGCGCCACCGTGATGGCCACGCCGCGGCTGTTCGTCGGGTTCAGCCGGCAGCGCGGCCTCGACCCCGGCGGCCGGTGCCGCGCCTTCTCGGACGACGCCTCCGGCACCGCGCTGTCCGAGGGCAGCGGGCTGCTGCTCCTGGAAAGGCTGTCGGACGCGCGGCGCAACGGGCATCCCGTCCTGGCCGTGATCCGCGGCTCGGCCGTCAACCAGGACGGCACCTCCAACGGCCTCACCGCGCCCAGCGGCCGGGCCCAGCAGCAGGTCATCCGCAAGGCCCTGGCCGCGGCGGGGCTCGAAGCCTCCGACGTGGACGTCGTGGAAGCCCACGGCACCGGCACGACACTGGGCGATCCCATCGAGGCACGCGCCCTGCAGGCCACCTACGGCGCCTCCGGCAGGCCGGTGCGGCTGGGCTCGGTGAAGTCCAACATCGGCCACACCCAGGCGGCGGCGGGCGTGGCCGGTGTGATCAAGATGGTGCTGGCCATGCGCCACGGCGTGGTGCCGCGCACCCTGCACGCCGACACCCCGTCCCACCACGTGGACTGGTCGGCGGGCTCCCTCCGGCTGGCCACGGACCCCGTCGCCTGGAACGGTGACGGCCCGCGGCGGGCGGGCGTCTCGTCCTTCGGCATCAGCGGCACCAACGCCCACCTGATCCTGGAGCAGGCCCCCGAGGCCGAGGAGCCCGCGGCGGGCCCCCGTCCCGACGTCCTTGCCTGGACACTGTCCGCGCGGAGCCGGCAGGCCCTGCGCGAGCAGGCGTCCCGGCTGGCCGTCCGGGTCGGGACGGACCCCGGCACGGACCCGGCCGACCTGGGGTTCTCCCTGGCCACCTCGCGCACCTCCTTCCAGGAGCGCGCCGTCGTCATCGGCCGGGACACCGCGGACCTGCTCGTCGGGCTGCGTGCGCTCGCCGGCGGAGCGCCCTCGGCGTCGGTGGTGGAAGGGTCGGCGGACGACGGCCGGACGGCGTTCGTCTTCGCCGGGCAGGGAACCCAGCGTGCGGGCATGGGAGCCGAACTGCGCGAGGCGTACCCGGTGTTCGCCGCCGCCTGGGAGGAGATCCGCGCCTGCCTCGACCCGCACCTGCGTCGTCCGGTCGCCGAGTTCATCGACGACCCGGACGAGCTGCGGCGCACCGAGTTCACCCAGCCCGCGCTGTTCGCGTTCGAGGTGGCGCTGTTCCGCCTCCTGGAGAGCTGGGGCCTGAAGCCCGATCTGGTGCTCGGCCACTCCGTCGGCGAACTCGCCGCCGCGCACGTGGCGGGCGTGCTCTCCCTCGAGGACGCCTGCGCGCTGGTCGCGGCCCGAGCCCGGCTGATGCAGGCCCAGCCGGACGACGGGGTCATGCTCGCCGTCCAGGCCACCGAGCACGAGATCGTCCCGCTGCTGTCCGCGCGGGTCGCTCTCGCCGCCGTCAACGGGCCGCGGTCCGTGGTGATCGCCGGCGACGCCGAAGCCGTGGACGAGGTCGCCGCCCGGTTCCCCGGGCGCCGCACCAAGCGGCTCAACGTGTCGCACGCCTTCCACAGCGCGCACATGGACGGCATGCTCGACGAGTTTCGGAGCGTGGCCGAGGGGCTCGCCTTCCACCCGCCGCGGATCGCGCTGGTGACGAACCTGACCGGGCGGATCGCCACCGCCTGCGACGCCGGCCACTGGGTGCGGCAGGTCAGGCAGCCGGTCCGGTTCGCCGACGGGATCCGCACCGCACTCGCCGAGGGCGTCACCCGGTTCCTCGACATCGGCCCGGACGGAACGCCCGCCGCCATGATCGAGGACTGCCTGGACCGCGAGGCCGCCGTGATCGCGACCCAGCGGCCGGACCGGCCCGGCCCCGAGGCGCTGGCCCTGGCGGTCGCCCGTGCCCACACGACGGGCGCGGAGGTCGACTGGCCCGCCCTGTACGGCGGCCGGCGCCGCCGCGTCGGCCTTCCCACCTACGCCTTCCAGCGGCAGCGCTTCTGGCTGGACGCCCCGAGCGCCGTCCCCACCGGTGACACCGGGCACCCCTGGCTGACCGCGAGCACCGAACTGGCCGACGGCGGCTGGGTGTTCTCGGGCCGAGTCTCGGTCTCCTCCCAGCCCTGGCTGGCCGACCACGTGGTCTTCGGCACCGTGGTCGTCCCCGGCACCGCGCTGCTGGACCTGGTCCTGGCCGCGGCCGGCCGAGCCGGTGCCGCCGGTGTCGGCGAGCTGACCCTGTCACGGCCGATGGTGCTGGAGGACACGGCGCACGTACAGGTCAGGATCGGCCCCTGCGAAGGCGGACAGCGGCCGGTGACCCTGCACAGCAGGGCGGACGGCACGGGAGCCTGGAGCACCCACGCCGAGGGCGTACTGGCCGACGCGTTCGGCCCGGAGCCCGTCGACTGGTCGGTGCCCGACCTGCCCGCAGTGGACCTCTCCGGCTTCTACGAGGGCTTCGCCGCCCAGGGCGTCGACTACGGCACCGCCTTCCACGGCGTGGCCGAACTGCGCGGGCAGGACCGCACCGCCGCGGGCGTGGTCCGGCTCCCGGCCGGCGAGGCGGGCGGCTTCGGTGTGCACCCGGCGCTGCTCGACGCGGCCCTGCAGGTGATGCGCGCGGTGGTCCCGGCTTCCGCGGAGGCCCAGCTCCCCTTCCAGTTCACCGACGTCCGCCTGTACGCCACGGGAGCGACCGAGCTGCGCGTCCGGATCGATGTCCGGGACGACGGGATCCGGGCCGCGATCACCGACGGCGCCGGGGCCCCGGTGGCCCACATCGGCGCCCTGGGACTGCGTCCGGTCAGCGCCGGCCGGCTGCGCGCCGCCCTGTCCGTTCCCGATCTCTACCGCGTGGTCTTCCGGCCCGTGCCGGACGCACCCCCGGTACCGGTGTCGGAGCCGGTGCAGGTGCTGGGCCGCGGTCCGGTGTCCGAGGCCCTCGGGGTGGCGCCGGCCGAGACGGTCACCGGGGACGGCCCGCGCCGGATCCTGATCGACGCCACCGGACACCCCGACGACGTCGCCGCCGCCCACGAGGCGACCGCGCACGCGCTGGACCTGCTGCACCGGTTGCTGCCACGCGAGGACACCGAACTCGTGTGGATCACCAGGGACAGCGTCGCCGCCCGCCCCGAGGACCGCGTGCGCGGCCTCGCGGGGGCACCCCTGTGGGGCCTGCTGCGGGCCGCGCGGCGCGAGCACCCGGAGGCCACCCTCCGGATCGTCGACTGCGACCGGATCGACGCCGCGACCCTGGTGTCGGCGCTGTCCGTGACCGGCGAACCGGAACTCGCCGTCAGGGACGGGGCGATCCTGGCCCCCCGGCTGACCGCGGCGGGCGCGCCGGGCGCGCCCACCGCCGCGGTGGCCGGCGGAACGGTGCTGATCACCGGAGGGACCGGCGGACTCGGCACGGCGGTCGCCCGGCACCTGGTGACCGAGCACGGGGTCCGCGACCTGGTCCTGACCTCGCGCAGCGGCCCCGACGACCCGGGGGCCGGGAACCTGGTGGCGGAGCTGACCGCGGCGGGCGCACGATCGGTGCGGGTCCTGGCCTGCGACGTCACCGACCGGACCCAGGTGGCCGACGTCCTCTCCACGGCGGACGACTGGTCGGCCGTACTGCACCTCGCGGGCGTGCTCGACGACGGCCTGCTCCTCGACTACGACCAGCGGCGGCTGGACAGGGTGCTGGCCCCCAAGCTGGACGGGGCCGCGCACCTGGCGGAACTCACCGCCGGACTGGGTCTGTCGGCGTTCGTCCTGTTCTCCTCGGTGGCGGCAACCCTCGGTTCCGCCGGACAAGGCGCCTACGCGGCGGCCAACGCCTGCCTGGACGCCCTCGCGGCCCGCAGCGGCGGGACCAGTCTGGCCTGGGGTCTGTGGGAGCAGGCGGGCTCGGGCATGACGGCCCACCTCACCGAAGCGGAGCTGGGGCGACTGCGCAGGCAGGGCATCGCCCCGCTGCCCGCAGACAAGGCCCTGCGGCTGCTGGACCGCGCGCTGCGCTCGCCCGACGGCAACCTCGTCCCGGTCCGGCTCGACCTCGCCGCGCTGGAAGGGGAGCCCCCGGCACTGCTGCGCGGACTCGTCCGGCCCTCGCTCCGCCGGGCCGGCGACACCCCCACGGACGGTGCGCTGCGCGAGCGCCTGAGCGGGCAGACGCCCGACGAGCAGGCCGTCTCGGTCACCAGGCTCGTGCTGGAGGAGGTCGCCGTCGTCCTGGGGCTGCCCGGTCCCGGAGCGCTCAGGAGCAGGGCCGTGCTGAAGGACCTCGGCCTCGACTCGCTGATGGCCGTGGAACTGCGGCGCCGACTCGTGAAAGCCTCCGGGGTCCCGTTGCCCGCGAGTCTCGCCTTCGACCACCCCACCCCGGCCGACATCGCGGAACTGCTGATGCAGCGCCTGGGGATCACGCGCCCGCAGACCGCGACCGCTTCGGAACCGGGTTCCCCGCAGGCACCGGCGCCGGCCCGGTCGGTCGCCGAGATCGGCGCCGAACTCGAGGCCCTCCTCGAACTCGACTTCTAGAAGTCTCCCGCCTCTCCCTTTGCCCTTCGTGGAAGGAACTGCTCGATGTCTGAACAGAATCGGTTGGAACTCGCCCTGCCCGCCATCAGGGAGCTCAAGAGGCGGGCGACCGATCTGGAGGCGCAGCTGACCGATCCGGTCGCGATCGTGTCGATGGCGTGCCGGCTGCCGGGTGGTGTGGGGACTCCGGAGGAGTTCTGGGAGCTGTTGTCCTCGGGCGGGGACGCGATCGAGGGGTTCCCGTCGCGGTGGGACGGCTGGGACGTGTACGACCCGGATCCGGAGGCCGTCGGCAAGAGCTATGCGCGGGAGGGCGGGTTCCTGCGCGGCGTGGAGGAGTTCGATGCCGCGTTCTTCGGGATCCCGCCGCGTGAGGCGCGGGCCATGGACCCGCAGCAGCGCCTGGTCCTCGAAGCCTCCTGGGAGGCTCTGGAGCGCGCCGGCATCCGCCACGAGGCCCTCGAGAACAGCAACACCGGTGTGTACCTGGGCACGATGAACGGTGACTACGGCAGCCTGGGGCACGGTCTCGACGACCAGGACGGCTACGTCAACACCGGCCGGGCGAGCAGTGTGCTGTCGGGGCGGGTGTCGTATTCGTTGGGGTTGCGGGGTCCGGCGGTCACGGTGGACACGGCGTGTTCGTCGTCGTTGGTGGCGTTGCATCTG
>NZ_JBIWJA010000068.1:0-18805 GCF_044764905.1 Streptomyces sp. NPDC093586 | reverse complement strand
GCAGCTCGATCCGCTCCCGCGCCGTCAGCTTGCCCTTGGCGTGCTGCGCCGCCGTAGCCTTCTCGCCCGGCCCGGCCAGCGCCCGGGCACGGATCCCGTGCAGTTCGGCCACTCGCCCGCGCGCGTCCGTCGCCCCGCTCTCTTCCGAGGCCTGAGCAGTCGCCCTCGCCATGCCGGGCCCCCTCTCTGGGACAGAACCGGGGACCCCGGCCCCCGCGATGAGGCATCTTAACAAACCAGGCACGCGGTTTCTTATTGGCGACTCAAGGAGCCCTGGAGCCGTCCGCACTGCTCAGCGCCGCTTCCGGGTCTCCCGCCGGGCCGCCCGCCATCACCGATGACCTACGGCCGCGAGGGGTCGGCCGGCCCTTCGCGGCCGGCGGTCCGGCCCGGCCGCCACGGCGCCGCCGCCCCCGGCCCGCCGCCCGGCCCAATGCCCCTTCCACAAGAGGGTTTTACCGTTCTTCATCCATTCTTTCCCTCCGCCGCGCGAACCGCGATCGCCGCCCCCTCCGACGCCTCCCGCAGGCAACCCGGGACAAGGAGCCCCCCACAGACCGTTCGGCCGGCCGACCGAACGGCGGCGGGTGGATCGGAAGAAACCAGTCCGCATCCCGTGCGGCCAGAGTGGCGGCAACCGCTAGAAATAAAACCGGATGGTATGTATCTTCAGCGCCTGAGGGGGAGCCACCCCCGTCACTTGGACGCCGACGCGGCTCAGGGGGAGACATGTCCGCGAGCACGTTCCGCACAGAACGCCCGATCAGCCCGATACAGGGCGGGCCCTTCGCCGTGGCCGAACCGGCCGGCGGCGCGGTGTCAGGGATCTTCCAGTACCCGTCGCTGACGACGACCGTCCCCAAGGAGTTCGTCCACCGCGCCAGCATCGCCGAGGTGCTGCTGACGGACTGGGAACGCCAGGGCGACCGTCACTTCACCGTGGCCGCCCAGTGGCCGCGCGGGCACAGCTTCTTCACCAGCGTGCAGAACTGCCACGACCCGCTCATGGTCGCAGAGACGTTTCGCCAGGCGGGCGTGCTCCTCGCCCACACCGAACTCGGCGTGCCCCTCGGGCACCAGCTCCTCGTCCGGGACCTCGGCGTCCACGTGCGGCCGGAGCACCTGGGCGTCAGTGGCGTGCCCGCGTCCGTGGAGCTCGAGATGTCCTGCACGAACGTCAGACAGCGCGGCGGCGTACTGGCCGAGTGCCGGTACGACGCCGTGATCCGCCGCGACGGAGACTTCGTGGGCACCGCGTACGGGACCGTCACCTGCATGGCCCCCACCACCTACCGGCGCGTGCGCTCGCTGCACGGCCCCGAGGCGGGACGGCCGCCGCTCGCGCTGACGGCCCCGGTGGCCCCCCAGCTCGTCGGTCGTTCCTCCCCCAAGGACGTCGTGCTCTCCCCCACGAAGAAGCCGGACCAGTGGCGCCTGCGGGTCGACCGCAGTCACCCGATCCTCTTCGACCACCCCCTCGACCACGTGCCGGGCATGCTGCTGCTCGAAGCGGCCCGCCAGAGCGCGTCGGCCACCCTCGGCCACGCCTCCCTGCCCCTGCTCGTCGAGAGCGAGTTCGAGCGCTACGTCGAACTCGACGCACCGTGCCTGATCGAGACGAGCCGCCTCCCCGGCGCCGGCCCGGCGGGCGAGGAGGCGGTCGCCGTCGTCGCCCGCCAGGCGGGGGAGCCCGCCTTCCGCTGCACGGTGGCCCTCGACACCTCCGCGTCCTGACCGCCCGGGCGTCCTGACGGGTCCCGCGTCGGCGGCCGGACACGGCCGCCGGTCCATCCCCGTCCACCAGCCCGGCCCCGCCGTTGCCGCACGTCGCTCCCGGCCTCCGCTCGCAATCGGCCAGTCCACTGTATGGACCAAGGGGTACGCGAAGGCGATCCCCCTGTAAGATACAAACTGGACGGTTTTTTTTAAGTGGAGCCCTCAGGGGCTCGCCGACTGCATGACGGTGGAGGCCGTAGTGTCGAAACAGGACCGGGCCATCCGCACCCGGCAGACCATCCTGCGGGCAGCTGCCAAGGTCTTCGAGGAACACGGCTACCAGGCCGCGACCATCAGCGAGATCCTCTCCGAAGCAGGCGTGACCAAGGGTGCGCTGTACTTCCATTTCCAGTCCAAGGAGCATCTCGCCCAGGGCGTACTCACCGAGCAGAACAACAAGTTCAAGGTCCCGGAGCGGCCCAGCAAGCTGCAGGAACTCGTGGACGCCACGATGCTGCACGCCTACCGGCTGCAGACCAACCCCATGGTGCGCGCCAGCGTGCGGCTCGCCATGGACCAGAACCAGGCCAGCCTCGACCGCAGCGGTCCCTTCCTGACCTGGAGCGAGACGGCCCTGGATCTGCTGGAGAAGGCCCAGTCGCAGGGGGAACTGCTGCCACAGGTGGTGCCCAGCGAGACGGCGGACGTGTTCGTGGGGGCCTTCGGCGGCGTCCAGGCCATGTCCCAGGCCCTCAACGAGTACGAGGATCTCCTGGACAGGGTCAGCAACCTGCTGCGCCACCTGCTGCCCAGCGTGGCTCAGCCCTCGGTGGTCGCCTCCCTCCACATGTCCGCGTCCCGCGGCGAGGTGGTCTACAAGGAGGCGGAGGCACTGATGGAGGAACGCGGCGTGCTCGCGACGGCCGCCGACTGAGACGGGCCCGGTGGTCCACCCGGGCCCCGGGCACATCGCCGACAGTTACCAAGGGGGAGTTCAGACGTGGGTGCACTGTCCGGGAAGACGGCGCTCGTCACCGGCGCCGGCCGCGGCATCGGCAGGGGGATCGCCCGTGAACTGGCACGGGAAGGTGCTCTGGTCGCGGTCCACTACGGGCACGACGAGACCGCGGCGCGCGAGACGCTCGGGCTGATCGCCCAGGAGGGCGGCCGGGCGTTCCCCGTCCGGGCCGAGCTGGGCGTGCCGGGAGACGTCGAGGAGCTGTACGCGCGGCTGGAGGACGGTCTGGCCCGCCAGGACGCGGGATGCGAGCTCGACGTCCTCGTCAACAACGCGGGGATCAGCGGCTCGGCGCGCATCCACGAGGTGACCCCCGAGCTGTTCGACCGGCTCTTCGCCGTGAACACCAGGTCGCTGCTCTTCCTCGTGCAGCGGGGCCTGAAGAACATGCGGGACGGCGGCCGCGTCATCAACATCTCCTCGGCCGCCGCCCGGGTCGCGTACCCCGAGTCCGTCGTGTACTCGATGACGAAGGGGGCGCTGAACACCCTCACCCTGGCGCTGGCGAAGGAGCTCGCACCGCGCGGTATCACGGTGAACGCGGTCGCCCCCGGCTTCGTGGAGACCGACATGAACGCCTCGAAGCGGGCCACCCCGGAGGCCGCGGCACGCCTCGCATCCTCGTCGGTCTTCAACCGGATCGGCCGGCCGGCCGACATCGCCGACATCGTCGCCTTCCTGGCGTCCGACGCGTCCCGCTGGGTCACCGGCCAGATCCTGGACGCGAGCGGCGGCTCCCGGCTCTGACCCTCTCCCCGGGCCCGGCAGCCGACGCCCGGTGATCACCGTTTCCCGTCGTGACCGGAACGAACCGGACGTCTGGTACTCGGGGTCGGCGCTCCGCCGAGCCCACGCCAGGGACACCCGCGGCCAGGAGGGCCCAGCATGACCGCACTTGCGCACCCCGACCACCCCCCGGCCCCGGGCGACACCCCGGGCACGGTCCTCGTCGTGGGCGGCACGGGGTTCATCGGCAGCGCCGTCCTGAGAGCGCTGGCCCGCCACCAGGGCCCCCGCGGCGGCGCACCCACCCTGCTGGCCCTGTGCCGCAAGCCCCCGCGTACCGGACTCCCGGGCGTCCGGTACGCGGCGGGCGACCTCACCGACCCCACCACACTGCGCGGCGTCTGCTCAGGTGTCACGACGGTGGTCCACGCCGCGAGTTACGTCGGCCGCGACTCCCGGCAGTGCCGGGAGATCAATCACACGGGGACCCGGGCCCTGCTCGACGAGGCCCGCCGGCACGAGGTCCGGCGCTTCCTGTACGTCAGTACCGCGTCCGTCTACGGCACGGGTCCCCACCGCGGCATCCGCGAGGGACAGCTCGACCCCTCACCCGCCTCCGCCGCCAGCGCCTCGCGTCTGCTCGCCGAGGAGGACGTCCGGGCGGCGGGCGCCACGGTACTGCGCCCCCCGCTCGTCTACGGCGTCGGAGACCGCTGGTTCGTCCCCGCCCTCGCCCACCTGCTGCGCCGGGTGCCGTCCTGGCCCGACGGACCCCACGCCCGCACGTCCGTGGTCGCCGTCGAGGACCTCGCCCGGATCACCGCCGCCCTGGTACGTCAGCCCCACCCGGCCCGCACGGCCGGCGGAACCTACCACGTGGCCGATCCCCGGCCGCTGCCTTGGGGCGACCTGCTGGCTCGGCTGCGCACCCTGCTGCACCTGCCGCAGGCGCCGCCGGTCCCCCTCGCCGAGCACCGCTCACTGGTCCGGCGCTCGCTGCCGGACCTGTCCGACCACCAGTACTCGCTCCTCACCGAGGACCACTGGTACGACACCGAGCGGATCTGGCGCAGCACGGGCCTGCGGCCGGGCCCCGGCTTCGGGGGACGCTTCGCCGCCTGCTCCGCCTGGTACGCCCGGCAGTTGCGGCACGCCACCGCATGACGGGGCCCGCCGCCGGGGGCCGACGGGTGCTCGGGACCGCCTTGGAGAACGCCCGCCGGGTCACCGCCGAGCCGCCGGCCTGCCTCGAACCCGCCGGCCTGCCTCGAACCCGCCGAGCGGGCGCAGCTCGGCGCGCTGCCGGACGGGTTCGCCGCCGCAGGCGTGCCGGGCCCCGAGGCGTACGGCTGACCTCCGCCGCGTTCTGATCGCAAGCAGCGCGAACGGGCGGAGCGCGAGCGCGTCATCGCGGCGACGGCCCGCGGACATCGCCGCCACGGGTGACCGCGGTCGCGCGCGGCAACACCACCGCCAGCCCGGCGTCGTGCCGCTCCCCCCATCGCGTGGCCGAGCGCAGGAGAAGGCCCCGGACTCCCAGCCCTGTCCCCAGGGGCAAAGTAACTGGCGGGTAGCTTTCGGATAGTCCGATAACCCGTTTCCTCGCTCTCGGGCGCCTCGTTGGGCCGTCCGGATGAAGCCCGGGGCAGGCGAGGGAAGGGGCGGGTGTGCGGCAAGAGTGGTCGCCGGAAGAGCTGTTGGCGAGTTGGACGCTGGTGGACGGCGACTGGGACCTGGTGGCGAACAAGACCGGGGCGACGCGGCTGGGCTTCAGTCTGCTGCTGAAGTTCTTCGAGCTGGAGGGCCGGTTCCCGGATCTGCTGGAGGAGGTTCCGCAGCCCGCGGTGGAGTACGTCGCCGGGCTGGTGAAGGTGCCGACGGCCGAGTTCGCGAAGTACGACCTGACCAGCCGGTCGGCGAAGAACCACCGCAAGCAGATCCGTGAGGCGCTGAAGTTCCGGCCCGCCACCCGGGCCGACGAGGAGAAGCTGATCGCGTGGCTGGCCGCGGAGGTGTGCCCGGTCGAGCTGGTGGAGGACCGGCTGCGCGAGGCCCTGCTGGTGGAGTGGCGGGCCAGGACGATCGAGCCGCCGGGCCGCATCGACCGCATCGTCACCGCGGCCCAGACCGGGGCGGAGAAGACCTTCTGCGCACGGACCATCAAGCGTCTGGGCGACGTCAAAGTGGCCCGGCTGCTGGAGTTGGTGGCCGACGGCAACGAGGACGGCGCCGCCCTGCTGGCCCTGCTCAAGCGTGACCCGGGCGCGGTCGGCCTGGAGTCGCTGCTGACGGAGATCACCAAGCTGAACGACGTACGCAAACTCGGGTTGCCCGAGGGGCTGTTCGCGGACTGCTCGGAGAAACTGCTGGCCGCGTGGCGGGCGCGGGCGATCAAGATGTACCCCTCGGACTTCCGCGACACCGCCGAGGACGTGCGGATCACCCTGCTCGCGGCGCTGTGCTCCTCCCGGCAGGCGGAGATCACCGACGCCCTGGGGGACCTGCTGATCGCCCTGGTGCAGAAGATCAACGCCCGTGCCGAGCGGCGGGTGGAGAGGCAGCTCACCGCAGAGTTGAAGAAGGTCCGAGGCAAGGAGGGCATCCTCTTCAGGCTGGAGGACGCGGCGATCGGCAAGCCGGACGAGATCGTGCGCACGGCCCTGTACCCGGTGGTCGGGGAGAAGACGCTGCGCGACCTGGTCGCCGAGGCGAAGGCGAACCAGAAGGTCTTCAAAGCCAAGGTCCGCACCACGCTGCGCTCCTCCTACAGCTCGTACTACCGGCAGATGCTGCCGCCGCTGCTGCGGACGCTGGGCTTCCGGTGCAACAACACCTCCTACCGGCCGGTGATGGACGCGCTCGCGCTGCTGGAGAAGTACGCCGACGTCGACGGCAAGACCCGCTTCTACGACGCCGGCGACACGGTGCCGATGGACGGCGTCGTACGCAAGGACTGGCGTGAGGCCGTCGTGGACGACAAGGGCAAGGTCGAGCGCATCCCGTACGAGCTGTGCGTCCTGGTGGCGCTGAGGGACGCGATCCGCCGCCGGGAGATCTACGTCGAGGGCGGGAGGCGGTGGTGCAACCCGGAGGACGACCTGCCCGGCGACTTCGAGGCCACCCGCACCATGCACTACGCGGCGATCCGCCAGCCGCTGGACGCGTCGGAGTTCATCACCGACCTGAAGCGGCGGATGACCGAGGCCCTCGACCGGCTGTCCGGGGCGCTCGCGGACGGCTCGGCGGGCGGAGTGAAGGTCACCACCCGGCACGGGGAACCGTGGTTCAAGGTTCCGAAGCTGGAGAAGCTGAACGAGCCCACCGGCCTGACGGCGCTCAAGGACGAGGTCGTACGCCGCTGGGGCGTGCTAGGCCTCCTGGACGTGCTCAAGAACGCCGACTTCGACACCGGCTTCACCGACGAGTTCGCCTCTATCGCCGCGTACGAGCGCATCGACCGCGCCGTCCTCCAACGACGTCTCCTCTTGGCCCTGTTCGCTCTGGGGACGAACATGGGCATCCGGGCCATCGTAGCGACCGGCGAGCACGGCGAGAGCGAGGCGGCGCTGCGGCATGTGCGCCGGCACTTCATCACCGTCGACAACCTGCGGGCCGCCGTGCGCAAGCTGGTGAACTCCACTTTCGCGGCCCGGGACACCGCATGGTGGGGCCAGGGCACGGCGTGTGCGTCGGACTCGAAGAAGTTCGGGTCCTGGTCCTCGAACTTCATGACCGAGTACCACGCCCGCTACGGCGGCAACGGCGTGATGGTGTACTGGCACGTCGAGAAGAAGAACGTCTGCATCTACTCCCAGCTCAAGAGCTGTTCGTCGTCCGAGGTCGCGGCGATGATCGAGGGCCTGCTGAGGCACTGCACGGACGCCGAGATCGAGTCGAACTACGTCGACACGCACGGCGCGAGCGTGGTCGAGTTCGCCTTCACTGAACTGCTCAACTTCCGGCTGTTGCCCCGGTTGAAGAACATCGGCAGCATCCGCCTGTACCGCCCGGACGACACCCCGCCCGGCTGGCCGGCGCTCGGCGGATCGCTGACGACCCGGGCCATCAAGTGGGACCTGATCGCCCAGCAGTACGACCAGATGGTCAAGTACGCCACCGCGCTGCGGCTGGGGACCGCGGAGGCCGAGCAGGTGCTGCGGCGCTTCACCCGCGGCGGACCGAAGCACCCCACCTACCAGGCCCTCGAAGAGCTGGGGCGCGCGGTCCGCACGATCTTCGCCTGCGACTACCTGGCCAGCCCCGACCTGCGCCGGGAGATTCACGGCGGGCTCCAGGTCGTGGAGAACTGGAACAGCGCGAACACCGTCCTCCACTACGGCAAGGACGGCGCCCTGACCGGCCCGGACAAGGAGCACGCCGAGACCTCGATGCTCGCCCTGCACCTGCTGCAGTCCTCGCTCGTGCACGTCAACACCCTGCTGCTTCAGCAGGTCCTCGCTGAACCGGCCTGGGCGAAGAAGCTCACCGACGAGGACCGGCGCGGGCTGACCGCGCTGTTCTGGTCGAACACCAACCCGTACGGCACCTTCCGCCTCGACATGGACAAGCGGCTCGACCTGGCGCCCCTGGCCGTTCCCCGCCCCCGGCAGGCAGCAGACGGTGCGGCACAGGCCGCGCGATCCACCCCGTGAGCGTCAGAGGCATCCGACCACGGTCCGACGATTACAGTTCGTGCAGGGCTCGTGAAAGCAGCAGATCGCGCCACTCGCTCCCCGAGCCGTTGACTCCTCTGGCTAAGTAGTCGCGGAGTGTCGCGAACATGGCGACAATGTCACAACTGAGATGCACACGGGGGTGTCGAGTGAACCCGAACGACCTGGCGGCAATGGCTACACAGGCTCTGATCTCCGTCCTGGGGGGCGCGGCCAGCACGGCAACATCCCAGCTCATACAAGACAGGTTGAATCACTCCGCTCGCGGTCGTACTGCTTTGGACGGCTTGAGCGCCTCGCCCAGCGACCCCGCTGCCCAACAGGATGTTCAAGCCGCCCTGACTGACGAAATCAGCGGCGACGCGGAGTTTGCCGATCGGCTGGCCTTACTTCTTCACACATCCACCCAGAAGACCACCGGAAGTGTGGTCATCACGGGCAGCCGGCTGAAACACAACCAGATAGCGCTGGGCCCTTTGACGATCAACAACACGCCTGGCGGACGAATGCTGCTCGCAGCGGCAATCGCCTTGGCCCTCATCCTGCTGGCACTCGCTGTGTACGGCGGCGTGAGACTGATCGACACCGATAACACACCGAACAGCCAGACGGCCACCCGGCATGACGCGAGCGATTCCACCCCCAGCATCACGGCGTCGGCCGCGGGCGCTGCCACGATCCGTAAGATGCTCCCCGAACGAAGCGACGTGGATGCGAAGCTGTTCCCCAACGCCGAAGCGCCTCGATTCGCGCCTGCCACTCGTGTTCACTCCTGCCAATCGGTGCCGGAGTGCCACAAAGCCACAGTTGCCGGTGGCGTCATGTATGAGGGTGTCGAAGGCACGGGTTATTCCGCCGAGTTCGTTCTGTTCGCCTTCCCGGATGCTGACTCGGCTCATCTCGCGTATATGGGTCTTGTCAACAGGCGTCATTACCCAGATCACCCAGAGGTGCAGTTGGCCAAGAGAGGCGAAGAGAGCCAGTTCTTCGAATACCGGGACCAGGCCTACTTCAACAGCGATGGCAGCCCGGACACCGACATACCGCCGCAGCTGATCGGCCGTTACGTCTGGTTCCGGCAGGGGCCCTTCGTCACGTTGGTGGAACAGATGGGCGCAGACACCGACACTGCGCGTCAGGATTCAGCTCGCCTCTTGGACATGTCCGCGATGTTCGCTGACCGGATCGTGAGATTCCAGGGTCGTTGAGGGCGAGAGGCCCACGCCCCGTCGTGGGGGACCTTTATGTCATCGTTCATCAGGCCCCGATCCGGGTGCTTCCTTGGCTGGGCCACGCACCAAGTCCTCCAGTGTCGGAAAACGATCGTCTGATGACAGGCGCGGCGCGCGTCCAATGAACCCAGTGATTCGGGGTCTGACGACGGCTCCGATCCAATGAGATCCGATGCCGGTTGACGACAGAGTTAGATGACACCCGAGGTCCGATGCGCCGACAGAAGCCGGGGGAAGAGCGTGGCCAATCTCGTCTACAAGCGAGTGTCGACCGACCAGCAGTCGACCGACCGCCAGAACCTCGTCCTGGCCGAGGCCGGGATCGACGACCCGGTCGTCTTCGAGGAGGACGCCGGCACATCCAGCCGCCTGCACCCGCTTCAGCGCCCGAAGTTCGGCGAGCTGCTCACCTACGCGCGGCCGGGCGACACCGTGCACATCTCCGAGATGTTCCGCCTCGTGCGCGGCACCGGGCACATCCTCGACGTGCTCGACGTCCTGCACGCGGGCCGCCTCGCCCTGCGCATCCACGACGGCGCGTTCTCCTCGATGGACCTCACCGCACGCCACCCGCGCACAGGAGAACTGCTGTCCACCGTGAAGTTCATGGTGCAGACCCTCGCCGCCGCCGGCGAACTCCAGCGCGACCTCCAGCGTGAGCTGACGTACGACGGCCTGCGGGCCGCCGAGGCCAAGGGCAACAAGGGCGGGCGCCGCCCGGTCGTCACGGCCGCGAAGGCCGCCGCCGTACGCGCCGCCTACCTCGACGGCCAGTCCATCGCAGCCCTGGCCCGCGACCACCACGTCAGCCGCGGCGCCATCCGCACCGCCGTCGCCGACCTCCTGCCCGAGCGCGTCGCCGACCAGGACGCCCCGGCTCTGGAGCTGCCGGTCGTCCTCGACATGCCGGGCAAGGTCGCCGACTTCCTCCGCACGGCCAACCTGGAGCCCGCCGAGCGCGCCGTGCTCGACCAGGGGGTGACCGTACGGCGCGGTCAGGGCTACACCCTGCGCGTCAGCGCCCTCCCGGCGGTACACCGCCAACTCCTCGACCGCTGCCAGCCGCTCGACGGCGCCCCGGGCACCTCGGCTATTCCTGCACAGCGCAAGGCCCGCCGCGAGTACGCAAACCGCGTCAGCACCCTCGTCGACCCACGGCCTGAGCATCACTCGTAGCTACTTTGCCCCTGGGGACAGAGCTGGGAGTCCGGGGCCGAGAAGGGCTCACGGGGGCAGGGTGATGCCCATCTCCCGCATCGCGGAGGACGGCGGCCCGCCCTCGGAACGCTCCGTCTTGTGGCCCTTGTTGCCGGGCGTCAGCGTCCGCGGATCCACCGCCTCCGCCGGCGCGCCCGTCGCGTACAGGCCCTCCGGATCGGCGTCCCGGTCGTGCGGCAGCAGCCAGAAAACCCGGCGGCGGAAGGTGCCCGAGGAACGCGACGGCTTCGCGGCGGCACCGAGCCGGGCGTAGCCCACCAGCCGTCCGTCGCGATGGTAGGCGGGCTTGCCGCGCCGTGTCGGCAGCCGGTCCAGGCTCTGCCGGACGTAGTCCAGCCGGCTGATGTCCTCCAGCCAGACGAGACCCTCCTCGTGGGCGAGGTCGTCCTCTGCGATGAGGGCACTCATACCGTCGTCTCCTCGTCGGCCACCAGTCCGATACCCGGGTAGTACTTGCGCTGGTTGGACAGGATCATCTGCTTGGGTGACGTCAGTCCCACCACTTCGCGGACCCGGGCCGCGAAGGCACGCGACGAGATGGCCGTGGCGCCCTCATTCTGGCACCACGACCTGTAGGCCGCGTAGAGCTGAGCCTGCTCGGCCCTCAGACGAGGCTCCACCCGGCACGACTCGGCCAGGAAACGCCCCGTGTGGTCCTCGGTCTCCGCGTACACGGTCGTCGCGATCCGTACCCGTTCCGGGCCGGTGAGGTCCTTCTCCCCGTTCAGATAGCGGCGCGCCCCCCGCACGAGCCAGTCCAGGATGCCCGGCCCCTCCTCGGTGACCAGGACGTCCGCCAGGTTGTCGATCTTGCGGTCGTCGGGGACCACCCGCTCGAACGGGATCAGCCGCATACGCCGCCAGAACGCGAACCCGCCCGTTCCCACCTCGGGCCGGTGATTGCCCAGCATCCACAGTTTGTGCGTCGGCTGGAAACTGAAGAAGTCCTGCCGCATCCGGCGCGCCTTGATCCGGTCCCCGCCCGTCAGCAGCTTGACCCGCGCCTCGTCGAAGCGGTCCCCCTGCTTGACCTCGCTGCACACGATCACCCTCCGCCCGTGCAGCTCGGCCAGGTCCGTCGGGTGGCCCTCGTACAGACGTGCCATCAGGAACCCCGGAGGCGCCGCGTCGGCGTAGTCGCCGATCAGCTTGATCACCACGTCCAGCAGCACCGACTTGCCGTTCTTCCCGGAACCGAACAGGAACGGCATGACCTGCGCGCCGACGTCACCGGTGATGGAGTAGCCGAGCAGCAGATGCAGAAAGTCGATCACCTCCGCGCCCTCGGGCCCGTCGCCGAAGGTGTCGGTGAGAAAACGATCCCAGCGCGGAGTGGGCATCGGCTGCGGCGCGGCCGTCGTCGACCGGGAGTGGAAGTCCCGGACCGGATCCGGCACCCGGATCAGTCCCGAGCGCAGGTCCACGATGCCCGCGGGCGTGCACAGCTCGTACGGGTCGGCGTCCAGCAGCGCCGGGTTCAGCACCAGGCCGGGCGCCGAACGCGCCTGCGCCAGCATCGCGTTCATCCCGCTGGTGCTCAGCGCCCGCCGCCGGTGCTGCGCCAGCGCGGTCGAACCGTACACACCGCGCGGATCGCTCGTGGCGATCGCCTCGGCCAGGTCCCCGGCGGCCCACAAGACCGTGTCGTCCTCGTCGACCTGCCAGCGGATGCCGTCCCACCGGAACCAACCGAGCCCCGGCACGTGCCGGTAGTCGTTCGCATACAGCCTGGCGAAGAGCTTGGCGTTGCCGCGGTCGCTCAAGGTGTCCGGCAGCAGCCCGTCAGCGGTGACCGCTTCCGCGCCCCCCGCGCCCTGCACCGGCGCACAGCCCTCCTCGCGTTGCCGCGGCCGAGTCAACGTCAGCGGCTGGGCGAGGAACTGCGCCGCGACGGCCTGTGCGTCGAAAACGGCTTCGGAGCCGTCGTTGCCGATCCTCATCCAAAGCCCCCCACAACCAGCTGACGCCGCATCCCCGCGCTCAGCCCGCTGCGGATGACGGCGCCGTACCGCCGCTGCCGCCCAGGTCCGGAATGTTCGGCGACGTCCCGCAACGCCCGCACCGGCCCTGCCGGCCGATACACGCCGGCCCGCGTGACCGCGCCCGGTGCCGCCTCGGGACTGTGCGCGCCTCGTAACGCGGCCGGCGCCGCGAGCACAGGGAACCCGTCGGCCCGCCTTCCCAGGTCCACGCCGTCATTGATCCCGGTCCCGGGCAGCAGCCGGTCCCGCCCGGAGCACCGACGTGCCGTCGTCAGGGAACGGCAGGTCTGTGTCCCGACCCCGGCGGATCTCTGCGGAGTTGAGTCGCTGCGAGAAAAAAGCAGCTCAGCAGCCATGCCCATCCCCCACCAGCGACCGAAGCGACTCAACGACTGACACAGCCTAGCGAAGCACCGCTGAGAAGGAAGTGACTCAGGGGAACTGCTGTTCCCAGACAGGACGCTCATTCCGAGCGACCCACAAGAAGTCGCCAGCGACTCAGTACTCTTCGGTCGCTTCCCGAACAGCTCCACGAAACACCAGGTCAGAGGGGCTTCGTCAACCGGAACAGCGACTGAAGCGACTCAAGGCCCCTATCTATGACGTCTACACGCGCACGCGCACACGCGCGAATGTCTTCATAAACCCGGACCCTGAGTCGCTTCAGTCGCTGATTCCTCGATTTCATGCCGGTGACCAGGGTTTTCTTCCTCAGCGACTGACAGCGACCAAAACGCCCTCAGTCGCTTTCCCAGAGCCGAGGCCCCGTCCCCGTCCCCGTGGGGGGTGCCCAAGACCGTCGCTCCCCCCAGGCAGTCCCAGCGGCTCGAGCCACCGTCCAGGGGAACTACGGCACGGTGCCCTACCCCCACCGGCCCGCGCCTGTCCCGCTCCCTCTCGGCCGGATGTCTCCACCGTGCTGATGGGTCTTCAAGACCTGTGACAGGCCCCTGGAGCCTGAGCGACACCGCTTCGCAGATGTGCCGTCAGGACGGTCGGCCGCAGGGCTTCCGAAGCCGTGCACGGCGCAATGCTGTTCTCCCGCTTGTCTCCGGGCCCGGACCCGGACCAGCGGTGGCTCTCCGCCTCGGACCTGTACCACGCACGCCCCCGACGACGCCCTCACCCGTGTCCTCCCCCCGACCGCCCTTTCACCGAACAGGCGTGGTCGAGGCCGCGGGTGGGCTGATGGAGGCACACGCGCGCCTGGTCGCTCGGGTGCGGCTCCGTCGTGGCGGGCTTTCGGTGGTGCAGGTCGTCAGGGGGGCCGGATTCGCTTGATGTGTGCTGGAAGTCGAATCGAGGAATACATGAGCCGCCTGAAGACGGTCCGCACCCCCTCACACCGGACCGAATCCGGCGGTCAGGAACACAGTAAGAGAGCGCACCTCCCGAAGAGCCTCTGACCTGCGGAAATACCCATAGACACCACGTTCGTAGGAACTGCCAGGCAGTTCCTACGAACGTGGAGGCGGTTCACAGGGACTGGGTACCACGATCCTGAGAACGCCCTAGATTGCCATGAGGGCAATGAGTTGGCCCGAAAATCAGACCGGTCACCCCCTCCTTGAAGGCAACCGGCACGGCCGACAGACCGACCTGATTGACTTCATGCACATGTACGTTAGGTTCATCAGGCTGGCCTCGCGGCCGTCGTCGTGAACCCTGTCCATAGACCCCCGTGCCCGGAGGGACCGTTGGGAGCAGCACGCAGACTGGTCGACGCCGACACGGGCGAGCCGGTCCCCTATGCGCCGTACGCCTTCGCAGGCCGGCACACACAGGTGGACAAGGCGCGCGTCGAGGCGATCACCGAGTCCAAGGCCTTCACACCCAGCCAGAAGTTCCTGGTCCTGTGGTGGATCGGTGTCTCGCCGGAAGGCATGGACCCGCTCAAGGCGACCGGCGCGGACATCGCCAAGCGTGTGGGGATGTCCACCGATGCCGTCGGGAAGATCAACCGAAAACTGGCGAAGCACCGCATTCTGATCGTGCGCGGACGCATCGGTAACTACAACTTCTATCGCATCAGCCCGTACATTGCTTTCCATGGAACGGGGCTGGAGCAGCGCGAAGCGGTGAAGACGTGCAACCCGCCGGACATCCCCGGTTTCGACGACAAGACCCCTGCGCGGTGGGAGGCCCAGTGACCAGCGACGACAAGCAGAGGAACCTGGAGCTGCTGAAGGCCACGGCAGGCATGACGGCCAATCAGCGCCTCGTCGTGATGCTGTACGCCCTGCACCCCACCGACCGCGCGGGTGCGGTCCAGGAGACCGCCGCCAACCTCGCCGCTCTCGTCGGCATGTCCGCGCCCGTCTTCTCCCGCACCCGCAAGCAGGTCATCGAGGCGGGCTGGCTCGAAGAGTCCGACAAGCTCGCCCACATCCGCTACTACCGCCTCAGCCCCAAGGCACTCGGCGAGAACGTGGTCGTCCCCCTGCGTCGGGCGACCTGAGCAGGCGCGGCGTCAGCTCGCCGCGCGGTCGGATCGTGGGCGGGAAGGCGGACCGCTTCCGCAGCGGACGCGGCATGCGCGAGCGAACCGCTGCCCACGCGGCCGCCGGAGGGCGGCCGGCCCGGCCGGAGCTGTCCGCGATCGTCCAGCGGGGCCTGTACCAGGGCCGCTCCCGGCTGGCAGCGGCCCTCGACCTGGACCGCCCCCTGCTCGCGCCGCACGGCATGCGGTACATCGAACGGGCCCTCCCGACCCTGGACGGACACCCCCTTCACCCCACCGCAATCGAGACGTCCTCATGAACGCCCCTCATTAACCTCACGTCAATGAGGGGCGTTCGTGCGACCACACCTGAATGCGCTCAGATCACCCTGACCGAGCCCACCCCCCTCGACCGGCACCCGCGCCGGCTCCCCCAGCCCCGCGAACCCGCCCCGACGCCCTCCCCCGAACCTCCCGCTCCCGAAGCCCTCGCTGCTCCTTCCGTTGGCAGGTGGTTCTTTGGTTAAGAGGGATTCGGCGAAAAAGGCACCTGACCTGCGGTTTTCCAAAACCTAATGTCGGTGGCTGCCTACATTCGCCACCAAAAGTCGTGAATGGAAGCAACCTTCCTTGAAAACATGCGGCTAGTCGCAACTCTCGCCGAGCGGGGATGCCGTCCTGACCGTGCGGACACCTCTGGCTCGACGCGCCATCGCGGGTGCCGGTGTGGGACGTTGGTTCCCCCTTCGGAACTTTGAACACGTGGGCACGCGGTTGTTCGACGGGCCCCCGGGGCTGAGGCCTGTGCGTCTCTGTCGGTGAGCGCCGACAGAGACTTGCGTCGAGAAGCAAGTCTTCGGCGCGTAACATGCGGATAGCCGCAACTTTTTCCGTACCGTGCGCAGCACCTGTACGGCAAAAGGGTCATCTACATGGACGCAGCGGCAGATGCCCTGCGCGCGCGCCGCGCGAGGCCAAAGCCTCAGCAGCCTCCTCCTGTACGGGCGGTGCGAGCCGACGGTGGTGCCGATCTCGCCCGCATGATCGCCGAGCAGTTCGGCAAAGGGCCCGTTCACGAGGTCAAGGCCGTCGTCCACCGCCGCATGACATGCTCGGTGCCGACGGCTACTCCCTCGTCAGCAACTACTTCCTGCGCCGGGTGCTGCCGTACTGCCTGATGCACAACATCATCAGCAAGCTGCAGGCCGCGGTCCTGTCGAACATGACCGGCCGTCAGGAGAAGGGAAAGATCGAGGTCACCCACGCGGAGATCGCTGCCGAGCTGGGAGTGAAGCGGACCGGCATCGGGCACGCCTTGGACGCACTGGGCGAGAAGAACCTCATCCGTAAGGCGAAGCGGTCGTCCTACCAGCTCAACCCCCGCGTCGCGTGTAACGGGAACGGTCAGGAGCAGCACGACTTCCTGGCCGGGCTGCGGACGCTTGCGCTGGAATCCAAGTTCCCCGACGAACTGGCCTCCGAACTCAGCCTGTTTCCCAGGTCTGAGGTCGGCTGACCGAAGGGATACTCGCCATGCTGTTCCACACCACAGGGCTGCTTGGCATGCTTCACCAGCTGCAGCTCACCCCCACGGCGATCGACGTCCTCTCGGTGATGGTCGAGCATCAGGACCCGGGAGGATCTGTCGGAATGAAGCAGTCCGAGATCGACGAGATCCTCGGTGTCGGCCAGGCCTCGATGAGCCGCGCCATGGCCCTGCTCGTCGAACGTGGCATCGTGCTGCGTTCCGGAGGCGGACGCGGCCACCGCTACGCCCTCAACCCAGCCATAGCCGGCTACGAATCGCAGACCGAGCTGGAAAAGGCGATGACCGAACAGCTCGCCGTCGGCGGCCCTCCCCCGATCAAGGTCCCCGGGTACGCCAAGCGTCCCCCGAAACGAGGCAAAGGCGGGCTTCACCCGGTCGCCTGATGTCCAAGGACGCAACGAGGCCCCGGCGGGAACGCCGGGGCCTCGTCACACCTGTACGCGGTAGACGCGCATGACCAGTATGCCCGCAATCCCGTCCCTCGAGCCATGGGAACAAGAGCCGGTCCGCCAACTCGCTGGAGTGGGTCAACCGCGGGGCCGAGCGCCGCGCAGACGTCGTCCGGTACGACGGGCCGGGTGCCCTCGCCATGCCGCAGGACCGAAAGACCGAGGACGTCTTCTTCCGGCCCTCGCAGCTTCCGAGCATGAAAGCGACGGCCCGGGTCCCGGACCTGCTGCGAGAGCCGGAGCGCGTCCCGGGTTTCCCGTCCACACTCCTCCCCGGATGAGTGCCGCGCAGGGGCGAGGACCCCGCCGCCCCGCGTGAGAACCGCTCGGAAACGGCTCGAGGCAGATGGCTCCGGCTGTCGGCCACGTATTTACTGACGAGCATGGTGCGTACTCCGAGGACACGGTCGGCAGTGCCGATGGACCCCACCGCGACCGCCGATCCGGCCGACCGGCCCGGCACCGGCCGCACGCCCTGCGCACAGCGCGACCGCACCGAGCCGCGCGGCACCGGACCCCACTGGTACACCGCTCCCCTCGCCCGGCCGTACGGTCCCCGAGCCGCCGAACGGTTCCTGCGGACCGGGCAGGACGACCCCGCCCGCGCGTCCGTGCTCCAGGCGGCGCGTGTCCTGCTGCACACCGGCCATCCCCGGCGCACCGTCCTGTGGTGCGGCAAACTCCACCGCCGGGCCCGGGCCGTCGAAGCGTCCGGCTGGGAGTCCGCGTTCCGCGCGCTGTGCTCCGAGGCCCTGCTCCACCTCGGCGACCTGGCATCGGCCGAACGCGAGGCCGCCTCGGCTCAGCACGCGGCCGGCGCGCGGAACACGTCGCTGTGGCTGTGGCCGACGGCGATCCTGGCGGAAGCGCTCATCGCCCAGGGGCGGCACGAAGAGGCCACCGCTCATCTCGGGCAGTACGCTCCCGCCCCCGTCTGGCAGAACCTGCCCTGGCTGCGGGCTCAGGGCCGCCTCCACCTGGCTGCCCACCGCCACCACGACGCCCTCGCTGCCTTCCGAACCGTCGGCCGCCTGGCCAGCTGGGAGGGTTCGGTACGGCTGCCGCACCTGCCCTGGCGCACGGACACCGCCGAAGCACTGCTCCAACTCGGCCTCGTCGACGAGGCGCGCGCGTTGCTCGTCGAGGAAGTCGCCACCGTGTCCGGCGTCGTTCCCCGCCACCAGGGCATCGCCCTGCGTCTACTCGCCCGCACCGAAGAACCCGGCGCGCGTCTCCACACCCTCGCCCGGGCCGTCACCGCACTGCGCCGCTGCGAGAACCGTCTGGAACACGCCCATGCCCTGGAGGACCTCGGCCGCGCGCTCGACACCGTCGGTGAGAACTCCCTTGCCGCCGCGTTCCTGCGCCGCGCCACCCATCTGGCCGCCGACTGCGGGGCGCCCCCGCCGCGGGACGAGATGACCGCCACCGCCACCGGCCCGACGCAGCCCATGGTCCCCGCCCGCTTGTAGGCCGCGGCAGGAACTCCCCGCGGTGTCGGCCGGCAGCCTCCCCGGGGCTGCCGATCCCGGTGGTGGCCGTACTCGCCCGCTCACCCTCTTCGCCCTGGCACCCACCTGGTCCGCGTTCCGCCACAGGTACCGCCGCTCGCGGGCGCAGGCCGGACCGAACTGTGCGCACCACTGACGGATGGTCTCGTGAGAGACGGCCACGCCATGGACAGGCATCGGCTCCTCGACCTCGCGGAAGCCCGGATCGGGGGGGGGGGGGGGGGAGCCCCCGGGAACCCCCCCCCCCCCCCCCGCGGGCCCCCCCCCCCCGCCCCCCCCCACGGGGCCCCC
>NZ_JBIWJA010000067.1:0-21861 GCF_044764905.1 Streptomyces sp. NPDC093586 | reverse complement strand
TTGAGTGATTGCTGGAGCGCCGAGGGCAGCTTGGACGCCACCTTTTCCCGGTATCCGTCAGGGTATGGAGAGGCCATGACGTCAGTATACTGACGTCATGGGCTGTAACGGCAGACAGCTCGCGGAGTTTGACACGGTTTCACCTGATGGTGATGCCCCGCTCGGGTTATCACGCCGTGATAGTTGCAGTCGGAACACCGGCACCGGGCCGGATTATCACGGCGTGATAATCGCTGGCTTCCCTCGTCCTCCGTGACGCCTGGACGCCCCCAGGAAGTGTCCTGCCTCCGCGATCGAGTCGCTTTCCCGGCGAAGCGAGTCGTTCCGGCTTCCGTCTCAGCCAGCCTGGTCGCGCCGTCGAGGGCGCTGGTTGTCCACCCCGCGGGTTCTGCCGGGGCCTTGGTGGCCGGGCGGAGCAAGGAGGCGGTGCGATCGGCGGCCCGGCGGTTCCCCCCCTTCTTGGGACGCCATGGGAGGAGAACCACCACCGCGGGTCCTCTCGGGGCTCGTGGAGAGCCGGGTGCGGTGCCGCGCCGCGCCCGGCCCGGGAAGCGGACCGGCCGGAAGACCGGCACCGCACCCCGGACCGACTTCACCAGGAACAGCTCCGCGTACGACCGGGAGACTCCGCCGTCGCGCGCTTCCGGGAGGGCGGTGGGCGTCAGGCCCAGCCCTGCGCCGGAGACCGGGCTCGGCGAGCTACGCCCGTTCCGGTGGAGCCGGCATGACTCCTGCGTCAGGGCCCTCCTTGCTGCCGCTGAGAACCAAGCGGTAGGCTGCCTCTCGAAACCTAGACACATTGAGGCCCCCGCTTCGGCGGGGGCCTCAGTGGTGTACGGCCACGTTACGGCCTGGACGGCCCCCGACGTGACGGGTCACGGGCCGTCGAGAGGTTCAGCACCTCCGCGGTTCCCTCGGCAGTGGATGCGGTGGGCTTGGGACGGCCTGGCGCGCTGCGGCCCAGACGCCTCTTCCTCTTCTCCCGCTCGGCCTGGGCGACAGCGGCGTCGTAGCGTTCCTGGTAGTCGTCGACGTCGAGACGGTCGGCGGGGTCAAGCGTCCCGATGGCCTCCAAGTGCTCCGTGACGCTGCGGGCACCGCTGATCATCGGGTTGAGGAGGTAGACACCCTTGGCCTGGCGGAACACGAGCTTGGCGAGAATGAGCGCCTGCAGACCACGTCCCACCATGGAGCGGTGCACATCCAGGGCCGCTGCCAGCTCCCCTTCCGTGACCAGGCAGCGCCCTCCCGGCTCCTGAATCCCCAGGAGCCGGAAAAGCACCCGGTAGGCGATCCCTGGCATCGCGGGCATGTATGCGAAGCCGTTGAAGGTGCCGTACGTCAGCTCTGGCGGCTCCGGGTTCGCAGACGCTGCAGTCCTCATCTCACGCCTCCGGCTTCTTCTTCGTACTCTTACGCTTGCGCGTCCTCGATGACGGGTCGGGGAGTTTCGCCCCCGGAAGGGCCATGTCCCTGAATTCCTCCGGAACGCCCGTATCACGTACGAGTTCATTCAGAAGGCTCAGTTGCTCCACCTGTACCTTGACCCTCTTGGCGGCCGCCCCTCGAACGGGCTTCTGGATCAGCCGGTAGCCTCCGCGGAGGGTCACCGCAGGCTGAAGCTGGATGGACCCCTTCTTCGGTGAGTAGGCCAGGCCCAGCCGCTTCAGCTTGGTCTGGGCCCGGGACACCTGAGCGGGGTCCATCTCCAACTCGGCAGCGATCTCGGCCTGCTTGAGCTCGACCGCCCCTCCTACTTCCTGGCTCCCCATCATGTAGAGCAGCACGCACAGGGTGACGTTGTCGTCCCGGAAGTACCTGGCAGCCCAGCGCAGGAACTCCAAACTGTCCTGGGCGAAGTACTTGCCGATGAAGTCTCCGGCCGTGACGGGAGGTCTGACCTCCGCCGTGTGACCGACGGGCAGCTCGACGACGTTCTTCCTCGGTCCGAGCGCACCGACGTACGGGCTGTAGGCGCTTGGTGCTCGAGGCAAGGACGAGCCAGGGGTCCGGCGGGGGTCCCCCTGTGGCTGTGCGGTCATGACGCTATGCGCTCCCAAGATCGAAACCTAGACGCGGAGCACACTAGTTATGGCGCATATAGATAGCAATGACGCGACCTATCTGCGCGTTGGGCGTGTCGAACATGACTTCGGAGTCATGTTCACATCGGCGACACCAGCCGTCGCACCATTGCGCATATAGGTCGCAATGAATACGGGGTAACTTGACTCCAGGAGCAAGTTCCGCAGCCGCAACATGACTTGGGAGTCATGTTCTGAAGGCTCCGAAACGCCTCTGACCTGCAGAGATGTGAGCGCCTCTAATATCTATACGTGCGGGAAGACGCGAGCCGGCCACCACATGCCCCCATGACACCGGTGCCGAAGGCACCGTCCGGAACCCGGGTCAGCTGTGGCATGTTGGAGGCTCTCTGTGCCCGCAGTCTTCGCCTCACCACCGGGTCTGCTTCGATTCGGACCGACACCTCCTCCTGCCTGTCGGCCTGTACCACCGAAAGTCAGCCACGACGAAGGCCGCACTCGAGCGAGCCGGCGCGCGTATGTCTCCAGCAACCCCTCTCCGGTCTCAGCCACGCTTCTTGTGGTGTGAAAACCCCCGGGACAATCGACCTGTCGTCGACGCAGGGACGTCGCGGGGGCTCCGGTCGGAGCGGTTCGTCCGGTGATGGCTGGTCATACCGGGTCGGGCCGGCTGGTACAGGCGCGGTCCCGTCGATCGTGTGAGTGCCGGGTTCACGTAACCACAACCGGAGACCCTGTCTGCCGTCCTGTCTCCTCCCATGCCGTCGGGCCCGGAACAACCGGCCCGTATCCAGTCGTCGCGGCTTCAGCCCGATGCGTGGTGTCCTGCTCTGTTTCTCGTCGGCCTGCCTGATCCGTATGACCGCCGTGGCCGGAGGGGGGATCCGCGGGTGCGCCCTCGTCCGAGGCCGGGGGCAGGGTGCGGGCTCACCTACATGCCGACGGCGGCAAAAAAAGGGGGCAGCCGGCAGGGAGGCGACGGTGAAGGTGATGGGTCTTGGCGGGCGGAGGCCCGCCCGTCTCGCGTCAGTGCGGGCTGTCGGGCATGCCGTAGGCGTCGGCGATGAGCTCGGTGGAGCGCAGCCGGGCCTGGACGGAGTGGCCGACGCTGCCGATCATGAGCTCGTCGGCGCCGGAATCGCTCTGGACCTGGTTCAGGTGGGCAATGACCTGTTCGGGGGTGCCGTGCGGGACGTGGTCCAGCCAGCTGTCGACGGCCTGGCGTTCCTGGGCGTCGTAGGTGTAGGCGTCCACTTCCTCGGGGGACGGCAGCAGGTAGGACTTGCGCTGGAACATGCGGAGCATGGCGTGTGCGAGGGTGCCGGCCTGGCGACGGGCCTCATGCTCGTCCTCGGACACCGCGACGGTGAAGCTGACCAGCGCGTACGGCTCGGCCAGGGCGTCGGACGGAGTGAACCGCTCGCGGTACAGGCGCAGGGCGGCAACGACGTCGCGCGGGTTGAAGTGCGCGGCGAAGGCGAACGGCAGGCCGAGCCGGGCGGCGAGCTGCGCCGAGTAGCCGGACGAGCCGAGCAGCCACACCGGCAGGCGGCCGGTGGGCGGGGTGACGCCGTTGAGCCGGTCCTGGGCGGGCCCCGGCACGGCGTACACGCGGCCGGCGTAGGGGTGCTCGGCCGGGAAGTCGTCGCCGAGGAAGTGCAGCAGCTCGAGGACCTGCCGGGGGAAGTCCTCGGCGTCGCTCGCGCCGCGGCGCAGGGCGGCGGCCGTGGTGTGGTCGGTGCCCGGGGCGCGGCCCAGGCCCAGGTCGATGCGGCCGGGGGCGAGGGCGTCGAGCATGCCGAACTGTTCGGCGACGACCAGCGGCGGATGGTTGGGCAGCATGATCCCGCCCGCGCCGAGCCGCAGTCTGCTGGTCTCCGCGGTGAGCCGGGCCAGCAGGACGGGCGGGCTGGAGGTGGAGACGCCGGGCATGGCGTGGTGCTCGTTCATCCAGTAGCGGGTGAAGCCGCGCCGGTCGGCGAGCCGGGCGAGTTCGACGCTGGCGGCCAGCGCTTCCGCGGCCCTCTGGCCGGTGCCGGTCATGGCGGAGTCCAGTACGGACAGGGCGGCGGGGGCGGAACCGTGGCGGGTGCCGCGGATCGGGTCGGTCATGGTGGTGCGGTCCTTCGGTGGTGCGGTTTCGAGGTGTGTGGGGGAGTGGGGGCGCCGGGCGTCGGCCGCGGCGGGTCTCCGTCGGCCGGTGCCCGGCCGTGTCCGGCATACGTGCCCGACGTACGCGGGGTCAGCCGCGGACGCCGAAGTCGACGCGGTCGGCGAGACCGGCGGCGGTGAGGGCGGCGACGAGCTCGTCGCGGCCCTCGGTGAAGTGGGCCCAGCTGTCGTGGTGAACGGGGTCCACGCGGCCGGCGTCGAGGATCTGGGCGGCCTGGGCGCTGTCCAGGCCGATCACCTCGCCGTCGGAGACCTCGGTGAAGCGAGGCGCTCCGGCGAAGAGGAGGGCCGTGTCGATCGGGGCGAAGCGTTCGGCGATCTCCTCGACCGCGTCGAGGGAGGCGTTGTCGCCGCTGACGTGGACGGTGGGCAGGCCCTAGCTGTGCTGTCCGGTCAGGACGAACCCGACGACCCGGCCGGTGATCGGCTCGACCTCCTCGCGCGGGCCGGGGCCGTGGATGGCGGGCACACCGGTCACGGTGACCGGGCCGGGTCCGCCGTCCCGGCGCTCGAGCTCGACCGACTGCCAGTCGGCGAGGCCGGTGGCCGCCTTCCCGAGACGCCCCCCGCCGCTGGGAGTGGTGAGCGTCAGCGGGACGTCGGCGAGCAGGGCCCGGCCCGATGTGTCGAGGTTGTCGGCGTGCTCGGCGTGCTCGGCGTGCGAGAGCAGGACCACGTCGACGCGGCCGAGATCGGCGGGGCTGTCGTCGGCCGCCGCCGTCTTGGTCAGCACGACGCCCGGTGCCGGGTGGTCGCCGGGGCCGTCGAAGGTCGGGTCGGTGGGAAAGCGCAGGCCGCCGTACTCGAAGAGGGCGGTCGGGCCGCCGAAGACGCGGACGGGGAACGGGGCGGTCTGCAGGGGCGGGGAAGACATGAGAGAACTTTCTAACGGATAGGTTGCACGTTAACCGTGAGTCGACTGTATGCGTGTCTCATGGATGAACGCAATCCGTACCATGAGAAGCATGGACGAGTTCATGCGGGAAGTAGCCGCCCTGCCGTCGGCGCCGGGGGAGGTGGAGCACCCCGCCCTGGCCCTGGCCAACAGCGCCGTCGCGCTGCCCGGCGGGCACACGGCCGACCTCCTGGGGACCCCGGCACAGACCGAGCAGTGGCTGACGCGGCGCGACCTCGCCCCGGCCGACACCGGCCTCGCGGAGACGTGTGCGACGCAGCTGCGCTCGCTGCGCGAACAGATCAGGTCGCTGCTGGCCTCCCGCGTCGCCGGCCGGCCCGCCCTCCCCGCCGCCGTCACGGCGGTCAACGACGCGATGAGCCGCGTCCCCACCGCATCCCTGCTGGTGTGGGACGAGAAGGCCGGGCCTTACCGCGCCACACCCCACCCCACCACCGCGATCGTCGAGCACGCCCTGGCGGTCATCGCCGCCGACGCCGCCGACCTGCTCACCTCCGCCGACGCCGTCCGTCTGACCACCTGCGCCTCCCCGCCCTGCAACCGCTTCCTGCTCAAGTACGGCCGCCGCCAGTGGTGCTCCACCCGCTGCGGCGACCGCGCCCGCGCCGCCCGCGCCTACGCCCGCCGCACCGCGACGGCGTGACGACGCCGCCTCGCCGGCCCGACAGGACAAGGAGCATCCGTCCCCGCCGCCGCAGGGTCTGCGCAGACCCGGCACGGACACATCAGCCGCCACCCGCCCGGTCCCGAGGCGGGACTTCGGTACGCAGGCCGCGCGAGGCGACCGCGGCGGCTCGGCCCGTCCTCCGCCGGGGGCCGCGTTCGCCGGATGCGGGCGGACCGGCGAGACCGTGCACCCTCCCCATCGGGCCGCTCGCCGCACCCGCGCAGGCCGGGTGGCGCCGCCCGCCGGGGGCCGAGGCGGCGACCGTCAGCCTGTGGGTGTGCCGATCTGGTTGCGTTCGAGCACGGAGCGCAGCTTCGAGATGGCCAGCAGGACGGCCGACCCCGAGGAACCGTCGAGCGTGCCTCCGATCAGCTCGGCCAGCGCGTCGGTGACGGTCGCCTCCGCCGCGTCGACGAGCTGCGCGCCGTCGTCGGTCAGGGCCAGCAGTGAGGACCGGCGATCGGATGGATTCGGCTGCCGGACGGCCCATCCCTGCCTTTCCAGACGGTCGACGCCCTTGCTGGTCGCGCCGATGCCGATGGCGAATTCGGCGGCAAGGTCCGCCACGCGGGAGCCGGGGTGGTCGCGCAGATGACGCAGGACCTCGAACTGTGAGGTGACGATCCCGTGCCGTTCACGGAGCCGGTCGTTGAGGGCGTTGTACAGACGCGTCTCACATCGGACCAGATCGGCGAAGAAGCTCAGGAAGTCCTCTGTGCCGGTCGACTTAGATGCCATGGCATATAGTGTAAGGGAATCTACTTACGGCGGGAGCACACCCATGAGCATGGAACAGCGAGCCCGGATCGATGCGATGCTGCGCCGGCCGCGCCCCGAGGGCCCCCGGTCGGTCGAGGAACTGCGCGCCGGGTTCAAGGCGCTGATGGCCCAGATGATCGTGCCGGACGACATCCGCACCGCGCAGGCGACGCTCGGCAACCGACCCGCACTGCATGTCGAGCCGGCCGACGGACGCCCCGCCGGAACGATTCTGTACTTCCACGGCGGCGGCTGGGTGTTCGGCTCCCCCGAGACCGCTCTGTCGCTGACGGGACACCTCGTGGCCAGGACCGGCTTCGGGGCGTACTCGGTGGACTACCGGCTTGCCCCCGAGCACCCGTTCCCGGCCGCGATCGAAGACGCCCTGGACGCCTATCGCGCCCTCCTCGACAGCGGCAAGGATCCCTCGGCCATCGCGTTCGCCGGTGACTCCGCCGGCGGCGGCCTCACCGTCACCACCTGCCTCGCCGCCCGCGACGCAGGACTTCCGCTGCCCGCCGCCGTCGTGGCGTTCTCCCCGGGCCTCGACGCCACCCGGTCGGGCGAGAGCATGGACACCAAGGAAGGCATCGACCCGATCTTCACCCGCGAGGCCGTCGAACACACCGGGGCCATGTACCTCGCCGGAGCCGACCCGCAGCAGCCCCTGCTCAGCCCGGCCGTCCTCGCCGACCTGACCGGCTTCCCCCCGCTACTGCTCCAGGTGGGCACCAACGAGATCCTGCTGGACGACTCCACGCGCCTGGCTGCGCGCGCCAGGGCGGCCGGAGTGGATGTCATCCTGGACGTCACCGCCGATGTGCCGCACGTGTTCCAGTCGTTCGCCGGCGTCCTGGACGAGGCGGACGAGGCACTGGACCGCGCGGCTCTCTTCCTCAGGCAGCGCATTCGCGCTGACAGCACGGCGCACGCGTCAGCGGAGTAGGACCGGCCCCGGCCCCGGCCCCGACTCCGGCCACACCCCGCGGCGGGGAGCGCCCGCACCCCACACGCCGTCGACCCGGCGCACGGCGGGGGAGTCGTCCACCGACCGACTGCACCTGGACGGGCCCGGGCAGGCTCGTTCGAGCCGCAGATCGTCAAGAAGCGGCAGGGTCGGCTGTCCCGCGTCGACGAGATGGGAAAAGATCGTCGTATGCGGGTTCGGCGAGTGATCGAACTGACCGGGTGGGAGCCGCTCGGGATCTCCGTCGGCTGGGCGGCGATCGAGGGAGAGCCGGGGGTCCCGCTGCCCGCGGACCACAAGGAGCTCTACGAGGCGTTCGGCGGCGGCGTCTTCAGCGATTCCGTCTACTTCCCGGGGCGCGCGACGAGGGCGTCTCGTTCGACTTCCTGACACAGTGGCGGGTCGCCCTGCCGGTCGACCGGGACACCACGTTCGATCAGCTCGTGGAGACCGCCACCGACGACGTCGTCACCAGCCCGACGATCGACAGCATCCACGGCCGGATGCGCTGGACCGTCACGGCCGACCCCGGGATGAGCGTGGTGCGCCGGCGCATGACCGAACCACCCTCCGAGAATCCGGCGCGCACGCGCGCCCACCCGGGGCGCGAATGGCTCGTCGTCCTGTCCGGCACCGCGCTCCTCATGCTCGGCCACCGCCGCTTCCGCCTCGAGACCAACCAGGCCGCCGAGTTCCCCACGACGATGCCGCACGCGATCGGCGCCGACGGCGGACCCTGCGAGATCCTCGGCATCTTCGACCGCGACGCCCGCCGCGGCCACCAGAGCGACAGCGACGACGACACCCAGAGCACTCCCGAGCGACCGTGAGGCCGCGCGACGGCCTCTCCCGGCGGTGGCATCTTGCGCCTCGGGCAGCACCCCCGACCATCATCTTGCGTAAACAGGGACGCTTCGTGCTGCAAGAGCATATCCGCCCTAGTGTGAAGAGCATGAACCACGCACACGCCCCCCACCGAGGCACTTCGCACGGTCACCACCATGAGGACGCCACGGACGGCCAGGCGGAGATCCTCGACCTGGACGCCGAGGTCCTCGCCGAGCACACCGCCTCCATCACCGCATGGCTGCCGCTGCAGACCGCCCCGCACCACATCGTGGACCTGGGCTGCGGCACGGGCGCGGGCACCTTCGCCCTCCTGGACCGCTTCCCCGACGCGCAGGTCACCGCCGTCGACGCCTCCGCCGAACACCTGCAGCGCCTGCGCGCCAAGGCGTGCACCCGCGGCGTCGAGGAACGCGTACGCACCGTGCGGACCGACCTCGACGACGACGCCTGGCCCGGCCTCGGCTCACCGGACCTGGTCTGGGCATCGGCCTCGATGCACCACATGGCCCGCCCCGACCGCGCACTGCGCAACGTCCACGACGCGCTCGCGCCCGGCGGCCTGTTCGCCGTCGTCGAACTGGCCGGCCACCCCCGCTTCCTCCCCGAGAACGCCCCCGAGGACAGGCCCGGTCTGGAAGAGCGCGTCCACGCCGCCGCCGACCGCCGCCAGGCCGAGCACATGCCCCACCGCGGCGCCGACTGGGGCCCGATGCTGACCGCCGCCGGATTCACCGTCGAGGACGAACGCACCCTCGCCGTGAACCTCGAAGGCTCGCGCAGCGAAGCGATCGGCCGCTACGCCACCGGCGTCCTGCAGCGCATCCGCGGCGTCATCGCCGACAGACTCTCCCCCGAGGACCTCACCGCGCTCGACCAGCTCCTCGACACCAGCAGCCCGCACAGCATCCTGCGCCGCGACGACCTGACGGTACGCACCGAACGCACCGTCTGGGCCGCCCGCCGTATCTGACCACGGATGGTTCCTCCCGCCAGGGCGGACCGGACTCCGGCGCCCCGCCCTTCGGGCGGGGCGTTCGCGGTGCACACCTGTCTGAAGTGCGCGTACGCGGACGAGGCACGGCGCGGTGGGGAGGAGACGGAGACCGATCTCGACGATCCGGGGGAGCAAAGGGCCGCCATCCTCTGGCGTGCCCCTTCGTTCGAGGAGGTCGCCCGTCGGTTCTGGACCGAGAACCGTCCCTGGCCTGCCCTCAACGGCAATGACCTGCCCGGACTCGAGCCTCAGGGGCATGACTGCTCGCGTCAGGTTGCGTCCTGGGAAGGGGTGTACGGGTCCGACCTGATCCGGGGGTTTGCTCCGGCATCGGGACGGTGCCCGCATAGACGAACGGCCACCGGCTGATCTTCGGAGTGTCGAAGCCTCGAAGGAGATCAGCACGATGACCGCACCCGACAATCTGCCCCTGCACACTCTCGCCGAGGACAACCTCGCCGCGGCGAGTACCTGATCCGTGTGCGTGCGATGGTCAAGACGTTCGCCGACGCACTCATGTCCGCGGAGGCCGACGCTCTCTGCAACGCCGAATACGGCCAGGTCGGCGACGAACGCGTCAACCACCGCAACGGCTACCGCCCACGCGCGGGGGACACCCGCGCCGGCACCGTCGAACTCGCCGTCCCCAAGCTCCGCAGCGGGAGCCACTTCCCCCACTGGCTCCTCGAACGCCTCCGCAGGGCCGGGCAGCCCTCATCCCGGTGATCGCCACCGCCTGCCTCCTCAGCGTCTCCACCCGCCGACTCGACCTCCTCACCAAGGCCCGCCTCCGCCCGATCGAGTCAGAAAACGACGACACCCCCCTGCCCACCGAACTCACCGCACAGCCTCAAAGGGAAGATCACCGAGTGGCCGTCGACACACCACTCCAGCGGACGTGACCGTCGGAAGCAGCCTCACACGGCCGGAGTCGAAAGAGACCGGAGGAAGCGCGTGAACAGTGATCAAGAGCGCCAAGAGGTCCGGGTCACGACCTGCTTCCCTCGTTGCGACTTCGTCGCGAAAAGCTGACAAGTATCCGTTGCCGTACCGATCACAACAGGAGATGGCTCCTCAGCCAACGAAAGCCAGCCACAGCGATACCCGCAGGGTGACGAGCCGGCGCGCGTATGGCTCCGCAACCCATTCCTGGCCTCCGCCACGCCTTGTGACTGTTGGAGCGCGAGCAGTCACAGAGGCCTTGCGGTACATCGATGGCCCGGGGGCACCCCGAGGAACGGAGCGCTTGCGCGAGTACCGCAGGGCTTCCCGTACGGCGGGTTCCTTCGGCGGGGTTCTTTTGCCACATGGAGAGTGCGCAGCCTCCGCAGCGCTCTGGCCTGCTAAAACGCCCGCATGATGGGCATCCTGGGATGCCGATATCGGCATCCCAGGATGCCCATATCGGCACTCTGAGATGCCGATATGGGCACTCTAGGATGCCGATACATGTCGCCAGTGGTCATGTCGTCAGTGGTCATCGAAGGCAAACGTCGGTTCCTTCGGTGACCGCGGACGACATGACGTGGCGCATCGCCGAAGGAACCTCAGGGTTCCTTCGACGACCGTCGACGACATGTCGGCATGGGTATGGGAAGGAAACGCCAGGTTCCCTCGATTACCCCACACGACATGTCGTCAGTGGTAATGTCAGTGGTGTCAGAGACAAGCCCAGGTCAGGGGTCGCAAGTGCCAAATCAGGGGCGCAGTGGACGCAGCCGCGCGCTGGTCAACACCGCGACTGGTGAGGTCCACGAGCTGCTGGAACCGGAAGACGAGGGCGCCCCACGCCGGTCCTATGCCTTCGGCGGTCGGCATGGCCAGTTCAGCTTTGAGCGAGTCCTCGCCATGCTCGCGGCCGACTCAGGGATCACCGGTAACGAGTTCCGGCTGTTCTTCTACTGCGGGATCATGACGTACAGCGGTAAGGGCGGTGCCACAGCAGTGGAGGCCGCCGACTACCTCGGACTGACCCCGCAGGCGACAAGGAGGATGGCGAAGAAGCTCGCCGAGCACAAGATGCTCCTGGTCGCCGATGTGATCGGCCGGACCATCAAGTACCGGGTAACTCCACACATCGTCTCCAGTCTCTCCGGACGGGAACAGTCCGAAGAGGCAGCCGCCTACCACCTGCCGACCCTGCCGGGCCGTCCGGCGCAGCGACGAAGGGCCTGACCATGGCACGCACCAGTCCATATCCAGAGCTCGAAGCCCTGCAGGCGCGCATAAGCGATCTGTCGCACCTCAAGCAGAACGTGCTGATGACCTACGCGATCCTGGGCGGCCTGGACAACAGCGTCGAGCGCACCGCGGCCGAGCTGGCTGAGCTGATCGGGGTACCCGCACCGCACTTCTCCCGGGCACGCCGCGAGCTTGAAGCAGCCGGTTACCTGGAGTGCACGCACACCATGGGCCAGGTGAAGTTCTTCCGCCTGGGCGAAGCAGCCACCGCACGCCAAGTCGTGGTCCCACTGCTGAACCGGCCGACTGGCTGAGCAATACCACCAAGTGAGAGCGGCGCGAAAGACACGATGATCTTTCGCGCCTTCTCGTCTCGTTGGGACTGCTGCAGGGTTGGGTGACAGCGGCGCTCACTCACGCCGTGGACGCCTGCGCTGCGGCCGGTGATGCTTGCGCAGGTGCCATGGCACATCACCTGCGCGGCGTGGCCTACCGCGAACTCGGCCGGTATCCGGAGGCCCACGCCGACCTCGATGCCGCGCTGGAGATCTGCGGGGCGGGTTCATACGAATGGAACGAGGCTGGGGTCGCCCACGACGTGATCCGCACCCTCCGGAAGGAAGGCCGCACTGCGGAGGCCGACATCATGGCGCGAGACCTCTCCGCCGCCAACCCGGTCTTCGACCGTACGCAGGACCGGGACGGAGCGGTCGCGGTGCCGGACGAGGACCGAACCGGCCGGAGCTTGACGTGCCGGCCTACTACCGGCGGAGGAAGCCGCTCGACACCTGCGCCGTCCACCTCGTCCGAGCCGCCGGCTCCAGTCGTCGGCTCACGGTCTCCCTCGCCGGCCGGAGTGCTCAAGGAAGCCGCAGGGACCGAAGCCGCTCGGCGGTGCCCTGCGAATCGACCTCCGGGGCTTCAAGTCGCTGGCGATCGTCACTGACCGGCGTGCGGTGGTGCAGGCCGCGTGGGTATCGCTCGCCGGCGCGGTCTCCGTGGTCCGGCGCCTGATGCGCAAAGCATGGACGGCCTACCGATGGGACATGCGGACCGTCCGGCGCCCGGGACCTGTCCGCGCGAACTCTTGATGCATCGAGAGTAGCGTTCAGCTTCAATCTATTGCAACGATCTGACATTCGGGCGTTGCGTTGAATTCCTGTTCGTTGCAACGATTTTGCACCTCTGACGTGGGGAGATGCGGGGTGTGCGCAAGAGAAGCGTTGATGAAATTATGAATGCAACGTAGCGTTTCTTGCGCCAGAAAACACAGTGAGCGCAGGAGAGAACGATGCAGAGGTTCGAGACCCCCGCCCCGATCACCGCCGTCCTCGAGATCCCCGCGGGGCGCATCCAGTGCATCGCCGCCGGTAGGGCCGACACCACCGTCGAGGTCCGGCCCCTGAACGCCGCCAAGCGCCGCGACGTGCGGGCGGCGGAGCAGATCGAGGCCGGGTACGCCGACGGCGTTCTGCGGATCAAAGCGCCGGCGGCGAAGAACCGGATCCTCGGCGACTCCGGCTCCGTCGAGGTCACCGTCCGGCTGCCCGCCGGCTCCCGCGTCGAGGCGAAGGCGGCCGCCGCCGAGTTCCGGGGCGTCGGACGGCTCGGCGACGTCGACGTCGAGGGCGCGAACGGCGCGGTCAAGATCGACGAGGCGGCGAGTGTTCGCCTCACCGCCTTCGGCGATGTGTCGGTGGGCCGCCTGGACGGCCCCGCGCGGATCACCACCCAGAAGGGCGACATCCGGATCGCCGAGGCGGTGCGCGGCACGGTCGTGCTGACCACCCGGACGGGCGACGTGTCGGTCGGCGCCGCCCGCGGAGCCTCGGCCTCCCTGGACGCCGGCACCGGCTGCGGCCGCGTCCGCAACGCGCTCGAGAACACCGGCACCACGGACCTGGACATCCGGGCGACCACCCAGCACGGCGACATCACCGCCACCAGCCTCTGAAGGAACAGATCCCGAACTGCCCGGCCGGGCCCACCGCGATCGAGATCCTGCCGGCCGTCGCCGAGGACACGCCCCGAGGCACCCGCGATCCACATGCGGTGCCCCTGGAGAAGCCGTACAAGAAGCACTCACGCAACCAAGGGGAATCCATGACGAAGAACAGCACTTCCTCGACCGGTCCGACGTGGACCGGCATGGTGCCGGTCGACGACACGGCCCTGGCCGTCACCGACACGGGCGGTCCCGGCATTCCTGTGGTCTACCTCAACGGCCAGTTCGCCACTCAGGGGTACTGGCGGCGGACCATCGCCGGACTCGGCGGGGCGTGGCGGCACATCACCTACGACGAGCGGGCCCGCGGCAGGAAGTCGAAGCGTTCGGCGGACTACTCCTTCGAGGCTGCCGTCCGGGATGTCGATGCCGTTCTCGCGGCCAGAGGAGTGGACCGGGCGCTGGTGGTGGGCTGGTCCTACGGTGCGGTCGTCGCGGCGCACTGGGCCGGCCGGAATCCGCAGCGCGCCCTCGGCGCGGTCCTGGTCGACGGCGCGTTCCCCCACGACTGGCTGGACGAGGCCATGGAGAAGCGGATCCGGAAGCTGTTCCGGCGGATGAACTGGCTCCTGCCGCTGCTGCGCCCGACCGGCCTGACTCCGCGGATGACCGCCGCACAGATGGCAGACAGCAACATCGAGCTCGGTCGGCTCTCCCGCGAGCGTGAACTGGGCCCCGTGCTGGCCGGCATCACCGTCCCGGTGCGGTACGTGGTTGCTTCGGGCACGTCCTTGGGAAGCCGCGGCGGCGAGCAGGAACGGATACGCGCCGCCCTCGACGCGGTGACCGCCCGCAACCCGCTCATCAAGAGTGAGAAGGTCGCGAGCAACCATGGTGCGATCCTCAAGAAGGACTTCCGTGCCATCGCCGACGCCGTACGTGAGGTCGCCGCACTCGACCGCGGAGGGCGCTGACGGCGGGATCAGCGCACTGGTGCGATCTGTACGAGGTGGAGGGGAGGAGGGCCGGGAATCCATTCCCGGCCCTCCTCCCCTCCACGGCGCGGCAGCCCCGCTCCTGCCCGTGTGCCGAAGGCCGTACCCGGTCAGAAGACGCCGCCCCGAAACCGCCCGATCGAGGGAGCCGGCCCCCTGTCGAACGAGATGGCCGACCACCGGTCGACGTCGCACTTCCCACCACACCGACGATCGACCGAGCGTGCGTTCAATGTGCGATTGAACGCGTGAATTGACGAGTGATCGAGTAGGGTGCATGTGGAGGTGAGTTCTGTGCCCACTGAGGATCAGCTGTTCAGCGCGGTGGATGCGCTGCTGGAGCAGGTCGCCCAGGAAGATCTCCCGGCCCCTGCCGAGCGCAAGCGGCTCCGCGAGGCCGCCGGTCTGAGTCAGGCTCAGGTCGCGACCGCGCTGAAGACGCGCCGGGAGACGGTCGCGAGCTGGGAGTCCGGCAGGAACGAGCCGCGGCCGCCGCAGCGTGCCGCCTACGCCCGGCTGCTGGAGAAGCTGGCCGAGCGTTTCCCCGCTCCCGGCAAGACCCCCGCACCGGGACCGGGACCGGAGTCCGCACCGGCACCGGAGCCCGTGCCGGTGCCGGAGTCCGTGCCGGAGGCGTTCACGGGTCCGGCACCGGAGCCGACCCCAGCTCCCGCGCCCGCTGCCGTCCGTCCGGCGGCGAGCAGCACCAGGCCGCCGGTGCCGTCGCGGCGCCCGGATACGGCGAAGGCGGCGAAGAGGCCGGCCACCACGACGGCAGCGGACGGGCGGTTCGAGAACGGGCCGCTGGCCGTGGTCGACGTCGACGACGACGGCCAGGTGGCGGCGTACTGCGTCGGCGGCCTGGTCCTGGACGTGCCCGCCAGGACCCTGCCCGCGCTGGTCGACTGGACGCTGGCCGAGGCCGGGCTCGGCCAGGCGCGGCTGCACCGTCACGGCATGGACGCCGATCCCGTCCTCGTCCTCACCTCAGCTGCGCTGGAGCGCTACGGCCTGCCTGCCGAGCTGTCGCCGGAGGAGCGTCGGGCCGGGCGGCTCGCGACCGGCCACAAGGTGGTCAGGCAGATCAGCAAGGCCGGCCTCCAGCTCACCCAGCGCGGCTTCGGCGCGTGGGCGCGCGTCTTCCGCGAGCCGGAGGGCTCCCGGCGCCGGTGCGTGCAGCTGTGCATCCCGGCCTGGGGCGCGCTGCCCGTCGACCAGTGGGACGACAAGGACAACCCGCGGCTGCCCACCATGCACGCCGCCGACCTGGCCCGCTTCCTGGGCACGTATGCGGACCGGGTGATGACACCGCGCGGCACCGCGGCGGTCACCGGCCTGGAGCTGATGACGGCGCTGCGCCCGCCGACCCGGGCGGAGAAGGACGAGGCCACCGGCGAGTTCAGGCAGGCGTTCAACGACGACGCCCTGACGAAGAGGTACGAGGTGGTGGAGTGCGAGGTCCCGGACGAGCACCCCGTCCTCCAGGGGAAGTACGCCCGGCACCACCAGCGCACCCCGGCCGAGATGCTGATGGAGGAGCCCTACAACTGGTGCCGGCCGCTCACCGATGACGAGTGCATGCAGCCGTACCTGGTCGCCATCGACGTCAACATGGCGTTCGCGGCCGCCGCGAACGGGCTCACCGTCGGCCTGAACGGCCCCACCCACCTGAAGAACCCGGCGTTCGACCCGGCGCTGCCCGGCTCGTGGCTGGTCGACCTCTCCCACGTCGATCTCTCCCGCGCCCGGATCAACGGCCGCACCGTCGACACCGACCGGCTCCCCTCGCCGTTCACACCGACCGGCGAGCACCCGACCGGCCCGGCCTGGTACGCCACGCCCACCGTCGCCTACGCGCAGGAGCTCGGCTTCGACGTCGCCCCGATCGAGGCGTACGTGCGCACCCGGACCGGCCGCTACCTGGACCCCTGGTACAAGCGGCTGCGCGACGCGTACGTGGCCACGATGGCCGACCTCGGCGTCACCACCGCCATGGGCGGCCAGGAGTTCCTGGACGCGATGGCCCGCTCCAAGGACGTCGACCCGGCCCTGGCCCTGGTCCTGAAGGCGATCAAGGCCACGGCGAAGGGCGGCATCGGCAAGCTGAGGCAGCGCAACCGGGGCCAGGTGCCGTACTACGAGCCGTGGCCGGCCCTGGAGCGCAGGACGTGGCGTCCCGACATCCGGGCCGCCGTCCTGTCCTCGGTCCGGGTCGGCATGCACCGCAAGATGCTGAAGACCGCCGCCGCGGCCGACCTGTACCCGGTCGCCATCGGCACCGACGCCCTCGTCTACCCCTCGCCCGGCCCGTCCCCGCTCGACTTCCTCCCGCACACGCCCGAGGGCAAGCCGGTGCCCGGCACGTTCCGGCTCGGCGTCTCGCCCGGCATGGTCAAGCACCAGGGCACCCAGACCGTGCTGTGGGCGGAGCAGCAGTTCGAGGAGCACGGCGACGTCTTCAACATCGCCAACCTCATCAAGACCGACCAGAGCGCCGGAGAAGGGGAATAGCCCGCCATGCCGGACCCGATCGGGGACAGCCTGGACCGCGCGCTGGAGTCGGCGTTCACCCGCCGCCCCCCGCAGAGCGCCCAGGCGCAGATGAAGTACCTGGTCAAGCAGCTCAAGGGCACCAGAGCCGTTGCTCAGACGCTCGGGATCTCCCAGCGCACCGTGGAGCGCTACGTCAAGGGACAGCTCAAGCGGCCCCGCCAGGACCTGCGCAACCGCATAGAGCGGGAGGTCAAGAAGCGGTGGCAGCCGCAGGTGCGGGCGAAGGCGAGGAAGAAAGCCGCGACCACGGACGGCCTGGTCGTTTCCACCCGGGCCCGCTTCGGGTACACCGCGGCGCCGGGCACCACCGACGACGCCCGGATCCGCGACATCACCCAGGCCCTGCCGCCCGAGTACGCCGACCAGCTGTTCACCGCCCGCGAGCAGGGCGCCACCGAACAGCAGCTCCAGCAGATCACCGCCGACAGCCTCGCCCGGATGTACTTCCGCGCCAACAACAGCCGGGCGCACGGCCTGGGCGTGGAGTTCACCGACGTGGAGCACATCGAGATCGAGCTGTAGGCCGGTCTCCTTGCACGAGCGCCTCGTCCCCGGCATCGATGAGGCGAAGCAGGACAGTTGTCACCAAGGCAGGCACGTTGTCACTTCGCGTCAGTGGCTGGCTCTGCCGGGAACCCGCATCTCGCGACGCCGGTGCAGGCCAGTACCGCGGTGGCGGTGGCGTTGAGGAAGAGCATGAACGTCCAGGACGCATCGGTCGCGTCGATGCGCCCGATGCGGAGAGGCTCTTCTGCTGCAGGGGAAAGGATGTCGACGGTGGCGGCGAGGGCCAGCGTCGGCCGGCCGCGCTTCTGGGTGATACGGAGCCGCGTCCGGTAGGTATGTGCCAGGCGGGCGGCAGGAACCAGGCCGTCCCAGACGACGAAGGTTCCGCCGGCGATCAACGCGTCGCGTGCAGGTCCACACGCCGTCGTCTGCTCACCGAGCATCTCGGCGAGCTCGTCGCGCGTCACGCCTCAACCTGGCGACAGGACGGTTGCTGATCGAGTGTCTGTGACAAGTAGCCTGCCTCCCAGGTGACAACCAGGCTGCCTCGGCCCGGCTCCTCTGCAGGTTATTTGGCTCTGCCGGTGACGACTGACGAGCCTCGGCGCACATGTGAGCCGGAGCACGTCAGCTGTCATACCGGCAGGCTTGCTGTCACCGTTGGTTTCGACCAGGTAGTGGGTGCGGTAGACGAATCGGTGGTCGGTCGTCACCGTCTCCGGAGTGAAGAACGGCAGGCCGGCCAACGGGTGACCGGTGAATTCGGCAACCTCCGCGGCGGAGATGCCGGGGCAGGGCCACTCCGACTTCTCGCCCCGGTCCGCCCCGGCGGGCGCTGCCGAGCGTCACAGCGCCGGATACGCCCTAGCTGTGCTGTCCGGACACGGGTGTCAGCTGCTCATCCGCCCACTCGGCGAAGGTGGTGACCGGGATGCCCAACTCCCGGGCGAACTCGGGCCGGGCGGGCTGGAGGACCGCGTTGTTCCACTCGTGTCCGGCTCCCCACGTCGGCATGCCCGCGTCGAGGGCCTCTTCCAGGCTCATGGAGGGTGCGGTCACGGGCACGCCCCAGGCGGCGGACAAGGTCTGCGCGATCTGCTCCATCGTGCGCAGGTCACCGGCCAGTTCCAGTTCCACCTGGTGGAACCGGTCAGGGTCTCGAAGGGCGTGCGCCGCAGCCGTGCCGATGTCCCGCACGGCCACCAGGGCCAGTTCGGTCTTCGGCTTCAGTACCGTCAGCAGTCCGCCGCGCGGCCCCTTGGGCGCCAGCAGGGGCAGGTTCTCCATGAAGAAGGCGGGCTTGATCACCGTCCAGCGGGCAAAACCCGCACCACGCACCGCCTCCATGACCGCCTGCTTGGTGTGGAAGTAGTCCGCCATCGCCGCCCAGCGGCCCTCGGCCCAGCCGGCGACCCGGGTGTGCTCACCGACTCCACTGGTCGAGGACTGTACGAACTGCCGTACTCCCTCAGCCTTCGCCGCGTCCACCAGGTTGGTGGCCTGGGCGAGCTCGCCCGCGAAGTCCACGCCGGTCTCGGTCATGGGCGGCCTCTGCACCGAGAACACCGCGCGGACCCCCTCGACCGCCGGGCCGAGGGAGGCCCGGTCGGAGAGATCCGCCCGCACCAGCTCGGCGCCCAGCGCCTCGATCGCTCGGGCGGACTTCGACCGCGGATCGCGTACGAGTGCACGCACGGGCACCTCGGCGGCCAGGAGTGCGCGGACCGTGGCCCCGCCTTGCTGGCCGGTGGCTCCGGTGACCAGGACGGTATCGCTGTTGATGGGCATGGTTGCCGCTCCTCACTGACCGGAGAAAGAAAACGGCGGGGCCCGCCGTTTTGCCTGCCGCTAAGATATGGCGGGGCCCGCCGTTTAGCAATGAGGAGATCATGACCGGTCAGCGCTCGGACGCCCGACGCAACTACCAGCGCATCCTCGCCGTCGCCGAAGCCGAGGTCGCCGCGCACGGCGCCGAGGCATCCCTGGAGCAGATCGCCCGCACCGCAGGCGTCGGTTCGGCGACCGTGCGCCGTCACTTCCCCACCCGCCGTGCCTTGCTCGAAGCCGTCTTCCAGGAGCGCATCGAGGGCCTGTGCGAGCGCGCCCACCGGCTAAGCGCGACCGAGGACGGCCGCACTGCCCTCCTGGAGTGGCTCCACGCCCTCGTCCTCTACGCCGTCTCGGCCCGCGGATTCGCCAACACCCTCAGCTACGAGCCTCCCGCCGAGGAACCCTCCCCGCACTCCTGTGGCAACAGAATCGCAGCGGCCGGAACTCCCCTGCTCCAGCGGGCCATTCGCGACAAGACGGTCGCACCGCACGTCACCTTTCACGACCTGCTGACCCTCGCCGTCGGCATCGCCCTGGCCACCGAGCACCACAAGGACCCCGAGACCCAGGCCGACCGCCTCTTCCGCCTCGCCGTGGAAGGGCTCAGCCCTGAGCACGGCATCGCCGGGGTGTCCGGGAACTCAGAGACTCCGGCACTGGTGACGGAAAGTCTGCCGAACGAGCGGTTGTGACAAGGGGGATGCCTGATCGGTGACAACCAACGTGCCTCGACCGGTCACCACCATGTAGCGCCACCCCGCGGCGGCCGCCACCTGCGCGGCCGCCGCGAACCGCACCTCGTCCTCCTCGCCGATCAAGCCCCCCGGACGCACGTCCACCAGCCACGAGGCCCCCGCCGCGAGCACGAGGAAGTCCGGAATGTGCGAGCCCTTCCCCTCCGAGGAGGAAAACCGCAGCCGGAACGGCTGCGACAGCACCTCGTCGAACCCGCCGACGAAGTCCAGGACCGGCAGCAGCCAGCGCTCGGCCAGACTCTCGGAACCATGCTGCCGGCCCGTCGAGACCAGACACTCCAGCCCGCGCCGGTGACGCTGCCCGGTCCGCCAGGAGAACTGTCTCACCGGCACCGACACCATCGCCGGCAGGGCCGCACCGGTACCCTGCTCAACTCGCCCAATCAAACGCTCAGTCACAGGCGGTTGTGGCCGGGTGCTTCAGTCGGCCGGTGAGCACTCGAGTCGGACACTCCAAGCTCAACGCGGTGCCATCGCCGCGACTGGCCCGTGGCCGCCCGCTCCGGGTGGACCGTGCACGTCCCACCCGGATCAGCAGAACGGCCGGAACTCCTTGAAGTCCGGCGTCGGCCGCGGATCAGGCAGCCGGTAGGCGCCGGTACGCGGCCGCCCGCCGGCCGGGTCGGCGGTCCCGTCGGCCAGAGCGCCCGGTACCGGACGCCACCCGAGATGGGTCTCGAAGTACGCCGCGGCAGCTCCGACCGATGGCCACCAGACATCGTCGAGCAGCACGATGCCGCCAGGCCGGACGATCTCGCCCAGGAAGTGGAGGTCGACGAACACGTTGTGGAAGTGGTGACTGCCGTCGACGAACGCGGCGTCCGCGGCGAAACCCTCGTCGGCCAACCGGGCGAGGAAGCGCTGCGATGGTTCGGTGACCAGCTCGGCGATGTCGTCCAGGCCGGCGCTGCGCAGCAGCTCCCACCCGACACCGTCGTACGCCGTGTACTGGAACGGGTCGATCACCACGTGCCGCGGATTGCGTGAACCGGTGCGCAACAGCGCCTCGCCGATCGCCAGCGCCGAGCCGGCGTAGGCGAGCCCGATCTCGACGACTGTGCCGACTCGTTCTTCCACCAGGAGGTCACGTAGCTGGTCACAGTCGCGCTCCGGCAGCGTGACGGTGGCGAAGTCCGGGCCGCCGGCGGGACTCCGCGGCGGCCCGGACTTGGTGAGCTCGCGGCGTACGGCGGCCACTCGACCCAGCCGCTCGCCCGCCTCTCCGTCCGGTTGCACGATCGAGTTCACCAGGCCCACTCCTTCTGGCCGAAGGTACGGGACGTGATCGACTGTGCCACTCGGAGCGGCCCACCGAAGCGCTCAGTCACAGCGGTGTGGCTGAAGCACGACAGTCGTCACCTGGTTCCTGTCGGCCGGACGCACAAAGCATCAGGACCTCCGCCGACGTGCCCGCGGCCGATCAGGGGATCGACGCGGGCAAGGAAGCCGTAGGCCGGCCGCAAGCGCCATCTCGGCATCGACGGCGACGTCGTCCAACGCGGCCTGCGACACCTGCGGCTCGAACCGGGCGACCCTGCCGGGACACAACGCTTTGCCTACTGTGTGCTGACGTCGTGGGCGGTGCCGTCGGCGACGGCCTGGAGTTTGTCCGGGTTGGCCACGTTGTGGATGGCGGTGATGCGGCCCTCGGCGTCGAAGTCGAAGGTGACGGTGGCGATCACCCGGTCCGGCCCGCTGAACACCATGCCCGGCCCGCCGTTGATCT
>NZ_JBIWJA010000066.1:0-22359 GCF_044764905.1 Streptomyces sp. NPDC093586 | reverse complement strand
CGCCGATGTCGCTGACGCAGCCGAACGCGGCATCCACCGAGTCTGCTCCAGCGAGCAACTCCCGTGGTCCTTCCTCACCCACACCGGCCTGACCACTCATCCCCAAACACCACAGAACTAACGAAAACCTCAGTAATCGGCGGCCGAGTCGTCGTGGGGAGCCGGGCGGCCATGCATGTGGAGCCACAAGCCGGCAGCGCACCGAGAGCCACACCCGGCTCCCCTGGGTGGCACAACCCTACGAATGGCTGGGCCTCCCGGGAAGAAAGGTAGAGCGCACCGGTGGCTTTGTTCACGAGTTTCGGTTCTGGTCCAACTTCTGTGGTGTGCGTACTGCCTGTGACTGTTGATCTTGCTGGCCCATCTCCCAAGATCGTCTGGAAACGGCCGGTGACGGCAAGGTTCGGGCTGATGGTTCTGGGCTGTGCGCGAGGTACTGCTCCGGCTAGAAGAGCTGCTCTTCCTGTCGGCTTCGGAGATCAGGGTGGTGTCGGTGCAAGACGACGGCGACGTGATCCGGATCGGTGTCAGATCCCGGACGGCCAACGCTCGCTGCCCAGGCTGCGGAAGCTGGTCGGCGCGGGTGCACGGCTCCTACCTGCGGTTTCCCGCCGATCTTCCCGTGGCAGGACGGCGGGTGGTACTGCGGCTGCGGGTCCGGCGGTTCACGTGCGAGGACGCCTCATGCGGGCGGCGGACGTTCGTCGAGCAGGTCACGGGCCTGACCCGCCGACACAGCCAGCGCCGACCGAACGAATGCGGTCGGCGCTGGCCGAGGTCGGCCTCGCGGTGGCCGGCCGAGCCGGCGCCCGGCTGGCCGACGTCTTCGGGGTGAGGGCCAGCCGGAACACGGTCCTGCGACTGGTCGACGCGCTCCCGGAGCCGCAGCCGCGGACCCCGCGGGTGGTCGGCGTCGATGAGTACGCGATGCGCAAGGGACGCGTCTACGGGGCGGTCCTGGTCGACGTCGAGACCCGCCGACCAGTTGACCTGCTGCCGGATCGCGAGGCGGGGACGGTCGCGGCCTGGCTGGCCGAGCGCCCGGGGATCGAGGTCGTCTGCCGTGACCGTGCTCCGTTCTTTGCAGAAGGCGCCAGCATCGGGGCATCCAATGCCGTCCAGGTTGCCGACCGTTTCCACCTCTGGCGCAACCTTGGCGAAGCCGCCGAGCGGTGCATCTCCCGCCATCGCTCGTGCCTGCGCGCGACCACCGCCGAGACGGCCCCGGAGAAGGTAGAGGTCCAGGCACCGGCGGACGGCGGCTCGCCATGGCCCACCGGACACCGCTTCGGATGGCGTCCCGCTGTGTGGTGTAGGTGATCTCCGCGGTTGAGTGCGCGGGTTCTGCTCCCTGGAGTGCACCGTCTGCCGGTGTCTGCTCCCTGCTCAACCGGCAGGCCACCGTGCAACTGTCCGGAGTGAACGGGCCGTTCGACCCCAGGGGGTGCACGGTGGCCTTGTCCCGGCATGACCTGCTTCGCCTGCTTGAGTCACTACGTTCGGCCGATGGTCTTGAACTCGTCCGCGAGGTCGCCGAAAGGCTGCTGCAGGAACTGATCGAGGCCGAAGCCACCATGAAGACCGGCGCCGAGTGGGGCGAACACACCGGCACCCGCACCACCTGGCGCAACGGCCACCGCGAGAAAACGGTGACCACGCAGGCCGGCGACCTGGAGCTCGCCATCCCGAAACTGCGGGCCGGAAGCTTCTTCCCCAGCCTCCTCGAGCGCCGGCGGCGCATCGACCAGGCCCTCTACGCGGTGATCATGGAGGCATACGTCCACGGCGTCTCCACCCGCTCCGTCGACGACCTCGTGAAAGCCCTCGGCTCCGACACCGGGATATCGAAAAGTGAGGTTTCCCGAATATGCACTGAGCTGGACGAACAGCTCGACGCCTTCCGCACCCGGCCGCTGGACCACCTCCGGTTTCCTCACCTGTTCCTCGACGCCACCTATGTCAAGGCCCGCGTCGACCACCGCATCGTCTCGCAGGCGGTCGTCATCGCCACCGGCGTCACCCAGGACGGTGGCCGCGAGGTCGTCGGGGTCATGGCCGGCGACAGCGAGACCGAAGTGTTCCGGGCCCAGTTCCTGCGTCACCTGCGCGAACGCGGCCCCAGTGGCGTCCGCCCGGTCATCTCCGACAGCCACAGCGGCCTGGTCAAAGCGATCCGCAAGGTCATGCTCGGCGCCGCCTGGCAGCGCTGCCGGGTCCACTTCGTCCGCAACGGCTTCGCCGTGATCCCGAAAGGGTCGGCGGAGATGGTCGCCGCGACGATCCGCACGGTCTTCGCCCAGCCCACCGCGGACGCGGTCCGCAGCCAGCTCGACACCGTCGCCGACATGCTCGGCCGACAGTTCCCCAAGGTCACAGAGATGCTGCTGGAGGCGAAGGAGGACCTGACCGCGTTCGCGAACTTCCCCCACCAGCACTGGAAGAAGATCCGGTCCACGAACCCGCTCGAGCGGCTGAACCGGCAGATCAAACGCCGCACCGACGTCGTCCAGGTCTTCCCCAACCCGGCCGCCGTCCTCCGCCCGGCCACCGCCGTCCTCGCCGAACTCCACGAGGAATGGATCGCCTTCCCCCGCCGCTACCTCTCCAACGAGAGCATGGACGCCCTCTATCCCGACGACACGATCGTCCTGCCCGCCACGTCAGACGACCGATCGCCTACACCACGACAAGGGACATGACCGTCAGCGGCTCACCGCCGTGCAGTTCGATCGCGAGCCGGCGGCCCGGGAAGATCTCGGTGAGCCGGCGTACCTGCCCGGCGTCGATCCGCGCTCCTCCCGGGGCCTCTTTGTGCTTCTCGTAGAAGTAGATGCAGTCGATGTCGCAGGTCTCCTCGCGCACCTTCAGGATCACCGAGACGGCGGCCTCGCCAGCGTCGGCCTCCAGGCTGCGGTACAGCTCGTCGATCGGGCCGTGCCGGGCGAGTGTGCTGTGCATCGGCTGCCTCCCTGATGCGGGGCGAGGCGAATGGGTGGGGGCAGGCGTCCAGGAGCCCGAGCAGCGCGCCCTGCCCGGACTGGAGCACGTGCGCAGTCTCCAGCGGGATCCAGAAGCACTCGAACCGTGTCGGCTCGCCGTGCCCGTCGTGGTCCTCCTGGCTCGGCCACCGTTCGGGGGTCGGCTCGGTCAGCTCCATCAAGAAGACGTGCCGCTCCTGGATCTCAGGGCGGTACGGACCCATGTCGTACGAGGTCACGCCCAGCTTGCGCACGATCTTGAAGTCCGTCAGTCCGGTCTCCTCGCGGGCCTCGCGCAGCGCCGCCGCCTCGGGCGTCTCGCCCTCGCGGATGCTGCCGGCCGGGACCTGGACGCCGGCCTCCTCCCAGGGGAAGTCGGTGTGGCGGTGGACCAGCAGCTTGCCGCTACGCACGATGTAGCACAGCGCCTTGGCCTTGGTGATCTTCTCGGACACGGGGTTCTCCTCAGGAGTCGTCGGATCGCGCCCGCCGGTCGCAACCCGGAGCCGGGCCACGAGAACCGGGCGGAATGGAAGCGCTGAGTTTAGGTCTCGCGAGGAGACTCCCGACAAAGTCCGCAGAGGCCGAAGAAACCTGCCGCATGAGGGTGTCGCCACCACTCGTGCAGAACTTCAGGAACGCGGTGCGCTGGTCGACTCCATCCTGGAGAGGCAGATCCGCAACGCTCGGTTCTGGGCAGAGCAGGGACTGCATCCGAACGGCGTTTCCGTCAGTGCGGACGTCATCGCGCAAGGCCTTGCACGGAGCCGCCGAGAGCACGCCTTTGTTCACGCTCACCACGAGACCTTCGACGGCGCACTGTGACCGATGTGTTGCTCGTGGGAGTCCTCGCTTCGAGATGGGGCGGGCGAGCCGTAAGGCGGTGAGATCGGTGGCGTCCGGTCTCAAAACGTTGTGCGGTCCTCGCTGCGCGGGTCCCCGACCACCAGCCGGTCCTCGTAAAGCCCTTCCTGCGCCCGTCGGCGCCATGGCCGGGCGTACCGAAGGGCCACGTCGATGTCCGTGTCGGTCGAGTCGAGGTTGATGTCCGCGACCGCCAGAGCGGGTTGTCCGTCGGCGGGGCACTGCGCCAGCCATCGGCCGCCGGGCGCTACGATCCCGGAGGGCACCGTGGCGCTGAACTGTGCCGGCACGGCGTAGCCCAGCCAGTAGCAGTACAGCGTCCCGTAGGCCTGGGCGACGCGTGCCCTCGGAGCGTCGTCGACCATCACGGAGAGCAGGACGCAGTCGACGCCCAGGCGCTCGTACTCGTCGAAGAGCGGCGGGAAGTGCGCCTCGACGCACAGCGCGCAGCCGAACCGGATGCCGTCCACGCCGAAGACGAGCGGCTCACGCCCTGGGGTGTACAGATAGGAGACCTCGGTGTGCGACAGAAACCGCTTGTCGTACCTGGCGACCAGCTCGCCGCGGTCGGAGACGACGAAGAGGCTGTTGTGGGGCCTGTTCGGCGGCGTGAGCGGGTGAAGCGACCCGAACGCCGTCCACAGCCGTAGCTCCCCAGCCAGCGCAGCGATCGACTCGGCCTCCTCGCGCAGGACGTCCCAGGCGGCACGGCTCCAGTCGGCCGGGACAAGCTCGCCGTCCGGGCCGGCCGCCATCACGTGCTTGCTCGGATAGACGATCGCTCCCTCGGGGAACTGCACCAGCCGCGCACCCGCCCCGGCTGCCTCCGCCATAAGGGCCCGGATCTCCTGCCCGGCCGCCCGCAGCGCGCCGCGGTCGGTGGGGTCCTCCGGCACGGTGCTCTGCGCGACAGCCAGTCGCAATGTCCTCGCCATGGCGCGGACGCTACGCGACCCGCTGGTGCCCCGGCCCTGTGCTCCGGGTGGTCCGGCCGGATCCCTGCGGGTTCTGTCCTGTTCGCCGGCCTGGGGAGCTCGTGCCGCCTCGGTCGTACGAGGAGGTCGCTGCCGTGCTGCGCCAGCCCTTGGACCGTGCGGATGCCGGCTCTCAGGGCCGGCACGGCACCGGCATCCGGGTTGGCCCGCGTCGGCTGTGAACGAACGAGCAAGTCCCAGTCAGCGAAGGGAGCGAGGTCCGTACAGCGCCGTCGGCTGGTTGGTCATCAGGGCCCAGTACCGGTCGCCGTAGCTCCAGTGCCACCACTCCGTGCCGTAGTTGATCAACCCGGCGGTGGACAGGGCACCGGCCAGCAGGTCCCGGTTCGCGCGGGCCTGGGGGCTGATCGAGGCGGCGTCCGTGTAGCAGGCGCCGTCGCTCTCTTCGGGGCTGGCGTTCACGCGTGTGCCCATGTCGAGCTCGGTGCCGTCGGCGTCCACGAGGGTGAGGTCGACGGCGGCGCCGGCGCTGTGCGGGGCGATCTCCGGCGGGGACACGTACCGGCTGGCGGCCTGGTGGACCTGCTCATCGGGCCAGGCCGGGTTGGCCGCGCGGAGCTCGTCCGCGTACTCCTCGAAGTAGCGCCGTTGCAGGTCGGGCGGGCGGAAGCCCTCGATGTAGAGCAGGCGCAGCCCCTCGGGCAGGAGCGACTGGGCGTGGACGAGCCGGTCGAGGACGCCGCGGCGCAGATGGGCGTACGAGCCGGTCGTGTCGGCTCTGCGGTCGTCGACCAGCAGGGTTCCCCGTACGTCGACGAGCGGCTCGCCGCAGTCGGCGACGGGGATGGCCGCCACGCGCGGGTCGGACATCAGGACGATCGGGCCGGGCGCCAGGGTGATGTGCATCCAGGGCGCGGCGTTCTCGCGGTGGGAGTGCCCGAGGGGCTCGATGCCGCTCTGGTCGGTGAGGCTGAACCCGGTCACCATGACCATGCTGGACCCGTCGGCCACGGACACGAGGTGTGTTCCGCAGTCGGGGCAGAAGCCTCGTCGCAGGGTCGGGTAGGTCGCGTACCACTTCGGCTCGCCCCCGGGCCCGGTCCAGATCAGGGAGTCCAGGGGGAAGCCCACCCACAGCACCGCAGGCCCACCGGAGATCCGCGTCTCATGGACACATGAACACAAATGCGGATCATCTGGCACGCCGGTGACCTGGTAGGAGATCCGGCCGCACTGACAGTGTCCCGTTCGAACCAGCGGTGCGGCATCCGATGCGGCTCCTGTGGCCGACAGGGGCCGAGCGGCCACAGGGGGCGTGCCCGGGGAGGGTGATGTGTTGCTCATGCGAATCCTCGCTTCGAGATGGGCCAGGCGGGCTACAAGGTGGTGAGGTCGGTGGCGTCCGGCAGTTCGGTGAGGGGCTGCCGCGCGGCACGGGGGATCCCGAGCCGCGTTCGGGCCTGGTGGACGGCGGCGAGCTGGTCGGCCGCCGGGAGTCCCCAGTCGAAGAGCTCCAGGGCCTGCTCGGGTGTGGCCAGGATCCGGATGTGGGTGCGGCCGGTGGCCGGGTCGGCGGATGGCGGGCCGAGACGGGTGAGGGGGGCTGCGTACAGGATGGCGGCGATCTGCTCGTTGTCCCAGGTGCCGCCGTCGTAGACGTGCAGGATCTCGCCGGGAAAGCGCGTGTTGGCGGGCGCGTTGAGGCTGTCGGCGCTGACCCAGTCCACGGCGAGCCCTCGGTCGACGGTCGTGGTGACGCCGAGTTCTTCGCGCAGTTCCCGCGCGGCGCCCTGGGCCGGGGACTCGTTCGGATCGACGGCGCCGCCCGGCAGGAGGCAGGTCGTGCGGTAGTCGACGTGCTGGACCAGGATGCGGCCGCGCCGGTCGGTGATCAGCACGGACGTACCGGCTCACCAGGCGGCCGAGGCACGTAGGACCCCGTACTCCTCATCGGTTATCACCGTGCTGGGCGGCCCGTCAGGGGCGGGCGTGGCGGTCATCTTGTCTCCGATCGTGCGGGCGGAACCATGTGGACAGCGGTCGGTCAGGCGACGAGCCGGTGAGGGTCACCCGGCGCGGGGCCGGGGGTGAGCCGGGTGAAGGACTCGGTGCTGATGATCTCGTTGCGTTCTGCTTCGGGCAGGCGGGCGAGCAGGCCGGGCAGGGGCCGCTCGCGGGCGGCTTCGCTGCGGTGCGCGAGGATCGCCTCCATCTTCACCGCGGCCCACGGGGAGACGTCGACGGTCGTGGTCACGTACGCGTCCGGCACCGCGAGGAGCGTCTTCCCGACGCTCTGCAGGAGCGGGCCGAGCCGGCCCACACCGGATTGCGAGTGCGTGGCCGCGTACAGGGCCGTCGGCTGCCAGGGCTCGCCGGCGTCGGGATACAGGTGCGGCAGGCCGGCGGCCTCGACGGCGAGGAGGGTGATCTGGTGGGCGCGCCGGTGGTCCGGGTGCCCGGTGAGCTGGCCCAGGGCGTCGTGGCCGACGACGATGTCGGGCCGGACCTCACGGATGTGTGCGACCAGGCGGCCGACGGCTTCGTCGAGGGGCGCGTCGACGAGGCGTATGGCGCTGTCGGGTGTCGAGGTGGGGTTGTGGGCATCGGCGTAGCCGAGCAGCCGCGGGGCCCCGGCGCCCAAGATGTTCAGGGCGTCGGCGAGTTCGGGGGCTCGGTAGCTCGTCGGGGTCCAGGTGGCGGTGACGACGCAGGTGCGGGCGCCGACGGCGTGGTGCTGTGCGAGCACACCGCCGGCCAGCAGGCTCTCATCGTCGGGGTGGGCGAACACCCCCATCAGGGAAGGCAATGACGGCTGGTTCATGGCGAAGGGGACTCCTCGAAGTGGCGGAGGGGCAAGGAGGTCAGATGATCGGCGGCCGCCCGGCGGTGGTGAGCCGGTAGACGGTGCGCCAGCTCATCGGACGCCGCCGCTGCGTACGTCGGCTCGTCCATCCTTCGCGCATGCCGCGCAGCGTCTGGCCCAGTCCGCCGCCGCGCACGGCCCGGGCCAAGGTGATCGCGGTCCACGTGCCCAGGTAGAGGGGGAGGAGTGGGGCGGGGAGGTTGCGGTGGGCGATCCAGATCCGGTTGCGGGCGGCGAGCCGGTGGTACAGCGCGTGGCGGGCGGGTTGGGTGAGGGGGTGGTGCATGCGGATCGAGGCCGCGTACCAGCCGCTCCAGCCCGCCTCGTACAGCCGCCAGGCCAGGTCGAACCCCTCGTGGTACAGGAAGAGTTGATCCTCCCACCCGCCTGCCGCGTCGAAGGCGTCGCGCCGGATCAGGACGACACCTTCGGTCATCGAGGCGACCTTCCCCGGCCGTCCCGGGTTTGAGGCGTGTAGCCGGGGGACCCATCGGCGTGGCGTGGTCACATCGTCCGGGCCGGTCAGCCGGGGCTGCACCCAGGCGGCTTCTGGGTGCCGCTCGGCCTCGGCGACGAGCCGGGCAAGGACATCGGGGCGGGGGAAGGTGGCGTCGTTGTCGAGGAAGAACAGCCACTCGGCCGGATCGCCCGCGTCGCGCAGCGCGGCGGCGCCGGCGTTGCGACCGCCGGGGATGCCGATGTTCTCGGGCAGGCACACGGTGAGCGCACCGGCCGGTACGGCCTCGGGCTTGCAGCCGTTGCCGACCACCACCACCACCCGCACGTCGACGCCGCCCTGGGCAAGGAGGGTCGCCTGCGCGGCTCCTTCCTCGGCAGGGCGATCGTTCATGGTCAGAACGACGACGTCGACGCGTGGGCGGGGCATGGGTTTCTCCAGGCCGTCGGGGCTGGTCAGGGCGTGGGGACGGGAAGCCGGCCCCAGTTCTCCCAGTCCATCAGGACCAGGGGCGCACGTGTCAGGTTCGCCCAGTGCAGATCGGCGTGCCCGGTCGTCGTCTCCCGGATCCGGACGGGATCGATGCCGAGGAAGCGGCGGAAGTTCCGGTCGACCCAGTTCTGCCGTACCGATTCCCGGTCGGTGGGCACCATCGCGAGCGTCCCGAGCGCGGACTTCAGCTCCGCCCACCACGAGTCGGGCAGAGCGACGTCCTGGTCGAGGACGGGAGTGCCGCTGGTGACCGGTGGGACGGGTACGTACTCGGTGAGCTCGGCCCGGTAGGCGACGTCCCGGGAAGTCCAGTCGAGGACGCCGCGAAGCCGCGGCCGCGGCACCGACCGGGGCACGCGCATGTCAGCACTCGCCGTCCCCTCCCACAGCCGTCCGCCCGCCTTGTCGGCCTCGGCGGAGACGATGCGCAGCCAGCAGTCCCCGGCCCGCCGCCCCAGGGTGCGGCCCTGCCACCCCCACACCTCCGACCCCGACGCGGACACCCTGAACTGCTGCGCGGCGGCCGCGTGCGCGCGCCGCATCTGGTCCCGCTCGTCGCGCTCCGCCGGAGCGACGAACACCGCCTGACACACGGCCCGTTCCACCGTCACACCCCCTCCGCCACAGCGTCGGCCACCGGACGCTCAACGGGCCCGGGCAGCACAACGTCACGACCCGGCCATCGGAACACCATCCGGCAGTTCACCTTGTCCAGGACGTCGCCGGCGGGCAGTGCATCGTCGGGCGTGCCGGCCGGGTGGACCGTCAGGACGGGATCGGCGTGCTCGTCGTTGGCCTCGGCGCGGATGTGTCGGTCCCAGGCCAGCACCGTGGCCACCAGTCGCTCGGCGAGCTCGGGCCCCTGCTCGCCGAAGGCGTACGCGAACCACTCCCACCCCTTGTCTTCCCGGCGGTCGCTGTCCTTGGTCTGGACGTGGATCAGGTAGGCCAGCGAGGCCTCGCCGAGGATCGCGGGGGCGTCGCGGTCCTTCGCGATGCCGGTCACCGCCTCGGCGGACTCCTGGTGGACGGCCAGCCGGCAGAAGCCCGACAAGGTGGTGGCCGCGAACAGCTGCAGGGAACCGAAGTACGAGTTCGCCCCCATGGTCACGCCGGTCGCGACCTCGTGCCGCCGCCCGCGCAGCGCCTCCTCCAGGCCCTGAGTGCCGACGGCGGAACCGTCGTCGAAGCGCAGGGCCAGCGCTCCGTCGAGCAGGGGGACGACCGGGGCCGGGCGGGCCTGCTGCCCCTGGTCGCGGACGAAGCCGCAGTAGGTGAAGCGGCGGGCGTGCAGCACCTCGCCGCGCCGCTCGAACGCGATCGCCCTGGTGTAGCCGCCCATCTCCAGCGGCATGACCAGGCGCCCGCCCTCGGCCAGCTGCTCGCGCCAGGCCGGGGAGATGTCCCAGCAGTTGTAGGTGACCATGCTGCCGTCGAAGCCGTCGCGGGGCACGAGGCGGGCGGGCGCGCCGAGGGCTGCGTCGGCTTCGACGACGGTGACGCGTCCGCTGCCGGCCTCCGCGAGGAAGGCGCGGGTGCGGCGTACGACCCACGGGTCGATGTCGACGCTCACCACGCGACCGACGGGCCCGGCGGCGTGGGCGATCAGCTCGGCGTTGTAGCCGCCGGATCCCGCCTCGAACACGATCGCTCCCGGTTCGAGGTGCAGGTGCTCGAGCATGTCGGCCTGGAGCCAGGCCGCGGACACCGAGCTGATGGCCGTCCCGGTCTCGTCGCGTCGGGTGATGACGGCCCGGTCGCCGCCGTCGTATGCGGCCGCGAGGCTCGCTTCCGGGGCGAAACGGTGGCGCGGCACGGTCCGCAGCGCGTCGCGGACGGGCTCGGACGGGGCCCAGCCGCCGTCGATGACCGTCTGGGCCATCGCCTGGCGCAGCCGGACGGCCTCGGCCGGCTCACCCGGCACGGGCGGCCGATCGGCGGCGAGCGGGTAGGAGACCACAGGCGGCAGGTCCGGGATGACGCCGGGCCACACGCTGTCGATCGCAAGTGCGGCCGGGACGAAGACGCCCCCGACACAGGCGAGAGCGTGCAGGTCGAAGAACTCCCAGCGGGCGAACAGCTCCGGCTCCGCGTCGGTCAGCGTTCCCGTCCACGCGGTGATGCGGACGACGGCCGTGAGCCGCGGGATGCCGTGGCTGTCGTCCACCAGCATCGTCACCACGTACGCATTCGCCGGGTCGGCGACCAGGCCCGTCTCCTCGGCGAGCTCGCGGACGGCCGCGGCGGCGAAATCCTCCGGGCCGCGGGTCTTGCCGCCGGGAAGTTCGAGCATGCCGCCGCGGGAGCGGCCGAGCAGGACCCGGCCGGCGTCATCGGTGACGACAGCGAGGGCACCGGTCAGAGCATGAGCGGTGGTCGGCCGCTTCTCGACGGCCCTCGTGCTGGCGTGGCAGGGACCGCGCAGGACCAGGACGGCCAAGCCGTCCGCGTCCAGACGTTCCACCGTCTCCCAGCCGGCAGCGAGCACGGCGATCTCGTCCTCGTCCAAGGCGATCCCGCGCCGCTCCTCGGGCGTGGTCTCCGCCACCGGGGTGATGACGACGAGAGCACCGCCGTCCCGGAGCCGCTCACCCAGCCCGTGAACGATGCGCCCCCTGTCCTGCACGAACGGGTACATCAGCCGCATGACGACCAGGTCGTACCCCTCTTCATCCAGCGGGGCAGGATCGTCACGCTCGATGTCCAGGTGCAGCCAGCGCACGCCCTCGACGCCGGTGTGCTCCTCGCGGGCCCGGGCGAGCGCACTGTCGGCGAAGTCGCACGCGTCCACGGTGTAGCCGAGGGAGGCGAGGTAGGCGGCCAGCTCGCCGGTGCCGCAGCCCGCATCGAGCGCCCGGCCGCCACCATCCGGGGCGGAGGCGTGCTCGGCGAGGATCTCCCGCTCCCGCTCACCGACCTGCCGGAACCCCCGGCCGTCGCTGAAGTGCTTCTCCCACTCGTCGCGGGCTGTGTACGTCAACGTGCTGCTCCTCGTACGTAGGCGTGGGTGTTCAGGGGCGTTGTGCGGCGCGGAGCCGGGCCAGCGTGCGCCGGCCGCGCTCGATGAGCTCGGGGTCGTGGTGGGCGGCGCCGTAGGAGATCCCGGAGACGGAATCCAGGACGGACAGGACCGTGAGGTGAGCTTCTTCGTCTGGGGTGAAGCTGCGACCGTAGCCGTCCATCACGGCCTGGAAGAGGTCGGGCCGGCCGTGCCAGGCGTCGGAGAGTCGTACGAAGTCCCGTACGGCCGGGCCGTCTTCCGACCGCTCGAAGTCGATCACGAAGAGAGCGTCGCCGGCCTCGTCCCAGCGCAGGTTGCGGAGCTGGAAGTCACCATGCGTGTGCACCGTCATCAAGGGGGTCAGACCGGCGGCCCTCTCGGCGGTGGCGCGGATGAACTTCTCGTCGCCGGGGCCGAGGTGGGGCAGGGCGCCCGCGAGGTGGCGCTCCAGCTTCCCCAGCGGCAGGCCGGCGGCGGCCGGCCGGGGCGGGGCGCTGTGGTGGATGGCCGCCGCGAGTTGCCCGATGCGGTGGAAGATGAGGCGCTGCTGCGCGGGCGGGTGGACGGCGCCGTGCAAGGGTCGGCCGCCCACCGCGGTGAGCACGACGGCCCGCAGCGTGGGGTCGGCGGCCATCAGCCGGGGTGCGGCCGCTCCGAGGCCGGGGACCCAGCTGCGCAGGGCATCCACCTCACGATGGTGGAACCGGTCGTTCTGGTGGATCTTGACGTACCACTCGCCGCCCTCGGCCCCGGCCGCCCGCCACACGCGGCTCTCCTCCCGCGCCCAGGACACGTCCGTCCACCCGGTGATCCGGCCGACGGCCTGCTCGGCGAACGCGCGCACCGCCTGCTCCGGGACCGCGCCTCGCGCGGCGGGTTCAGGGAGCAGGACCAGCCGGTCGACGGACCGGTCGTAGGCGATCGGGTCGCCGGGCTCCTGGAAGTGCACGGCCATCCGCGCGCCGGCCCGGTAGGCATCCAACCCGGCGCGGCAGTACGCCACCATCGGCTCCGGCAGGGCGTCGAAGGAGAACCAGCCCATGGCGTCGCACACCTGGGGCTCCATGACCTCCGGGGTGCCCTCCCACCGTTCCACGACGAAGAACATCCCGATCCTGGCGCCGCCGGCCGGGGCCCGGTGGTGCACGGTGACGGCCGCCCGGACATCGGCCGGGTCGATGACGACACCGGCCTCCTCCCGGGCCTCACGCACCAGGGCGGTGACCATGTCCTCCCACGGTCCGTCCAAATGCCCGGACACGAGATGCCAGCAGCCAGCCGCGTACACGTCACCGGCCCGCCTGGACAGCAGCACCTCCGGCTGCCCGGCCGCCCCGTTGCGTACGGCGATCAGGTGGACGTCGAGCGGCTCGGTGTGCCGCTGGGTGCCGCTCACGCAGCGCCGCCGGGGCGGCGCGCGAGCAGCACGCTGAACACCGCATCCTCCTTCAGGACGCCGCCGCCGGCATGGTCCTGGAGCAGACGGAGTGCGGCGGCCTCGAACTCGCCGTGGCGGCCGGCGAACAGGGCGGGGCGGGCGAAGCTGGTGGTGCGCAGGTAGCCGATCACGTCCTCGGGGGCCCAGAGGCGGGAGACGGGGAAGCTGCGCTCGGTCACTGCGCTGAACGCCGAGTCCGCCAGGTCGTCCTCGTAGGAGCGGTCCGGCCCGGCGTAGGTGCCGCAGGTGCCCGCGCGCCGGTCTTCGCCGAGGTAGCTCTGGATCAGTGCCCGAAGGGCGGCCGTCCAGTCGGCCTCATGGGTCCAGAGGCTGCCGTCGCCCATGATCGTCACGACGGCGTGCGGCGCGGCTACCCGGTCGGCCATGGACAGGACCTCCGGGCGGGACATCCAGTGGAAGGACCGACAGCAGGTGATCAGGGTCGGTGCCCGGCCGGGCACGGCGGGCGCGAAGGTATGGGCGGCGCCGGTGAAGACGTCGACCGTGCACGCTCCGCGGACCGGTTCGAGTGCGGCGCGGGCCGCCTCCACCATCGAGGCGTTCACGTCGACCAGGTCGATGTGCGCCAGTCGGCGCAGGACGGGCAGCAGCGCGCGGGGCACCTGGCCGGTTCCGGTCCCCAGGTCCAACAGGACGGGGGTAGGCACACCGTGCTGGGTGGCGGCCAGGAGGTGAACCGCGGCGTCCGGGAGGCCGGGACGGTAGCGAGCGTAGTCGGCGGCCTCGGGCCCGAACAGGGCATCGTCCGAAACCGCCGCAGAGGCCGGTCGATCGGGGCGGGTCATCGTGCATCTCCAGTCTCGCCAGAGGAAAGCTGCCAGGTCAGCGTGCCGTTCGGGCTGGCGGCCCACTGGCTGCCGTCGGCGTCGAAGCGGAGCCGGAAGACGTCCGGCGCACCGGCCGCCCGCCACCGGCCGGCGACATCCTGGATCTCCGCCCAGAGGTCCCGCGGCCCCGCAGTCGTCACGTCCCACCAGCGGTGGCCGACAGCCCGCACGCGCAACCACGACCGGCACGCGGGCGCGCCGATCGTCAGGTCCTCCGCGCCGAAGTCGCGCACCAGGCCCGGATACAGATGGTCCAGGGCCAGCCACATGCCGCGCGCCGTGTCTTCCGGCGGCGCGAGCATGCTGCGCTGCGTCCACCCGGCGGCCGTGGTGATCTCCGATCGGAAGGCGGCGGACAGGAACAGCCGGTCGAAGCCGGACCCGGCCCGGTGACCGAACTCGACCGCCCGCAGCTGGGCCTCCACGCTCCCGTCCTGTCGCCGTTCGATCACGGCCAGGCCCGGCCACGACGGCGACGACGTCCCGAGCGTCATCAGGGCGCGCCCGCCCGGCGCCAGCTGCTCCACCAGGGTCTGCGGCACGTGGCGGACAGCGAAGGAGACAAAAATCCGGTCGTACGGCCCGGCGGCGGCCCACCCGGTGGTGCCGTCCCCGGTGACGGCGGCCGGCCGGTAGCCGAGAGCGGACAGCCGCTGGCGGGAGGCCGCGGTGACGTGCGGATCGATGTCGAGGGTGACCACGCCCGCGTCGCCGCACACGAAGCAGGCCACCGACGCGGTCACCCCGGCACCGGTCCCCACATCCAGCACCCGCTGGCCGGGCCGCAGGTCCAGCTGCTGCAGCAGGTCCGCGGTCAGGCCCATCGTGCTCGACATGGCGGTCATCACGCCCCCGCGGCGCGGCCCGGGAACGCGGCCGAGGATCGGCTCGCCGTCGTGCTGGATCGCGACGCTGTCCCCGCTGTGCAGCCGCTCCAGCAGCTCATCCCGGTCGGCCGGACGGGAGAAGTCCAGCAGATCCCAGCGCGGCGGCGTCTCGTCCGGAGCGCTGCGCCGCACGTATGCCTGGGGCATCAGGATCTGGCGCGGCAGCGCGAGCAGGGCCTCTCGCACCGGTCCGGGGCCGAGCGCTCCGCTTTCCTCGAGCCGGGCGACCATCGCCGCCCGGGCCGCCACAGCCCTGGGAGTGTCGCCGGAGGGCTGCGCCGGAAGGAGGGGCGCGGCGGGCGCAGTGGGGTCGCTCAGCACGGTGCACTCCAGGGGATCGGGTGGGGGAGAAGCGGGCATCGCCGCCGAGTTCGGTACCTTGTTCACGAGGCATCGCCTCCGAGTGCGCGCTCGTGCCGCATGTCGTCCGTGCGCGCTGGAGTGGGCACGGCGGGTGGGGACGTCCGGGCTGCGGGCGACGACGGCAGAGGGGCGGCGGGCGGGTCCGGCATCTGCCGTAGGGCGCGGATAGGGGAGCGGGCGAGGACGACGAGCGGGGTCAGGAGCAGGAGGGTTCCGGCGGTCAGAGCGGGCCGGACACCGATCCACGTGCCCAAGGCGCCGGCGAGGAGCGCGGCCACGGGCCGGGCGCCGGACGTCAGCCAGGTGCTCACCGCCTGCATCCGTGCCTGCATCCCGGCCGTGGTGACGATCTGGCGGATGGATCGCTGGGTAGTGCCCGCTGCCCCGGCGCAGGCGAGCTGCACAAAGAGAGCCGCCCCGATCGTGATCTGCCAGGCAAGGCCGGGGGAGGCGAGCAGCAGCGGGATCTGGGTGAGCGGGGTGATCGCGAGCGCGGTCAGTATCATCGGCCCCGGTCCGTACCGGCGGGCCAACGCCGGGGCGGTGAGCGCTCCGGCGGCCGCGCCCAGCGCGCCGAGGCCCAGCACTACGCCGAACGCGGTCGCGCTCATCGCCAGGGACCTCAACAGGTACAGCGCCCAGAGGGTGTTGAGCAGCCCGAGGGCGAACGAGGTCGTGGCGTTGACCAGGGTCAGGGTCCACAGCCGGTCATCGCCGCGCACGTACCGCAGGCCCTCGCCGATCTCGCCGCGCAGCCGGCGGGACTCCGAGCGTGCGCGGGCGCGTTCGGCGGTCTGGATGCGGGCGGTGCACACGGCGCTGACCATGTAGGAGGCGACGTCGCCGAGCAGGGCCCGTGCAGGGCCGAGCAGCGCGGTCAGCGCGGCGCCGAGGTGGCTTCCGGCGGTCGCGGCGACCGCGAACAGCGCGCCGACCCGGCTGTTGCTCCGCTGGATCAACGACCGGTCGACGAGGCTGGGCAGCAGGCTGATGGCCGCCGCGTCGTGGAACACACTCGCCGCCCCCTGCACCACGGCGACGAGCATGAGCTGCGTGAGGGTGAGGGTGCCCAGCGCGGCCGAGACCGGCACGGTGGCGAGCAGCGTCGCGCTCACCAGGTCCCCGGCGATCATCTGCCGACGCTTGGAGTGCCGGTCGGCGAGCGCGCCGGCGTACAGGGCGAGCAACGCGGGCGGGAGCTGCCCGAGGAACGCCAGCCAGGCGACCTGGGCGGTGGTCGCGTCCAGCTGGAGCACGGCCAGTACCGGCAGCACCATCTGCGTGATCGAACTGCCGGTCACGCTCGCGGCCTGACCGGTCAGATACCGGCGGAAGTCCCGGTGCCGCCACAGCGAGTCACCGGAAGGTGTGGCAGGGGGATCAGCGCAGGACGTCACGGAGCACCTCCTCGGCTTCCTCCAGGCGCTTCCACAGCACCGTCGCGGCCTTGTGTCGGGCGTGCCCGTACGCCTCCAGGGCCGGAGTGACCGAGGCAGGGTCGTTCAGCGGCTCGGACAGGGGATAGACCGAGCAGGCCAGGTAGCCGGCGGCGACGCGCGGCACGGCGAGGAGGTCCTCGGCCGGCAGCTGAGGGTTCGCGGACGGGTAGGCGCCAACGGCGTGGGCCAGGCCCGGGATCCATTCATCCGGACGGGCCAGCACGGTGCGCGGGTCCAGCACGATCCGGCCGAGCTCCCACGCGGCACTGCGATGCCCCGGAGACCGGAAGTCGATCACTGCGGCAACCGCCTCGCCGCGCAGCAACAGGTTGGGCGAGGCCAGGTCCCCGTGCACGATCTGCGCCGTCAGAGTGTCCGGCAGCTTCTCCAGGCGGGCCGCCACCTCGGGAAGGGCGGCAAGACGCCGCGCCGCGGTGCGGCGCGCCCAGGCGGCGAACCCCTCCGGCGCAGGCGGTGCGGCGGCCCAGTGGGCGAGCAGTTCCTCCAGCCGCCGCTCGGCGCGCGCGATGTCGCACACCTCCTGGGCCGCCACCGGGTGTGGCGGTCCGACGGGATGGCGGGCCAAGGCCCGGTGCAGGCGGCCGACGGCCTCGCCCACCGCGGCCCACCGGTCGCCGGACAGCCCGCCCTCGGCCGTCTCCGCGCCCGCGACGTACTCCGCCACGGACACCGACAGCCCGCCCGCCGACGCGATCACCTTGCCCGTCACCGTCCGCCGCACGGCCGGCACCGGAGCCCCGGCCGCCCTCGCCGCCTCGCCCAAGGCCAGGGCCCGGCGCTCCTGGTCCACGTCAGTGCCAGGGAGGTACGCCTTGACGAACCACCGCCGGCCCGCGTGGTCCTCGGCCACGTAGTTACAGGTCGCCGTTCCCTCCGGACCTTCGCTGACCACGGTGGGCGTGATCCGGTACAGCAGCGACAGGATCCCGGCGACGACCATGACGTCGGACTCGGCGCTCACCTCGCCGCCCCCGACGGTGCCGGCCTGCGGACGGACGGGGCATGCTGCTCGGGCTGGTTCCCGATAGGTGTGCTCACCGTGTTCACCACCCCATCTGGGAGTAGGGGCGACCTTCGGCGATCGCGGCGATGGCCGTTCGGGTGTAGGGGACGAGCCGGTCCGGCAGCTCATCCCGCGGCCACCACTTCCAGGCCAGGCACTTGTCGGACTCGAGGACCTCCGGCTCTCCCTTCCAACGGCGAGCGCGGAACACGAGCTGCATCAACGGCAGCGCGCCTGGGCTGTCGATGACGTGGACGACGTGCGCCAGTTCCACGTCCATGGGGTCGATGAGGAGACCGGCCTCCTCCTCCGTCTCGCGGACCAGGCAGGCGAGGGCGGACTCCTGCTCACACCGGCCGGCGAGGTAGTGCCAGGTGTCGCCCGCGTACTTCGCATCGGGGTGACGCAGCCCGAGAAGCACCCGGCCTTCGGCGTCTTCGAGGTGGAGGTGGACTCCGATGCCTTGCAGCACCGTCCGGCTGCCCCCGTCCCACACGGCGGGAACCGCGTCCTGCTCGTTGTTCGGGGGGCTCTCCGCCGCATGCCGGCGAATCAGGTCGCGTGTGCCAGGGCTCAGGCGGAGCCGGTCCAGTACGTCGGGGGTGAACCACCTCAGCAGCACGCCCTCGTGCAGCCGGAGCCGGTCGGGGTTTCCGCGCCACCGGCCCGTGAACACCTGGACCGGGACGCTGAGGCCGTCGACGCTGGTGGCCGTCTCCACGGCGTACGGCTCCAGGTCATCCAGCCGGAGGTCGGGGACCTCCTCGGACAGCTCCCGCAGCAACATGTCCTCAAGGCTCTGGTCTTCGTGGCTGCGGCCGCCGCCGAGCAGGTCGAACGCCCCCGGCTGCCAGATGCCGGGCTTGTGGTCGCGCAGATGGAGCAGGTACCGGCCCCGGCCGTCGTGGATGAGCGCGGAGGCGTTCACCGGCTCCGGCTGCCCGTCCAGCCGCGCCTGGAGGAGCTTCTCGCGCAGCGTCGGCGAGGTGACCTCCGACAGCGGAAGCCACCGGGCGCCGGACACATCCTCGTCCTGCAAGGTGATCGCCGGCGGCTCCTCGCCGGCGAGATAGAACACGTAGCGGAAGTCGTAGTGCTGGTGGGCCGGTTCGCCCTTGGCCGGGTTGGCGTCGATGTCGTGGACGTCGATGTCGACCGGTGAGCCGAGCATCTGCCGGGACAGGCACAGGGCCCCGGGCGAGATCCCGGCTTCCTCCGCCACCTCACGCAGCGCCGCGGCGAGCAGCGTGCGGTCCTCGGGCTCGATGTGGCCGCCGGGCGTGAGCATGAGACCGGTGGCCCGGTGCCGGATGTGCAGGACCCGGCCCTGGCGGTCGACGATGACGGCGCTGCACGTGACGTGCCCGGGTAGCGTCGTTCGGGCGGTCACGTCGACGGACCGGTCCAGCGCGGCGAGGAGCTCGGCCAGGGCGTCACGCTCGCCGGGGTGCCGGCCGAGGTACGCCTCGACGGTCCTGCGGATCGCGGTGGAGCTGGGTGGCATGGGAGTCGTCTCGCCTTCGGTGTCAGGGGGCGGGCAGGCGGGGGAAAGAAGCTCCAGCGGTTCAGCTCCCCGTTCCATGGCCGGACGGCTTGGCGCCTCGGGGGCCGGGCACGCCGCCGGTCGACGGCGCGATTCCGTACTGGGCGGCCTGGGCGATGAACATGCCCCGGGACAGGCCGCGCTTACGGCAGATCAGGTCCGCAGGGACCATGTCGCCATCTAGTTCGGCTGGCGTCAATGTGTTCCCCTCTCGTGGACGTGGCGGTGGCGTCGCCGTGCTCAACGACGCCGCACGTCTTCGAGCACCTGTTCCTTTCGGACGCGTTGTACGCCCTGTGATTCAGCGGCTTTCCGAGGGTGCGCAGTGCATCGACCCTTGCCGCACAAGGGCGCGGGGCTCGGGGGAGGTTGGCCGAAACGCCGACGTTCGGTCGCTGCAGCCGTCGGCTGTCAGTCAGCCCTCTTTGCTGGGGCTTCGCCCTGTTCGCCCGGGGTGGACGGCAGGCCCAGGCGCAGCGTCATGACGGCGTGGTCGGTCAGCCCCGCTTCGCGGGCTTCCTGGTCGTAGTCGCAGGCCAGGACACGCTCGGCGTGGGGTGTGGAGACGAAGAGGTGATCGAAGCGGAAGCCGCTGCCGCTGCGCCCGAACCAGGAGTGGGCGATCTTGTCGGGGTGGAGATGACGGAAGGCGTCGGTGAGGCCGGCGGCCTGAAACGAGTCGTAGAAGGCGTACTCCCATCTGCCGAACACCTTGTGCGGGGGCTGGTGGCCGGGTTCGATGACGTTGAGGTCCCCGGCCACGATGACGGGCATGTCCGGGAAGGAGGCGAGCAGCAGCGGCAGGCTCTCGGTGACCGACTCCTGGAAGGCACGCTTGGCGACGTTGCGCTGGTCCTTCGGACCGCGGGAGGGCACGTACAGGCCCAGCACGCCGATGTCGTGACCGCCAACGGTGACGCGGGCCGCCGGGGCACGGTGGGGGGTGACGGTGACTGGGCTGGGAACCGGCTGGACATCGCTGGAACGGCAGGCGATGACCGTGCGGTAGTCGGGCGTAGACGGCTGAGGGGCGATCACGGTGGCGTACCCGCGCTCGGTGAGCGCGGTGACGAGGGCCTCGCCGCCCCGGGTGGAGGACCCCTCGGTAAGGACGGCGATATCGGCGCCCTCCTGGCCGGCGATCCATTCGGCCTGGCGACGCGAGCGTTCAGCAGAGGCGTGCTGGGCGTTGAACAGCAGCAGCCGCACGGCGTCGGCGGCCGGCCGGTGGGCGGGTCCGCCCGCGGTGATCAGGGACAGTTGCTCGGCGGGAGAGGTCATCGGCCAGCGCCCTTCTCGTCGAGGAACACCTCGCCGGCCGCGTCCAGGTTCTGCTGGAGCCGGCCGAGGGTGTCACGGACGAAGGCGAGTTCGTCGGTGGTGAGCGGGGTGCCGATGGCGGTCAGGTTTTCGGTGACCTGCTCGGGGCGGGTGAAGCCGACGAGGACGGCGGCGTTGTCGGCCTGCTGCAGGCAGTACTGCAGGGCGACGCGGGTCAGGGCGGCGGAGGTGTGGCCGAACCGCTCGCGCAGCGGCGCCAGGCCGTCCTGGATGATCTTCAGCGCGCCGGGGGTGAACCACGCCTTGCGCAGCCGGTGGTCGCCGAGGGCGAAGACGGGCGGCCGGTCCGGATCGTACTTGCCGGTGAGCAGCCCCTGAGCGAGGGGTTTGTTGATCAGCACGCTCGCGCCGAGAGAGGCGGCGAGGCCGAAGATGTCGGGGCGGCCGGCTGCCGGGGGCGGGTCAGGGCGTTGTAGCGGGCCGCGAGGTAGTCGGGGCGGATCTGCTCGGCGAGGTGGGCGAAGCGGGCGTACTTGTCGCCGCGCTGGTCCTTGGCGACGGTGACCCGCTCGGTGGCGTAGCGGTGCGGGCCGCGCACCCCGACGGCGGTGACCAGGCCCTCGCGCTGGAGGTCCCGCATCTGGGCGATGGCCGCCTCCAGGTAGCGGTCGTCGGGCCCGAAGTCGGCGTTGTGGAAGAAGTAGATGTCCAGGCGGTCGGTGCGCAGGTTCTCCAACGTGGTCTCGAGCTGCCGGCGCATGGCCGAGGGGAGGTAGGCGTGGCGGGCTGTGCCGCGGTGGTAGCCGACCTTGGAGGACAGCACCACGGTGTCGCGGGGGACGGTAGCGGTGAAGTCGCCGATGATCCGCTCGGAGTGCCCGTGTCCGTACACGTCGGCGGTGTCGATGAGGTTCGCGCCGAGTTCGTAGGCCCTCTCCAGACCGCGGCGGGAGGCGGCGTCGTCGGCGGTGGACCAGCCCATCGGCAGGCCCAGGTTGTGGTCGGGGCCGCCCAGCGCCCAGGCGCCGATCCCGATCGGGTGGACGGACAGCCCGCCGGCCAGGGTGCGGCGTGCGGGGGAATTCGGAGCACTCACAGGAAGTACCTCTTACCTCTCAATTAGTGGCAAATGCTGATGGATTGGTTCGGGAAGTGAGTATGGTGCGTCGCGTGACGACACAATCCCCCTTCACCGAACTTGACTTGAACGCGATCACCGAGCGGCGCTGGGTCGACCGGAACGACTTCACCGACGGCGAGTTCGAGCGCGCCCGCGCCTTCTACGAGCAGATGCGCGCCGACGACGAGCGCCTGGAACGGGTGCGCACGGAGGCGTCCGCCCTGATCAGTGAGTGGACCGGGCACAAGTCCCGCGATGTCGGCTCGTTCGGCACCAGGCTCAACCTGGAGACCTCCGACCTGGACCTGGGCATCGGCTACCCGGTCGAGGACCGCGACCGCCTCCGGAAGGTCCTGGAGCCCCACACAACGTTCCTGGGCGAGCGCAAGACCCGCTTCTCCACCTCCCGGCTGGTGTTCTCCTTAGCCCTGGAGGGCATCGAGATCGACCTGAGCGCGCTGACGGTCGAGGACTTCGCCGTCGCCTGCCGGATGCTCGACCAGATCGACCAGACCATGACGCTGGAGGAGCGCATCGCGCACACCTGGGTCAAGCACCTGCTGCGTAGCTCGGGCCGGGTGGAGGAGTACGCGGCCTGGAAGCTGACGACCTACGCCCGCTTCTGCCCGGAGTTCAACTGGGTGCCGATCCTGGAGAAGCCGGGCGCGTGAGATCGCAGCCCCGGGTGCCCCGCCCGCGCGGACGGGGCACCCGGGGCGGGCCGGGCCCTTAAAGAGCGTTTTGTCCCGGCAGGGTTGTTTGGTTCGAGCTTCAGGTGTCGCGCCAGTTCGGGGTGCTTTCTCGGGCGAGTCTGCGGCTTATGAGG